>NZ_VWXF01000014.1:0-126706 GCF_011752615.1 Candidatus Pantoea multigeneris
CGAAACACCCAAGTTCAGAACGATTTTCTGATTTTGGTACAGTATCGGTGGAGCGGTAGTTCAGTTGGTTAGAATACCTGCCTGTCACGCAGGGGGTCGCGGGTTCGAGCCCCGTCCGTTCCGCCACCCTATTTAGGGGCGTAGTTCAATTGGTAGAGCACCGGTCTCCAAAACCGGGTGTTGGGGGTTCGAGTCCCTCCGCCCCTGCCAGAAAACAATCCTTTGCTTCGGCAAAGGATTTTTTTTGCCTAAAATTCACTGAAATTCCCCTCTTTTTTCCCCATAACACCGTAAAATTATTCCTGCATTCCTGCATTCCTGCATTCCTGCATTCCTGCATTCCTGCATTCCTGCATTCCTGCATTCCTGCATTCCTGCATTCCTGCATTCCTGCATTCCTGCATTCCTGCATTCCTGCATTCCTGCATCAAGGCTATTTTTTATACGTAATGCCGCCTAAAACGACAAAAAACTGCGTCATACCAAAAGAACGGCACATGAATAATAAACCGGAGGTAAAACGACTTCCGGTTTATATGTATGAAGAGGGGGCGTTGGTCGAGCTGAGGTTAATTGGTACGCGGTAAAATAGGGTATTTGAGTAGCTGACGAATATGCGCCTGCTGATCGCTATTCTGTAGCCATACTGCATACAGCGGGCGAACAGCGACAGGGGTATCCGGGATCACCAGTAAATCATCGTATAATCCATCCCAGAAATCAGGCAGGAAGGCACAGGCTCCGGTCGTAAGCAGCATATCGCGGGTTAAAAAAGCCGAAGTCGTTGCTAATACGGGAACATCTTCACTGGCCAGATAGCTTGCATGTTGATGGAAATCCGCCCCCCATTCCAGCTTGATATAATCATATTTTTCTTTTTTCTCTGTCTTACGCGCACGGAATAAAGCCAGTGAAATATGGCCAATCTGCTGACTGGTAAGTTCGTCCATCTTGGGCGCTTCTGTTGTGATCAGCAGGTCAAGTTGCCGTTCATGTAGCTGTTTTACCAGCAAATGTCGTTGGGCTATACGTGCTTCAAGATGCAAACTTTCGCGATTTTCATACAGTGATTGTAGCCAGGGTGTGAGATAAACCTCCCACAATGAGGCACTGGCTCCGATCGATAATTCATGATGCTGCTGAGTATGTGAAACCTCTTTTTTGGCCATCAGCCAGGTGCTCATCAAGCTTTCAGCATAGGGCAATAATCGCTCACCGGCGGATGTCAGGCGAATATTATTACGATGTCGAGTGAAGAGATTTACACCCAGTTGGTTTTCTAACTGACGAATGCGAAAACTAACGGCAGACTGCGTGAGATACAGAGCCTCAGCGGCACGCCCGAAATGACGAGTTCGGCTCACCTCAAGAAAAGTTTTCAGTAATTCCGTATCCACAGCATTCTCCCAAAAATGTTTGTCGTAAAGATTTAAATCTTTTGTTTTACACTCTGTCAAGCCTATCTAATACTCCGCGCCATAAATAGCGCGGCCATATCAGAATCAGGAGCGTGTCGAATGGCGGATAGCTTCGCAACAACAAGTCGTTTCTTTGATAACAAACATTACCCGCGTGGGTTTTCTCGTCATGGTGATTTCACCATTAAAGAAGCCCAGCTTCTGGAGCGTCACGGGTTTGCATTTAATGAGCTGGATCTGGCAAAGCGTGAGCCAGTAACGGATGAAGAGCGTCAGTTCCTTGATGTCTGCCGTGGCGTTCGTGAGCCACAGACGGAAGCTGAACGTGTCTGGAGTAAGTATACTGCTCGGGTTAAACGCCCTAAGCGTTTCCACACGCTGTCTGGTGGTAAGCCACAGGCAGATTCAGTGGAAGACTATACCGACAGTGATGATTAATGGAAAAAGGGCCTAAGGCCCTTTTTTTATGTCAGATTTTTATGCAGCCATGCCATGAGTCGGTCAATGGATCGATAGCTAACGGCTTCCTGTAAATGATGACGTCCAATCGATGATTCCTGCTCCAGATCTGCAATCGTTCTTGCAACGCGAATAATACGCTGCCATGCGCGTACTGAAAGCCCTAAGGCCGTTAGCACTTCCTCCAGCCATATGGCGTCTGCACTGCTAATTTCACAGCTCTTTTTCATCTCTCCTGGTGTGAGATGCGCATTCACCTTTCCTGCTCGTGCCAACTGACATGCTCTTGCCTGCATGACACGCTGTGCAACCTGGGCTGAGCTTTCACTGCTCTGCTGATTTTTACTCAACATACCCGCAGGCAGCAGGGGGATCTCCAGAGAGATATCGAAGCGATCGAGGAAGGGGCCGGAAAGCCGACTGAGATAGCGAAGAACTTGCTGTGGCGAACAGCGGTTATGTGTCCCCTGGTAGTGGCCCGTTGGGCTAGGGTTCATGGCTGCAACCAGTTGAAAGCGAGCAGGAAAGCTCACTTTGGCTCTGGCACGGGAAATGGCTATCTCACCCGACTCCAGCGGCTCACGCAGTGCATCCAGTACCCGACGTTGAAATTCCGGGAGTTCATCAAGAAACAATACCCCATTGTGGGCCAGTGAAATCTCACCAGGCTGAGGCATCGAACCACCCCCGGCCAGCGCAGGTAATGAAGCACTGTGATGAGGCGCGCGGAAAGGCCGCTGTCGCCATTGCTGATGAGATTGCCCGCTATGCACCAGGCTATTGATTGCAGCGCACTCCAGCGCTTCCTGGTCGGTCAATGGGGGCATTAATCCAGGTAACCGGCTAGCGAGCATGGTTTTACCGGTGCCCGGTGGGCCGATGAGTAGCAAATTGTGTCCGCCAGCGGCGGTGATCTCCAGTGCGCGTTTTCCCTGCTCCTGGCCGATAACATCGCTCAGGTCTGGTGGCGCACCCGTCAAATCCGCAGTGGTTGCTTGTGCCCGAGGAAGTGAGGATTGATTACGTAAAAAATTGCACACTTCAAGCAGATGACCGGCAACCAAACTTTCACTGTCCTGAATCAAACCAACATCTTGTTGATTATGATGGGACAAAATCAACTGTCTGCCTGCCGATGAGGCAGCCATCGCGGCGGGAATAGCGCCCTGTACGCCACAGAGTGCGCCGTTCAGTGCCAGTTCACCCAGGAATTCATATTGTGCGAGTTTCGTCTCAGGAAGCTGCTCAGAGGCTGCCAGCAGTGCGATCGCAATAGGCAGGTCGTAGCGTCCCCCCTCTTTGGGGAGATCGGCAGGAGCAAGATTGATGGTGATACGCTTGGCCGGGAAGTTGAATCCACTGTTGATGATCGCGCTGCGTACTCGCTCACGCGCCTCTTTTACCGTTGTTTCGGGCAGACCCACCAGCGTGAGTGCAGGGAGGCCGTTACTGATATGAACTTCAATCGTGACCAGTGGAGCTTCAATACCGAGCACAGCACGGGTTAAAACACATGAGAGTGACATAAAGTCTCCTTATGCCCCTATCGTCGTCGGTCAACATCGCTGAAACCAGTGGTTTTCGTCGATATTGCGCGCTGCTTTCTGATAAATAGTCGCCTGTTGCTGAATTTTCAACGATTTTTAGTGCGCGATCGTAATATTGTTACCTGGCGTGCGTAATGAATATTTATCAAGTTAAAATTTATCCTTCACTTACAACGCGATAAATCACAAATGCCGCATCTGCCATAAAAAAACCGTATGGAAATTATTGTCAAGATGCCCTCGTCTGTGATAACTCTGTAGGTATTACTTCGAATCAACGAAAAAACGAATCGAACATGAAAGCCCTTCTACAAGTGATTAGCCTAGTCGTGATTAGCGTGGTGGTGATTATTATCCCATCGTGCGGGGCATCGCTTGGAGAAAGAAAGGCTTAAAAATCAAGCCTCAAACTCAAGAAACCCCCGCACCGAAAGGTCCGGGGGTTTTTTTTCGACCAGGCGAAAAAACAGTTAATCATCGTGGAGCAAACAATGAACAGTAGCATAAAATTCTGTTGTTCCCGTCAGGATAAAGGAGAATAACCATGACAGGTGCACAGTGGGTAGTTCAGGCAATACGCGCGCAGGGGGTTGATACCGTATTTGGTTACCCAGGAGGCGCGATAATGCCAGTGTACGATGCGCTGTATGACGGCGGCGTCGAACACCTACTGTGTCGGCATGAGCAAGGTGCTGTCATGGCGGCAATCGGTTATGCGCGTTCAACGGGCAAAACCGGGGTTTGTATTGCCACTTCTGGTCCTGGTGCCACCAACCTGATCACGGGTTTGGCGGACGCGATGATGGATTCTGTTCCGGTGGTTGCGATTACCGGCCAGGTCGCCTCACATTTCATAGGTACCGACGCCTTCCAGGAAATCGACGTACTCGGTTTGTCACTGGCGTGTACCAAACACAGCTTCCTGGTGGAATCACTGGAGGAGCTGCCAGCAGTGTTAGCGGAGGCTTTTGCCATCGCACGCTCTGGTCGCCCTGGCCCAGTTCTGGTTGATATCCCGAAAGACATTCAGGTTGCTAAAGGCGAACCAGCACCACACCTTCTGCCGGTTGAAGAGGTGGTCAGCCATTCTGAACAGCATATCGCTGAGGCCCGCGCCATGATGGCTAAAGCGAAGAAGCCGATGCTGTATGTCGGGGGTGGTGTCGGAATCGCCCAGGCCGTTCCCGCGCTGCGTGCACTGGCAGCAGAAACAGGCATGCCTTGCGTGGCAACCCTCAAAGCGTTAGGGGCAGCGGATCCAGAAAGCCCGGTTTACCTGGGAATGTTGGGGATGCATGGCACCAAAGCTGCCAACCTTGCGGTACACCAGTGTGATCTGTTGATCGCGGTTGGCGCACGTTTCGATGACCGCGTTACTGGCAAACTTGATACCTTCGCTCCAGATGCCAGCGTCATTCATATCGATATCGACCCGGCTGAGCTGCATAAACTGCGCCGTGCAAATGTCGCTTTGCAGGGCGATCTCAATGAGATCCTGCCTGCGTTGAGCCAGCCGTTGCAGATTGACGCATGGCGTACTGAAGTGCAGGCGCTGAAAGCGGAATACAGCTGGCGTTACGATCACCCAGGCGAAGCAATTTATGCGCCGCTGTTGCTGAAGCAACTCTCTGATCGCAAGCCTGACAGTGCCGTTGTGACAACGGATGTCGGCCAGCATCAGATGTGGGCAGCGCAGCACCTCTCCTTCACCGCGCCGGAGAATTTTATTACTTCAAGCGGCCTTGGCACGATGGGCTTTGGTTTACCTGCTGCGGTAGGTGCCCAGGTTGCACGCCCTAATGACACCGTGATTTGTGTCTCTGGGGATGGCTCAATCATGATGAATATCCAGGAGCTGGGTACGATTAAACGTAAGCAGCTTCCGGTAAAAATTCTGCTGTTGGATAACCAGCGCCTTGGCATGGTTCGTCAGTGGCAGGAACTGTTTTTTGATGGGCGTTACAGCGAAACCACTTTGACTGATAACCCCGATTTTCTGACGCTGGCCAGCGCTTTTGATATCCCTGGCCAACGCATCACTCGTAAAGATCAGGTCGACGCCGCAATTGATGCTCTGCTGAACAGTGAAGGTCCGTACTTCCTCCATGTTGCGATTGATGAGCATGAAAACGTCTGGCCACTGGTACCGCCGGGTGCCAGCAATGCAAATATGATGGAGAAAACAGCATGATCCAGCATCAATTGTCTATCGAAGCACGTTTCCGCCCAGAGATCCTGGAGCGCATCCTGCGTGTGGTTCGTCACCGTGGTTTTCAGGTCTGCACCATGAATATGGCATCTGCTGCTAACGCGGAGAATATTAATATCGAAATGACCGTTGCTAGCCAGCGTTCAGTCGATTTACTGTCTTCACAGTTAAGCAAATTAATGGATGTTGCCTGCGTCCAGATCCAGCAACAGACAACACAACAAATCCGCGCTTAGTCGCATAAGGAAAGAGACAATGAGCACCAAGAAAGCTGAGTTTATTTGGTTCAACGGGGAGATGGTTAAGTGGGAAGAAGCCAAGGTTAGCGTCATGTCACATGCGCTGCACTACGGTACTTCTGTGTTCGAAGGCGTACGTTGCTACGATTCACACAAAGGCCCTGTTGTCTTCCGCCACCGCGAGCACATGCAGCGCCTGCATGACTCAGCCAAAATCTATCGCTTCCCACTGTCCTACAGCGTAGATGAGCTGATGGAAGCGACCCGCAAAGTGCTGCGTGATAACAATCTGAAAAGCGCTTACATCCGCCCACTGGCGTTTGTTGGCGACGTAGGTCTGGGTGTTAACCCACCAGACGGCTACACCACCGACGTGATCATCGCTGCTTTCCCATGGGGTGCTTACCTGGGTGCTGAAGCACTGGAAAATGGTATCGATGCGATGGTTTCTTCATGGAACCGTGTTGCACCAAACACCCTGCCAACCGCGGCAAAAGCGGGTGGTAACTACCTTTCTTCACTGTTAGTGGGTAGCGAAGCGCGTCGTGCGGGCTATCAGGAAGGTATTGCTCTGGATACCAGCGGCTATATCTCTGAAGGTGCGGGCGAAAACCTGTTTGAAGTGAAAGATGGCATCCTGTTTACCCCGCCATTCACCTCTTCAGCACTGCCGGGCATCACCCGTGACGCCATCATCAAGCTGGCAAAAGATCTGGGTATTGAAGTTCGCGAGCAGACGCTGTCACGCGAATCTCTCTACCTGGCTGACGAAGTGTTCATGTCAGGTACTGCGGCAGAAATCACCCCAGTGCGTAGCGTTGATGGTATTCAGGTCGGTGCAGGTAAACGTGGTCCAGTAACCACTAAAATTCAGAGCGCATTCTTCGGCCTGTTCACAGGTGAAACTGAAGACAAGTATGGCTGGTTGGATCAGGTTAATCCATAACAAGACAGTAACGCGGGTGCCCATGTACCCGCGTCATTTTTCAGACTGGAGTAAATAGAGCATGCCTAAGTACCGTTCCGCCACCACCACCCATGGCCGTAATATGGCGGGTGCCCGCGCCTTGTGGCGCGCCACAGGGATGACAGACGCCGATTTCGGTAAGCCGATTATCGCCGTAGTTAACTCATTCACCCAGTTCGTGCCGGGCCACGTGCACCTGCGCGACATGGGCAAGCTGGTGGCTGAGCAAATCGAAGCTGCCGGTGGAGTTGCTAAAGAGTTCAACACCATCGCCGTGGATGACGGTATCGCCATGGGTCATGGCGGCATGCTGTATTCACTGCCTTCGCGCGAGCTGATCGCCGATTCCGTGGAGTACATGGTGAACGCGCACTGCGCCGATGCCATGGTGTGTATCTCCAACTGCGACAAAATCACCCCAGGCATGCTGATGGCGTCACTGCGCCTCAATATCCCGGTGATCTTTGTGTCCGGCGGCCCAATGGAAGCCGGTAAAACCAAGCTGTCCGATAAAATCATCAAGCTGGATCTGGTTGATGCCATGATTCAGGGCGCTAACCCGAACGTCAGCGATGAAGACAGCGATAAAATTGAACGTTCAGCGTGTCCAACCTGTGGTTCTTGCTCAGGGATGTTCACCGCGAACTCCATGAACTGTCTGGCCGAAGCGCTGGGTCTGGCACAGCCGGGCAACGGTTCACTGTTGGCGACTCACGCCGACCGTAAAGAGCTGTTCCTCAACGCCGGTAAGCGCATTGTTAGCCTGACCAAAAAGTATTACGAGCAGGATGATGAGCGTGTATTGCCACGCAACATCGCTACCAAAGCCGCGTTTGAGAACGCCATGACGCTGGATATCGCCATGGGTGGTTCCACCAACACCGTTCTGCACCTGCTGGCAGCGGCGCAGGAAGGCGAAATCGAATTCAACATGTCGGATATCGATCGCCTGTCACGTAAAGTGCCTCACCTGTGCAAAGTGGCACCAAGTACGCCGAAATATCACATGGAAGATGTGCACCGTGCCGGTGGCGTTGTCGCTATTCTGGGCGAGCTGGATCGTGCCGGGCTGATCGACACCACTGCGCGCAACGTGTTGCAGCAGAGCATGCGTGAAACTCTGGATCAGTACGACATCATGCTGACCGAAGACGAAGCGGTGAAGAAAATGTTCCGCGCGGGCCCAGCCGGTATCCGTACCACGCAGGCCTTCTCACAGGATTGTCGTTGGGACACGCTGGATGATGACCGTGAAAATGGCTGTATCCGTACCCGCGAACACGCCTTCTCACAGGATGGTGGTTTAGCCGTTCTTTACGGCAACATCTCTGAAGATGGTTGTATCGTTAAGACCGCCAGCGTTGATGCTGAGTTGCTGACCTTCAAAGGCCCGGCAAAAGTCTACGAAAGCCAGGATGATGCGGTAGAAGCGATCCTCGGTGGAAAAGTGGTGGCTGGCGATTGCGTTGTCATCCGTTACGAAGGGCCAAAAGGCGGTCCGGGCATGCAGGAAATGCTCTATCCGACCACCTATCTGAAATCCATGGGTCTGGGCAAAGCCTGTGCGCTGATCACCGATGGCCGTTTCTCTGGTGGTTCTTCGGGTCTTTCAGTGGGTCACATCTCTCCAGAAGCGGCGAGCGGTGGCACCATCGCGCTGATTCAGGATGGCGATATGATCGAGCTGGATATCCCGAACCGTCGTATTCACCTGGATCTGCCAGACAACGAAATCCATGCCCGTCGTGAAAAAGAGCTGGCGCGCGGAGATGCAGCGTACACGCCACATAACCGTGAACGTGCTGTCTCATTCGCTCTGCGTGCTTATGCATCACTCGCGACCAGTGCCGATAAAGGCGCGGTGCGCGATAAGTCTAAGCTGGGAGGCTAACAACTGATGGCTGAGTCTCAACCGCTTTCTGCGTCGCCTAACGGCGCGGAGTATTTGCGCGCGGTGCTGCGTGCGCCTGTGTACGAAATTGCGCAGGTCACGCCGCTGCAAAAAATGGAAAAAATTTCATCGCGTCTTGGCAACACCATTCTGGTGAAGCGTGAAGATCGTCAGCCGGTGCACAGCTTCAAGCTGCGTGGCGCATACGCGATGATTGCCGGGCTGACCGAAGAGCAAAAAGCGCGCGGCGTGATTACGGCTTCGGCCGGTAACCACGCGCAGGGCGTGGCGCTCTCGGCCAGCACGCTTGGCATCAAGTCACTGATTGTGATGCCGGTGTCCACGGCAGACATCAAGGTTGATGCAGTGCGCGCATTTGGCGGTGAGGCTTATCTGTTCGGTGCCAACTTCGATGAAGCGAAAGCCAAAGCGATTGAACTGGCTGAGCAACAGGGTTACACCTTTGTCCACCCGTTCGACCATCCGGCGGTGATCGCCGGTCAGGGCACGTTAGCGATGGAGCTGCTGCAACAAGATGCGCATCTCGATCGTGTCTTCGTGCCGGTTGGCGGTGGCGGCCTGGCGGCCGGTGTGGCGGTGCTGATCAAGCAACTGATGCCGCAAATCAAAGTGATTGCCGTTGAGTCAGAAGATTCAGCCTGCCTGAAAGCGGCGCTGGATGCGGGTGAGCCGGTGGATCTGGCGCGTGTCGGTCTGTTTGCTGAAGGTGTTGCGGTGAAGCGCATCGGTAGCGAAACGTTCCGCCTGTGCAAAGAGTATCTCGACGACATCATCACCGTAGACAGCGATGCGATTTGCGCAGCGATGAAGGATCTGTTTGAAGATGTGCGTGCAGTAGCGGAACCTTCGGGCGCGCTGGCGCTGGCAGGCATGAAGAAATACATTCAGCAGCACGACATCAAAGGCGAGCGACTGGCGCATGTGCTGTCGGGCGCGAACGTTAACTTCCATGGCTTACGCTATGTCTCAGAGCGTTGTGAGCTGGGCGAGCAGCGTGAAGCGCTGCTGGCGGTGACCATTCCTGAGCAGCAGGGGAGTTTCCTCAAGTTCTGCCAGACGCTGGGTGGCCGTTCCATTACCGAGTTTAACTACCGCTATGCGGATGCCGATGATGCCTGCATCTTTGTCGGCGTGCGTTTAACTCGCGGCGTGGAAGAGCGCAGTGAGATCATCAGCCAGCTCAATGAGAATGGTTACAAGGTGGTGGATCTGTCGGATGACGAGATGGCGAAGCTGCACGTGCGCTACATGGTGGGCGGACGTCCGTCAAAACCCCTGCGCGAACGTCTGTTTAGCTTCGAGTTCCCGGAAGCGCCGGGTGCGTTACTGAAGTTCTTGCAGACGCTGGGCGCGCACTGGAATATCTCGTTATTCCACTATCGCAGCCACGGCACGGATTTTGGTCGCGTATTGGCGGCTTTTGAAGCCAACGACAAAGAGCCAAACTTCGAAACGCATCTCACGGCATTGGGCTACGAATGGCACGATGAAGCGAGCAACCCGGCGTTTCGCTTCTTCCTCGCCGGGCAGTAATTACAGCAGGTTCCAGAACGCATGAATCAGCGGCTCTCCGAGCCGCTTTTTTTGTACGCAAACGCCCAGTTCAAACGGTGCCAGCGTCTCCACATCCTCCAGAATTAGCACGCGATTGCGCACCGGTTCCGGGCTGTTTTCCAGCACCACTTCCGGCATCAATGCGACACCACAGCCCAGCGCTACCATCGAAACCATCGCTTCATGGCCGGAAACGGTCGCGTAAATTTGCGGATTAGCAATGCGCTGACGGCGGAACCAGATATCGGCACGACGGCGCACCGGCCCCTGATCCGGCAGGATAAACGGGATCTGTCCCCAGTCGGGTTGATCGTCCGTGGCGAGCGCACGCACCGGGCATGGCAAGGCTGGCGCAATCATGATCAGCGGGATCAACCCCAGCGGGGTAAAGTCGATACTGGCGGGCAGTGTTTCGGGCCGTCCGGCAATGGATAAATCAGCCTCGCCCGACTGCACTTTCTCTACCGCATCGGCGGCGTCACCGGTTGTCAGCTTAATTTCCACCTGCGGATGCTCCGCGCGGAAGCGGTCCAGAATCGGGGGAAGATGGCTATAGGCTGCGGTAACCGAACAGAAAATACGTAACTCACCGCTGAGCGAAGGCCCGTTAAGGTCCATCACATGGCGCAGCTGTTGGTACTGTAGCAACGTATGTTGAGCAAACTGGCGCAGCCGTTCGCCTGCTTCGGTCAGGGTTACGGTGCGGTTATCACGCAGGAACAGCGCATGACCCACATCTTCTTCCAGCCGCTGAATCTGGCGCGAGAGGGTCGAAGGGCTGACATGCATAGCACGCGCGGTACGGCCAAAGTGGCAGCTTTCCGCCAGATGAAGAAACAGCTTCAGATCCCGTAAATCCATGTATTACCAGCCTCAAAATGGTGTTGCAAAACCTGCAACGTGACGTTGTTAATATATCAATTTAAGCAACGGATTTCCTGTCATATGATAAGGTCATTACGTTACGGCATAAGCAGTAGCGAAACCGAACCACAGCGAACCGGAGTTCTCATGGCTAACTATTTCAACACTCTGAATCTGCGCAACCAGTTAGCGCAGTTGGGTAAATGTCGTTTCATGTCTCGCGATGAGTTCGCAGACGGCGCAAGCTTCCTGAAAGGCAAAAAAGTCGTTATCGTTGGCTGTGGCGCTCAGGGTCTGAACCAGGGCCTGAACATGCGTGACTCCGGTCTGGACATCGCTTATGCACTGCGTGCTGAAGCGATCGCTGAAAAGCGTGCTTCTTACCGCAAAGCGACCGATAACGGCTTCAAAGTAGGTACCTACGAAGAGCTGATCCCACAGGCGGATCTGGTCGTTAACCTGACTCCAGACAAACAGCACTCAGCGGTGGTTCAGGCGGTTCAGCCTCTGATGAAAGATGGCGCAGCGCTGGGCTACTCACACGGTTTCAACATCGTTGAGTCTGGTGAAACCATCCGTAAAGACATCACTGTTGTGATGGTAGCACCGAAGTGCCCAGGTACCGAAGTGCGTGAAGAGTACAAGCGTGGTTTCGGTGTTCCAACCCTGATCGCGGTTCACCCAGAAAACGATCCAAAAGGCGAAGGCCTGTCGATTGCTAAAGCCTGGGCTGCTGCAACCGGCGGCGACCGTGCTGGCGTACTGGAATCTTCCTTCGTTGCAGAAGTGAAATCTGACCTGATGGGCGAGCAGACTATCCTGTGCGGTATGCTGCAGGCCGGTTCTCTGCTGTGCTTCGACAAGCTGGTAGCCGAAGGCCACGACGCGGCTTACACCGAAAAACTGATTCAGTTCGGCTGGGAAACCATCACCGAATCACTGAAATTCGGTGGTATCACCCTGATGATGGATCGCCTGTCTAACCCGGCAAAAATCCGTGCTTACGCACTGTCTGAGCAGCTGAAAACCATCATGGCTCCGCTGTTCCAGAAGCACATGGATGACATCATCTCTGGTGAATTCTCTTCCGGTATGATGGCTGACTGGGCGAACGACGACAAAAACCTGCTGACCTGGCGTGAAGAGACCGGTGCAACTGCATTCGAGAACGCACCACAGTTCGAAGGTAAAATCGACGAGCAAGAGTACTACGACAAAGGCGTTGTGATGGTTGCCATGGTGAAAGCGGGCGTTGAGCTGGCCTTCGAAACCATGATCGATGCAGGCATCATTGAAGAGTCTGCTTACTACGAATCACTGCACGAGCTGCCGCTGATCGCGAACACCATCGCACGTAAGCGTCTGTATGAAATGAACGTGGTTATCTCTGATACCGCAGAATACGGTAACTACCTGTTCTCCTTCGCGGCAGTTCCACTGCTGAAAGAGTTCATGACCACTCTGCAGCCGGGCGATTTGGGCAAAGCGATTGAAGGCACTCAGGTTGATAACGCGCAGCTGCGTGATGTTAACGAAGCCGTTCGTCAGCACCCAATCGAAGCGGTTGGCCGTAAGCTGCGTGGCTACATGACCGACATGAAACGTATCGCAGTTGCTGGCTAAGCCACACGCGACACAGTTTTCAGCACAAGAAGAACCCCGGCTTGCCGGGGTTTTTTTATGCCTGATAGCAGAATGCTTCCCTCAGGGCGCAAATCGCACCCATCCCACCAATAAAAAACCCGGCCTAAGCCGGGTTTCATCACATCAAACAGCAACGATTATACCGCTTCATACAACGTCTGATGGCGTGTCTCTTTACAGGCAATCAGCGCTATCAGCGTGAGTACCGCCATCGACGCCAGATAATAACCCACCGCCTGCAAGCCATAATTCGCCGTTAACCAACTGGCGATATATGGCGCAACAGAAGCACCCAGAATAGACGACAGATTGTAGGAGAATGATGCGCCGGTATAACGCACTTCGGTCGGGAACAGCTCTGGCAGCAGGGCACCCATCGGACCGAAGGTCAGGCCCATTACGCTCAGACCCAGCAGCAGGAAGATCATCACCAGTGGCTGTGAGCCTGAACCCAACATGCTTGGGAACAGGAATGAGAACAGGATCATCAGCAGCGTAATGATAATCATGGTTTTGCGGCGACCAAAGCGGTCAGCCAGCAGGCCCGCAATCGGCACCATCACACCAAAGCCAATCACCGCCACCATCAGCATCCACAGGAAGCTATTACGTGAGAAGCCGAGACCATGAGGGACTGGCGCGGTGCCATAACTCATGGAATATACGGTCATAATGTAGAACAGGGTATAGGTTGCGAGCATGATAAAGGTGCCGAGAATCGTCGCGGTCAAATGCTTGCTCAGTAGCGTGCCAATCGGCATTTTTACCTGCTTGTTCTCTTTCTGCACTTTGGCAAATACCGGGCTTTCATGCAGCGAAACGCGAACATACAGGCCAATGATCACCAGCACGGCGGAGAGCACGAACGGCACGCGCCAGCCCCATTGCATAAACTGGGTGTCTGTCAGCAGCCACGAGAGCAGCAAAAACGTGCCGTTGGCAAAGAAGAAGCCAATCGGTGCGCCTAGCTGTGGGAAGGAGCCATACAGCGCACGTTTCTTCGCGGGGGCATTTTCGGTCGCCAGCAAAGCTGCGCCACCCCATTCGCCGCCCAGGCCTAAGCCCTGACCAAAGCGAGCCAGCGCCAGCAGCAGCGGAGCGGCAACACCGATTGAGTCATAACTCGGTAGCAGGCCAATCACGACGGTAGAAATACCCATCGTTAGCAGCGAGGCGACCAGTGTGGCTTTACGCCCGACGCGGTCCCCAAAGTGACCAAACAGCGCGGAACCAATCGGACGGGCTACAAAGGCGATCGCAAAGGTTGCCAGTGACTGTAGCGTAGCGACCGTTGCATCTCCCTGTGGGAAGAAAATATGCGGGAAGACGATGACCGCCGCAGTGGCGTAAATATAGAAATCAAAAAATTCGATGGCGGTGCCAATTAGAGAAGCCACGACCACTTTTCCGCGCGAATTGACCGGCGTTTCGTCGTGTTTTCTCTCGGGTGACTCTGTGATGGAAGCTTGCATAATTGTTTCTTATTTATAAATAGAGAAACAGAATACTACGCAGCTCAATAGCACCATTCAATGGCGGAAAACCATGCTAAATCGGGCTTTTTCGCCGAAAAAGACGATCATGTTTGCTAATGAATGAATCCCGGCGGATGACCGGGATTCACCTGGGATTTATAGCGAATTACTCTGGTATTTGGCGAAATAAAAGTTAGCCATTAGATTTATATTCTGCCTGATGGGGCTGCGGTAGTTCTGGATCGTCTTTATACTTTGCCGTGGCTATCCATGCGGCGCAGAACAACGTCAGACGGGCGAAGAAGTAGAAAAAGGCCATCAAACCCAATACGGAGCCAAAAGCGGCACCTGAGGGCGACGAAGCCAGTTTCGGCAGCGTCAGCGTCATGATGAATTTAATCACTTCAAAACCGATAGCCGCCAGCAGCGTACCGCGAAACAGCGCTTTTTTGCGCGGTTTATGGCGCGGTAAAATCCAGAAAATCCACAAAAACAGCAGATAGTTAGCGAGGATGGAGATGGTCAGCGCAATGGTGGTGAGCGCCGGACGCAGCCAGTCAATTCCATCCAGCCCTAATGCAGAAACAATCGCTGCCTGCGCCGCACCCGCCACCGAAGTCAGCGTTAGCGTGATCACCAAGGCCAGCATCAGCCCCAGCAGAGAGAGCAGGTCACGCGCATATTTCTTCCAGATTTTCTCCTGATCGTCGGGTTTACGCTCCCACACATCGCGCGACTGCGCTCTCACCGCTTCACGCAGATTGCCCATCCAGTTGATACCGGAATAGAGCGCCAGCAATAAACCGGTTAATCCCACGGTAGCGCGCTGTTGAATGGCCGTATTCACCGTATTCTTGAGGGTGTTTGCCAGCGTAGGATCGCTGATGCTACTGACGATCTTATTGATCAGATTAGTTAAAAGATCCTGGTTCGAGGCCAGTACAAATCCCACGGCGGCAAAAGACACCATCAAAATCGGGATCAGCGAAAGAAAGGAGAAGTAGGTGATGGCCGCACCAAACTGGCTGCCAAGGCGATCGTTAAAACGATCGATGGCACGCAGGAAATGGGCCACCGCCGGAATCGCCCTGAACCAACTGGCAAAGCGTGATACGCGCCGGATTGAACGATCTACCGAGGCGTGGCCGGTTTTAATATCAATCAGCGGTTTTTCTTCGGTTTTCTCTTTATCCGTCATTACAACTTATCTTCCTGTTAATTGTTCACACTTCAGTATAGTCACTCAGGTCACATACTCTTGCAGCACTTGTCCCAGCCACTCCATAAACACGCGGACGCGGCGTGCCACATTGCGGCGATGGGGATACAGCAGCGAGACCTGCATCGGTTTGGCCGGGAAATGGTGCAGGACTTCCACCAGTTGGCCAGACTCCAGCAGCGGCTGAATACCCACCGCAGGGACCTGAATAATGCCCAGCCCGGCAATGCAGGCCGCACGGTAGGTTTCGGTGCTGTTTACCGTCAGCACGCCGCCAGTATGAATGTAATGACACTGCTTACCGTCAAAATATTCAAATCCGGCATTGGGCTGCCCCAACTGTTGAGCGTAATGCACCATCGCGTGCTGCGACAAATCCTCTAACCGGGTGGGCATCCCGAAGCGAGAAAGATAGCCAGGGCTGGCGCAGTTGATCAGGGTGTGGGTGCCAATTTTTCGCGCAATCAGGCCGGAATCTTTCAGCTCACCCACACGGATGACACAGTCAAACCCTTCGCGCACCACATCCACTTGTCGATCACTGCAACTCAGTTCCAGCTCAATGCCGGGATACTGCTGCAAAAACTCAGGTAGGCGCGGCAAAATGGTGGTGGTCGCCATGGCGACAGACATATCGACCCGCAGCTTGCCACTGAGTGTCGCCGGATCGTGCTGGAACAGGCTGTCTACGTCATCCAGCATCGCCAGCAAGTCGAGGCAGCGATCATAGTAGACCAGGCCATCTTGTGTCAGTTGTACCCGGCGAGTGGTGCGATGCAATAGGCGGGTGCCCATCTGATTTTCCAGAGCCTGAAGCTGGCGCGATACGCTGCCTTTAGGTAATCCCAGACTTTCCGCAGCGCGGGTAAAGCTGCCCATTTCAGCTACTCTTACAAACACCTGCATTGCGTGAATTTTATCCATCTCTGATCTCGATTGTTGTTATCAGTGAAACAGTGCGGCGCATCTACCTGTGTTTATAGATCAATTCGCATTGAATATCCTTATCGGGTGTTCAATTTTCCAACTGAGGCGAATCATGAGTCATAAAATTGCGTTAATTACCGGCGGAAACCGTGGTTTAGGCAAGAATGGGGCGCTAAAACTGGCCGCCAAGGGCGTAGATATTCTGTTTACCTACCGCAGTCATGCTGAAGAAGCCCAGGCGGTGGTGAAAGAGATTGAAGCGCTGGGAGCCCGGGCAGTGGCGCTACAGCTGGATGTGGGCGACATTCGCCAGTTTGCGGAGTTTGGCCAGCAGGTCAAAACGACGCTGCAAAATCACTGGCAGCGTGACAGCTTTGATTATTTAGTGAACAACGCCGGTCACGGTCACTATAAATTGCTGGCAGAGACCACGGAAGAGGAGTTTGATGCGCTGGTTAACGTCCATTTCAAGGGGCCATACTTCCTGACGCAGACGCTGCTCCCGCTGATTATCGAGGGTGGCCGTATCCTTAATATCTCCAGCGGATTAACCCGCATGACGCTGCCAGGTTCCGGGACTTATGCATCAATCAAAGGTGCGATGGAAGTCCTGACGCGCTATCAGGCAAAAGAGCTGGGTGAACGCGGTATTCGCGTCAACATTTTGGCTCCCGGCGCGATTGAAACGGATTTCGGTGGTGGACGCGTGCGTGATACTAAAGCGCTGAACGAGCAGATTGCCTCGCTGACGGCACTGGGCCGCGTGGGATTACCGGATGATATCGGTGATGCCATCAGCGCCATCCTCAGTGATGAAACCAGCTGGATCACCGCACAACGCATTGAAGCTTCTGGCGGCCAGTCACTGTAATGCGATAAACCGGCATCAGGTGTGCCCTGATGCCGGTCCTGTTTATAGCTCGATAGCCCCGTTGATCACCGTCACCGTCTGCCCACCAATCCAGATAGCTTCAGGCGTGAAGTTCACCTGAATGCGTCCTTCGCGCTGGATAACGCTGCCCTGGCGAGCGAAGTAATCTTGCGTCTGGCCCAGTGCGGCGAAGTAGCGTGCCAGACAGGCATTGGCGCTGCCCGTTACCGGATCTTCGCACAGGCTGCCGTTCTCAATCAGCAGAGCGCGTACTTCAAACTGCTCTGCCTCACCGGCTGGCAGTGGGCCAAACGGCATGACGCCGTTCACCCCGGCGTGTTTCATCAGGCGAGCCAGATCGCTGGCATCAGCGCGCACTGCACGCACGGCTTCAGCGCTCTCCAGCGGGACGACTAACCAGCGAATGCCCATATCCGCCACCATGACCGGGCGGGAGGTGTCAAACGCATCGCTGTTGAGGGCATTGCTGAGTAACGCATCGTCAAACGGGGTTAATACGGCCTGTGGCGCGGCAAAGGCGAGGGCACCACTCTCCGCGATGGCAATATCCACCAGACCAACCCCGCACTGTTGCACTAACTTACCCGGCGTTTTCGGCGTGATACCGGCTTCGAGCAGGGCATGTGCGGTGCCAAGCGTGGGATGCCCGGCGAAGGGCAATTCACCATCGGGTGTGAAAATACGCACAAAATAGTCTGCCGCCGGGTCGCTGGCGGGCAGTACAAAGGTCGTTTCCGACAAATTGGTCCAGCGGGCAATGGCCGCCAGTTGGCTATCATCCAGACTTTGTGCATCCAAAATCACGGCCAGCGGGTTACCTTTGAACGGCGTGCTGCTGAAGACATCCACTTGTTTAAACGCGACTTGCATTGTTACTCCTTTAAAGCGGTTTATTGGACAACAACCATTGCATCTGGGGTTTAACGCGGCTAAGAATGAAGCAAGGAAACGGCAACAGGAGCTTGCTATCAATGCTAAAAATTCTCGGACGCGCCTCCTCAATTAACGTGCGTAAAGTGCTCTGGCTCTGTGACGAACTGGAGCTGGATTTTGAACGCGAAGACTGGGGAGAAGGTTTTGCTTCGACCCATTCACCTGCTTTTCTTGCTCTGAACCCCAACGCCATGATCCCCGTGATTGAAGACGACGGCTTTGTGCTGTGGGAATCGAATACCATTTTGCGCTACCTCTGTAATCGCTATTACGGTAGTTGGCTCTATCCGTTGGCACCGCAGGAGCGGGCAGTGGTCGATCAGTGGATCGACTGGCAAGCCACCGAGCTCAATACCTCATGGCGCTATGCGTTTATGTCTCTGGTGCGTAACTCACCGGCACATCAGGACCCGCGTTTGCTGGCGGCAGCCTGCAAGGGCTGGTCGCACACCATGGGTATTCTTAACCAGCAGCTGACCAAATCCGGGCGCTACATTACCGGCCAGGAGTTCACGCTGGCGGATATCCCCATTGGTCTGGCGGTGAACCGCTGGTTTGAAACGCCGCTCGACCATCCTGATTATCCGGCGGTGCGTCGCTACTACGAGCTGCTCACGCATCGCGCGGGTTACACGCGCTGGGGCCGTAACGGTACGCCTTAATCCTGGCCGGGTGGCAAACCACTCATTTCACAGGCCAGTGCGCCAGTGCGTTTAATTGCCCAGACATAGCGCTCATTAAAGGGATAGCAGCAAGAGAGCCTTAATGCATGATCAAAGCGATGGCTCAGCGAATAGAGCGCACCGGGCGTCAGGCAAATTTGCTCTTGTAGCAGCCGCTGAAAGAGCGCCACCGTATCGACATCACCCGGTAGCTCAACCCAAAACACAAAGCCACCGCGCGGCAGGGTAGCGCGGGTGCCTTGTGGAAAGTGACGCGCAATCAGCCCGCGCGCTTCATCCAGATTCGCTGCATAGCGGCGGCGCAGCTTACGTAGGTGGTGATCGTAGCCGCCACTGGCAAGGAACTGTGCCAGCGTCTCTGACAGCAGCATGGACTCTGCCATGGAAGAGACTGCCTTTAGCCGGGCAATCTCCTGATGAAAACGTCCTGCTGCGGTCCAGCCGATACGAAAATCGGGGGCGACGGTTTTGGTAAAGCTGGTGCAGTAAATGACCCAACCCTCACGATCAAACGCTTTGACCGCCGGAGAGAGCGGCCAGTCAAACTGCAACTCGTCATACAATCCGTCTTCGATTAAAGGAACTTTGTAAGTGCTTACCAACTTAGCGAGACGACGCTTATTCTCCAGCGGCATGCAGCAACCCAGCGGGTTCTGCGCGCTTGGCATCGCAATCAGTGCCTGAATACGATTCTCACGTAGCAGCAGTTCCAGTGCATCCAGCGCCAGCCCGTCTTGCGGATCGGTAGGGATTTCCAACGCTTTCAGCCCCAGCGAGGCCAGCAAGGGGAACAAGAAGAAGTAGGTGGGGGATTCCAGCCCAATACAGTCTCCGGGCTTCGCGACCGCCCGCAGCGCCAGTTGTAAAGCCTCCATACAGCCGTGGGTGAGGGTGATCTCATCGGTATTGAGCCGCATTCCGGCATGTAGAGCCCGGCGTGCAATCTCCTCCCGTAAGTGCTCACTACCTGGCGGAAGCGCGTAGCGCCCGATGATGCCAGGATTACGCCGCAGCAGAGCAGCAGAAATACGCCCCAGTTTTGCCGCCGGATAGAGATCGGCATCCTGTGGGCAAGCAAGGGAGATATTGGTGTAGTCGGGATGGTTTTGTGCGGCAAAGACCTGCTCAATCAGATCCAGTTTCTCGCTGGCCGGTGCCTTGATTTTCGTTTTGTGTTTACTGTTGCGCGTGACTTCAGGCAGAACGCCACGGACGTAGTAGCCCGACTGAGGGCGTGACTCAATCAGCCCACGATCTTCCAGCATCTGCCAGGCGCTGATCACGGTATTCACACTCACCTGGTGAGATTGCGCGACGCGCCGAATAGCCGGCAGGCGTTTACCGGGTTTAAGCGTGCCCTGGTGGATGGCGGTAGCAAAATGCTCGGCCAACTGTTGGTATAGTGGGTCACTGCTGAGGGCAACGGACACAATAGCCTCCGACTTGAATGGGTACAATTTAAAATTAGAGAAACTGTAACCATTACAATAGGATAATTGTGTCTCTGTTACCATTGTCTTTTGCGCTTTAGCATGGCCTGAGTTGCTAAACAGGAGCCAGACCATGCTTGATCCCTCATTTTTCAGTTACGTCACCGTCATGTCGATCACCCCAGGGCCAAACAATTTGCTGCTGGCGACCTCCGGCGTGAACTTTGGTCTGCGTCGTACGCTACCCATGGTGTTTGGCATTTTGCTGGGCTGCGCGGTACAGACGGTGTTGGCCGGTGTGGCGCTGGAGGTATTACTGCACTGGATGTCCTCTATTCGCCTCCCCCTGACGCTGGCGGGATGTAGCTATCTCCTGTGGTTATCGTGGAAGTTATGGCGTGCGGGTGCGCCACAGGAAAATGCTGAAGCCCGTCCGATGACGTTGCTCGGTAGCGCTTGTTTTCAGGCCATCAACCCGAAAGCCTGGCTAATGGCGAGCAATGTCGCGC
Organism: Candidatus Pantoea multigeneris; assembly: GCF_011752615.1. NCBI lineage: Bacteria > Pseudomonadati > Pseudomonadota > Gammaproteobacteria > Enterobacterales > Erwiniaceae > Pantoea > Candidatus Pantoea multigeneris. The sequence goes on from NZ_VWXF01000014.1 coordinate 20,882, forward strand.
TGTTGTACAGCGCCAGCAGTGGGCTGTTCACGGTGATGATCGGGTTTATGTTGCTGAACCTGCCCTGCATCCTGGTATGGGCAGTGATGGGCGACCGCCTGCGAGTCCATCTGCAAAGTGCCGCAAAACGGCGGCTGTTTAATGGCGTAATGGCGTTGTCATTGGTGGCGACCACCGGTTGGATGCTGAGTGATGCGCTTGCCCTGCTCTGACGGACATAAAAAAGCCCGGCACAGGCCGGGCTGATTACGTGCCGTCAGGGTTTTACTTTCCCACAACGTGCGCCGTTTCGCGTGCTTCATCGTTAGCGGCAGTTGGCGTGACCGGAGCATAGGTCAACTGCAATACGCGACTGGTATCCGCCAGCACTTTCTCCGTCAGCGCGACATCACCATTCAGCTTACGACCCCATGAAGGGATCACCGCACGAATACGAGTCTGCCACTCGGGTGACTTCATCTGCTCAGGGCACATCTTCTGCAGCAGTTCTAACATAATTGGCGCGGCGGTTGAGGCACCCGGCGAAGCGCCCAGCAGTGCGGAAATTGAACCATCATTCGAGGTCACAACTTCGGTTCCGAGGCGCAATACGCCACCCTGTTTGCCATCTTTCTTGATGATCTGCACACGCTGGCCTGCCGTCACCAGACGCCAGTCCTCTGCTTTCGCTTGTGGGACATACGCGCGCAGGGCTTCCAGGCGGTCGTTATCGTTTTGCAGTACCTGTTCAACCAGATATTTCACCAAATCGAAATTCTTCAGACCGACCTGCACCATTGGGAACAGGTTGCCGCCGTTCAGCGAGCTGAACATATCCAGCAGTGAGCCTTGTTTCAGGAATTTGGTTGAGAAGGTCGCAAACGGGCCAAACAGCAGCACTTGCTTGCCATCCAGCACGCGCGTATCGACGTGTGGGACTGACATCGGCGGCGCGCCCACGCTGGCTTTGCCGTAGACCTTCGCCATATGTTGCTGCACCACTTCCGGGTTTTCCGTTACCAGGAATGAGCCACCCACTGGGAAACCCGCGTAACCCTGCACTTCAGGAATGCCTGATTTCTGCAGCAGAGGCAGCGCGGCACCGCCAGCACCGATAAACAGTTTATGGGCAATCAGTGTGCGTGAGCTGTTGGTGGTCAGATTGTGCAGCTTCACCTGCCAGCGGCCATCGTTCAGGCGTGTAATATCACGCACTTCCTGACGGAGTTGCAGGCGGAAATTCTCTTTTTTCTCTAATGAAGCGATCAGCTGGCGCGTCACTTCACCAAAGTTCACATCGGTGCCCATCTCGGTCCAGGTGGCAGCCACTTTCTGGCCAGGCTCACGGCCATTCATCACCAGCGGGATCCAGTCACGGATTTTGTCCGCATCATCCGAGAAGTGCATTCCACGGAACAGGGTACTTTTTTGCAGCGCATCAAAACGTTTGCGTAGGAACGAAACGTTATCATCACCCCAGACGAAGCTCATATGCGGCGTACTGTTGATAAAGCTGCGCGGTGTATGCAAATTGCCTTTCTGAACATGGTAAGCCCAGAACTGGCGTGAGATCTGGAAAGACTCGTTGATCGCAACGGCTTTGCTGATATCAATCGTGCCATCCGCATTCTGCGGCGTATAGTTCAGCTCAGCCAGTGCGGCGTGACCGGTCCCGGCATTATTCCAGCCGTTAGAGGACTCTTCAGCAATGATGTCCAACCGCTCGACCATTTCAATGGTCCAGTCGGGTTCCAGGTCCTGTAACCAGGTCCCCAGGGTGGCACTCATTACGCCTGCGCCGATCAACAACACATCGACTTCTTTTCTTTCCTGAACGCGGCCCGCAGCCACACTCATTGCCAGCGGCAGATTTACAGCAGTATTGCTCATGAGGCGAGATCTCCTCTCCTGTTGACCTGATACTCAACAGAATCGCAGGCGAAATAGTCACGCTTCTGCAGGGCGTGTGAAGCTATTTCTCAAAGGTTAAGACTCAGGTTCTGTTAAGGGGTGATAACGTAACTGCACGTTATGCTATAGCTGTCGAATATAACATTCTCGCATTGGATTTAAACGTTTGTTTATTTTTTAAAGGCGGAAATGATTCAGCATAAGAATTAATCATCCCGCCCGCGCTGTCATAAGGGAATTTTTAGCGCTAACTCAGGAGGTTATGACGTAAAAATGTTGCATAAATGCGTCATAACAGAGAGAAGAGGCGGACAACAGAAAAAATCTCAGTCTGTTTAACTGGCTGAAAATGTTAACTATTTGTTGCGTGGTGAAATCGTGCGCTTTCACAGAAACGGGGCTTTTTTGGGCGTCGTGTAAAAATAATGTTACATTTTTGCGGCAAAAATCTTCGCCTCATGCAGCGCCGGGCCATAAGTGCTGGCTTATGGCATCGGCTGCCGATCATTCAACGCGCAGAGCTTCGCCGCCACAGGAAGCGAATGACGAAAAACTCCACCGTGCCCATCAAGAGAAACCACACGCAATAGATAATGGTGTAGAGCTGGTTGAGATCCTGGAGGTGCAAAGTCGATTGGATCTGCTTTGCCATCTGCAGACCAAACGACGGCGCAGGCAAAAGCAGCGCGGAGAGAAAGCCCAGTAGCAGAATACCACCAGGAATAATGAGGGTTTCTAACGGATTTTTCATACTTATCTTCCCAAATCACCAGGCGGGTATTGTCCGGTAATCCTCCGATTGCTTCAATCCCGCGTTTAACCTGGCCTGAAAAATGCTTATACAGCACTAACTTAGCCACTAAATTTAGCCATGCGTAAAAGTTATAGCCTTTGCTATATTTAAACCCCTGATTTTGCTGTCTTTTTTTATGCGGTTTCACATGGTAGACTGCGCGCACTTTTTGTTAATCATAAAAATATGCGAATCACGCAGGCTGTGACGCGTGTGAACGCTATTGGATGCATATGACTTTTATCGCCACCCTGATTCTGGCCTTCGGCATGTCGATGGATGCTTTTGCTGCAGCACTGGGCAAAGGTGCCGCCTTACATCGCCCGGGTCTGAAAGAAGCCTTCCGTACCGGATTGATCTTCGGTGTGATTGAAATGCTCACGCCATTAATTGGCTGGGGTATTGGCCTGATGGCGAGTCGCTACATCATGGCCTGGGATCACTGGGTGGCTTTTGTTCTGCTGACGGTGCTGGGCGGCAGAATGATCATGGAAGGTATGCGCCAAACGGCAGGAGAGCCTTGTGAAGCGCCGCAGAGCCACGGCTTCATGGTGCTGGCACTGACAGCCGTAGCGACCAGCCTTGATGCACTGGCGGTCGGCGTGGGCCTGGCGTTCCTGCAGGTGAATATTGTCACTACTGCTTTGATGATTGGCATGGCGACCACCGTCATGGCGACCACCGGCGTGCTGGTTGGACGCTTCATCGGCCCGGTGCTGGGTAAGTGGGCTGAAGTGCTGGGCGGTGTGGTATTGATCGCGATTGGTTTTACTATCCTGTCTGAACATCTCGGCATCTTCGCCTGATTCCCCCCTTTATCGCGTTCCCACAAAGGGGGCGCGATAATCTGCTGTATATCCCGCCGACAGCTGCCTCCACTGGTGGCTTAACAACAAAAAGTGCTTTGAAACGAAAAAAAATGCTTAGATGCCGATTTTTTGCGCCAGTTTTGTTACCCTGCGCGCGATTTTCGAAATCCATAATGAGGCAGTAATGCAGCTTTGCAGTTTTTATCATTTAGACCAGGCAACGAAGAGTTTTGGTATCGTAGTAGAAGAGGGGATTGTGGACCTTGGCGCGCGCTTCGGTAGCGACTGTCCAGACCTGAAAACCCTGCTTGCACGTAATGGCTTAGGCGACCTCGCCGGGTTGGCAAAACAACCCGCTGATTACCCCCTTTCTGCAGTGCGTCTCCTGCCGGTGATTGAAAACCCAGGTAAGGTGTTCTGTGTCGGCATGAACTACGCCGATAAGCGCAAAGAGTTTGCAGAAACCCAGGATGCACCCACGCTGTTCATCCGCTTTGCCGATTCTCTGGCAGGCCACGAAGCTAAGTTGTTAAAACCGGAAGTCACGCAAGAGTTCGATTTTGAAGGCGAGTTAGCCGTCATCATCGGTAAACCCGCACACGCAGTGAAAGCCGAAGATGCGCTGGACGTGGTTGCCGGTTACAGCTGCTTTATGGATGCCACCGTACGTGACATGCAGTTCACCTGGTTTACCGCCGGGAAAAACTGGCCGCAAACCGGTGGTTTCGGTCCCTGGATGACCACGGCGGATGCGATTGGCGATCCGCAGCAGTTAGCAATTAAAACCTTCCTGAACGGTCGCGAAGTGCAGAACGACACCACCGGCAGTATGGTGCACAAAGTTGCCAGTATCATTGAGTATATCTCAGCGTTCAGCCCTCTCTCACCGGGCGACGTGATCATCACCGGTTCACCGGGTGGCGTAGGTAAAAAACGTACCCCACCACTGTTTATGTTCTCGGGTGATGTGATCGAAGTTGAGATTGAAAAAATCGGGCGTTTGCGTAATACCATTGCCTGAAATCAACCCTGTAATTCGCGATGAATTACAGGGTTTTTTATATAATTAGCTTTTCTATTTACTTAAACACGTTAATTTAATTAGTTGGATCATCGTCAGGTTTTTATTTATTTAACGTTGTTTGTTTATTGCTTTTTTTGTGATCTGCGATAACTTAAAGAGATATTTTTGTCGACATAAATCCCGTGCTGTTTATTATTTTTAGCTGTTGTTTTTTAGCACACTAAGGGATTTCATGAGCAAAGTTGATAATAAAATAATCCATGAGCTTATTACACTGGTAGGCGGGAAAGAGAACGTAGCTTCACTCTCTCACTGCATTACGCGGCTGCGATTCGTGTTGCACCGGCCAGAACAAGCCAATCCAGAGGCTATCCGCCAGTTAGCAGGCATCAAAGGCTGTTTTGCTAACGCTGGACAGTTCCAGGTGATCATCGGGGTTGATGTCGATAATTACTATCATGCGTTAATTAAACAGCTAAATATATCCCATCAAGAATCCGGAGATATTAAATCAGCAGCGAGAAGTAACATGAAGCCACATGAGGCTTTGTTGTCGCACTTCGCTGAGATATTTTTCCCACTGTTACCGGCATTAATAAGTGGCGGCCTGATTCTTGGCATTCGTAATGTATTGGGGGATGTGGTCTTTAGTGACGGAAAGACCCTGGTACAATCCTGGCCCGGTATTCAAGGGTTGTATGATTTCTTGTGGCTAGTCGGCGAAGCCATCTTCTTCTATTTACCCGTCGGTATTTGCTGGTCTGTCGCGCGCAAAATGGGGACTTCGCCCATTCTGGGTATCGTGCTGGGTATCACGCTGGTTTCACCTCAACTCATGAATGCTTATCTGCTAGGCAGTGAAGCACCTGCCGTATGGGATTTCGGGTTGTTCCAGATTGAACGGGTAGGCTACCAGGCGCAGGTGATTCCGGCACTGTTTGCTGGGCTGGCGCTGGCCTTCATCGAACGCAGGCTCAGGCAGTGGGTGCCAGCCTCATTGACGTTGGTGGTGGTGCCTGTCACGTCACTCTTGATCGCGGTGTTTTTAGCCCACAGCCTGATTGGCCCCGCCGGACGCGCGGTGGGTGAAGGTCTGGCGTTTGTTATCCGCCAGACGATGACCGGCAGTTTTGCTCCGGTGGGAACGGCGCTGTTTGGTTTCTTTTATGCGCCAATGGTGATTACCGGCGTTCATCAGACCACGCTGGCGATTGATATGCAGATGATTCAGTCCATCGGAGGCACACCCGTGTGGCCTGTCATTGCACTCTCCAATATCGCTCAGGGCGCTGCTGTGGTGGGTATCATCATCGCCAACCCCGATCGCCGTGAACGTGAACTCACGGTGCCAGCAGCCATCTCCGCGTGGCTGGGTGTGACGGAACCGGCCATGTACGGCGTGAACCTGAAATATCGCTATCCGATGCTGTGTGCGATGATCGGTGCTGCCCTGGCCGGTTTCATCTGTGGCCTGAATCAGGTCTTAGCGAACGGGATCGGCGTTGGCGGTATTCCAGGTATTCTCTCAATCCAGCCCGCTTTCTGGTCAGTGTTTGCTGTTGCCATGCTGGTGGCGATTCTGGTGCCGATGTTGCTGACCATCATTCTGTTCCGCCGCAATCTTAAATCAGCCGCAGTACAAGCCCAGCAGGAGCCAGCATAATGCAGGAAAGTCATGCTCTCGCAGCATTGCCCTGGTGGCGTACGGCCACCGTTTATCAAATCTATCCCAGGAGTTTTCAGGACAGTACCGGCAGTGGCATTGGCGATCTCGCAGGGATTACGCAACGGCTGGATTACCTCAGCGCGCTGGGCGTGGACGCACTGTGGATCACTCCCTTTTTTACCTCGCCGCAGGTCGATAATGGTTATGACGTGGCGGACTATTACGCGATAGATCCGATGTTTGGCACGCTCGAAGCGTTTGAACAACTGGTCACTCAGGCCCATCAACGTGGCTTGCGCATTATTCTCGATATGGTGTTTAACCACACCTCCACCCAGCACGAGTGGTTCCAGCGTGCCGAGAATGGCGAGTTTCCGTGGGTTGATTTTTATATCTGGCGTAAAGGCTCACCCGATGCGCCACCCAATAACTGGCAGTCCAAGTTTGGTGGGAGTGCCTGGGCGTGGAGCGAGAAGCGTCAGAGTTACTATCTTCACCTGTTCGCGCCGGAGCAGGCCGATCTCAACTGGGAAAATCCGCTGGTGCGTGCGGCACTGAAATCGGTATGCCACTACTGGGCCGATAAAGGGGTCGATGGCTTGCGGCTGGATGTGATTAACCTGGTGTCGAAGCAGCAAGATTTTCACGATGACATTGAGGGCGGTGATGGGCGCAGTTTTTACACTGACGGGCCACGTATCCATGAGTTTTTGCAGGAGTTTAACCGTGAGGTGTTTGCGCCACGAGGCTTGATGACGGTAGGAGAGATGTCCTCAACTTCGCTAGCGCGCTGCCAGCGCTATGCTGCACATACCGCACAAGAGCTGTCGATGGCGTTTAACTTCCATCATCTCAAGGTGGACTATCCGGCGGGCAATAAATGGGCGCTGGCTGCACCCGATTATATTGCCCTCAAACAACTGTTTGCCCAGTGGCAGCAGGGCATGTGCGGCATCGCCTGGAGCGCGCTGTTCTGGTGTAACCACGATCAGCCACGCATCGTGTCACGCTTTGGGGATGATGGCGAACACCGCAGTACGGCAGCAAAATGTTGGGCAATGTTACTGCATGGTATGCAGGGAACGCCGTTTATCTATCAGGGTGAAGAGATTGGGATGACCAATCCGCACTACAGCCGGATTGATCAGTACCAGGATGTGGAGAGCCGCAACATCCATGCTGCATGGCTGGCCGCCGGGCAGGCGGAGAGTGAGATTCTGGCGATACTGGCCAGTAAATCGCGTGATAACAGCCGCACACCGATGCAGTGGGAAAGCAGTGAGCAAGCTGGATTCACCACAGGCATTCCCTGGCTACCGCTGGCGGATAACGTACAGCAGGTCAATGTGCAGGCGGCGCTGGCGGATGATGAGTCGGTGTATTACACCTATCAGCGGCTGATTGCGCTGCGTAAGCGTTACGCCATTCTGACGCTGGGAAACTATCAGGATCTCCAGCCGCAACATGCTGCGGTCTGGTGTTACCAGCGCCGCTGGCAGGGGCAAACGCTGTTAGTGGTCGGCAATATGACGGCAGAAACCCAGCGTTTTCAGGTTCATGTCGAAGCAGCCGAGTGGCAGGTGTTGCTCAGCAATTATCCGGTGCCACCTAAGCCTGAGGCTATCCGCCGACTACGGCCTTTTGAAACCAGCTATTACTATTTGCCTGTTAAACCGTAATTAATCCTGATCGCCGAACAGGTGATGCTCGCCATTTTGTCGGCTAACCTGTTCTTTTTTAAAAAAGCCAAAACAACGAAGGCGTGTATTAATACCTTTTCTGTATCACAAAACTGGAAATTCAGAAACCGTCATAGGGGTGGAACAATAGTCTTTCTGAAAACAGGAGAAACTATGCGTACCCGAAACTTATCCCAAAATCTTAGTGTGAGTGCCATCGGCTATGGCGCCATGGGCTTGAGCGAGTTTTATGGCGACACAGATGACGCGGCATCCTTGCAGCTCTTACATAAGCTGGTGGATTTAGATATTAATTTCATTGATACCGCCGACCAGTATGGCCGGGGCCACAATGAGCGTCTTATTGGTCACTTTCTTGCACGCCTTGATAAGGCAACGCGAGAGCAGTTTAAAATTGCGACCAAGTGTGGAGTATTCCGTTCACCTGATGACGCTTACGCGCGAACCATCATTAATCAACCCGATTATATTACCCGCTGCTGTAATGAATCACTTAAACGCCTTGGCGTAGAATGCATTGACCTGTTCTACCTTCACCGGATTAACCATGAGACACCGATTGAAGAGAGCATGGCGTGTCTGAAGCAACTGGTCCAGCAGGGTAAAATTAAACATATTGGTCTGTGTGAAGTCTCGGCCGCAACACTTCGTCGAGCGTATGCGGTGCATCCCGTCACTGCGCTACAAACAGAGTATTCACTCTGGACGCGTGACATTGAAGACGACATTCTGCCCACGGTAAAAGAACTGGATATTGGGCTGGTGCCTTACTCGCCATTAGGCCGGGGCTTTTTAACCGGCAAGTACCTAAAAAACAGTGATTTTGCCGATGGGGATTTCCGCAAACACAACGACCGCTTCGTACAGTCCAACCTCGATCATAACGCTCAGCTGCTGGAGGCTATTCGCCCTCTGACGGAGAAATATCACTGCACCCCAGGCCAGATAGCCATCGCCTGGCTGCTGGCTCAGTATGAGAAATTAGTGCCAATTCCCGGCACCAAACATACAGATTATCTGGTAGAAAATGCACAAGCGGCAGAGATTACCCTCGAAGATAAAGATATTGCGTTGCTGAATGGCATTCATCATCGCGTTGAAATTAAAGGTGGGCGCTACTCTGCGGAAGGAATGAAAGGCGTTAATGCCTGACGGATAAGCCAGACAGGTAAAAAAGAAGCCAGAGTGCAAAAATCCGTAATCTCTTAAGGATTACGGATTTTTTTATCCATTGATCAGTGTCTTGGTGCGAGCACCGTGTTTTCCACGCGCTTAACTTTGGCAGGAATGACAGCGACCAGCAGCACAGAAAGCGCAATCGCCGTACCCGCAACGCGATACAGCATCGGAAGAGAATAGGCGGAAACTATCCATGCGCCCACTGATGCTCCAACGCCAATTGCCGTATTGAAAAATGAAACGTAAACCGCTGAAGCTGGGAAAACTTTATCCTCCGCCATACGTAGTACCCAGGTCTGGAAACCTACAAAGATTCCTGAAATTGCCACACCCCAGATGATGATTGAGGCAAAGACTGCGGTACCTGAGAGGGTAGAACCCGATAATCCAAGAAACAGCAGCACTGCACCAATCAGCAAGACTGAAATGGAGACGGTGGGTTTGAGATATTTGTCGATCACCAGACCGGTGAGGAAGTTGCCAACCAGTCCGGCAATACCGTAAAAAAACAGCACCATCGGGATGATTGATTTCCCCAAGGCCGCTTGTGTATTCAACCACGGCTCAATGTAGGTGAAGGCGGCAAAGTGCGCAGTTACGGCCAACAGCGTGGCAGAGTAAATTTTCCACAATGTAGAGGATTTAAATACGCTTTTCAGTGCAGCAAATCCAATCGAACTTTTGCTGTTAATTTGCGGAATCAGTATCGTGATACCTATAAAAGCGATGACGCTGAGTACTGCCATCAACCAGAATGCTTGTCTCCAGCCAAAGTGAATGCCAATAAAGTTTGAAACGGGGACACCGAATACGCTGGCAGCGGAAACACCACCAAACACAATAGAGGTTGCAGCACCCACATATTTAGCCGGTACCATAGCAACCGCAGCCGCACCAATCATCGCCCAGAATGCGCCATGTGCTAACGCACCAATAATTCGCGCTGCAAGTAGCATTGAGTAAGTATTCACCGTGGCGGCGAAGACGTTAGAGAGAAATAGCACGATGGTTAACGTTAGCAAAAGGCGTTTTTTAGCGACATTGCCCAGAAATACCGAGGCAAAAAGTGCGCTTAACGCACCAACCCAGGCGTAAAGTGAAACGGTCATGCCTACTGCTGATTCGGACGCGTTCAAACCCTCAGCGATCGGTGTTAATAAACCAACGGGCGCGAGTTCAGTCGTCACTATAGTAAAGGTGGAAAGTGCCAGGATAAACAGAGCAAGCCACGATCGTAATGTCATCGTTTGTGGAGTATTTTCAATAGTCATATTTTACCTCGAAGTTATTTTAACGACGGTGATGGTTTTTAATATTTATGCAGTGATGAATGCGCTGTTTTTAAATAAAAACAGGGGGTGTTGGCGACGAGGTAAATTTATCAATTGACGAAATCGATGGAATTGTTAAATCTGTAATACAATTTAGGTATTGCCGCGACAGGATGGAATCTATGAGTACTGCAGTGCACCTTATCAGCAACAACCTGCCGAGTGTGAAGCAGCTACAGTGTTTTCTCGCAGTGGCCCATGAACTGAATTTTCGCCGGGCGGCTGAACGCCTGCGTATGACACAGCCCCCGCTGACCCGGCAGATTAAATGCCTTGAAGCCACCCTCGGCAAGCAGCTCTTCAGCCGAACGACACATGATGTCAGCCTGACCGAGGCTGGGCGGGCGTTGGTCGTGAAAGCGGAAAGCATTCTTTATGAACTCAATGCATTAAAATCAGGAACCCTGTTGAATGAAGGGAGCCTGCGAATTGGTCTTACCCGCACGCTTAATTTTGAGTTGATATCACCAATTAGCGATAAGCTGATCGAACTTGATGCCGTCAATGACATTGAGACGCCGAATCTGACTTCGGCTCAGCTACTACAGTGCTTATCTAAAAATACCCTTGATCTGGTGCTTACCGGCGAAAAGAGCCTCGGCCATGAAGACACCGTGCGGTATCGCTGGGTGTGCCGTGAACCGCTGTTAGTTGCGATGCCCTCTGCCCATCCTGCCAGCCTGAAAGAAAAAGTAGCGCTGGAAGATGTCGCTGATTTACCGCTGTTCTGGTTTTCGCGCAGTACGAATCCGCTGTTTTACGATAAGTGTGAAAATTACTTTTCCCGGCTGCGCTTTTCACTGAAAAGAGTGAAAGAGCCTGATGACTCGCTGGTCATGCTGAGCCACATCGCCAGGGGAAAAGGATTCGCACTGATGCCGCAGTCAAAATGTACGTTTAATCAGGAAGGGCTGTGTTACCGCGCATTAACCGATGGCGAAGCGAATACCTTGAATATCGATATCTACGCCGCTACGCGCATTGATGAACAGCGTCAGCTTATTCTGGAGGCTCAGGAACGGCTATGCAGCGGTGAACGGGACTGAACCCGCCAGAGCAATAGCTGCGCTACTCAAAGATAAATGCCGCCGTTGTTTTACCGCCTGGCCAGCGTTATGCTGTGGCACAGGGTGATGGCGTTCCACCTTTCCCAACCGCCTGCTGATTCAGCGGCTGATGACGCCTGACATAATCCATAAACCTCACGTTGAGGCGGTGGAGTGTCAGGCACGTCCCGCCTCACGCCACCGCATACGTGTCTTACTTCGGAACTCACTCATGTTGAAGTCTTTACTGGCCGTAATGATTGGCGGCACCGCAGGCTGTACGCTGCGCTGGCTGCTGGCGATGCGTTTTAATGCTCTGTTCCCCAATTTGCCGCCTGGCACGCTGATCGTTAACCTGGTTGGCGGGTTTATCATTGGCGGTGCGCTGGCGTGGTTTCTGCGCAACCCGCAGCTCGATCCCGCGTGGAAGCTGTTAATTACTACCGGCTTCTGCGGTGGGCTGACCACGTTTTCGACTTTCTCGGCCGAAATTATGGTGCTGTTGCAGGGTGGGAAATATCTGTGGGCGATGGCCAGTGTGATGACGCACGTGATCGGTTCGCTGCTGATGACGTTTGCCGGTTTTGCCTTGGTGAATTTACTGGGATAGGCGCAAGGGTGCGTGAGTAGCGCACCCTTTCATGGACTTAATCGCGCAGACACTGGGCGATAAATGTCGCCGCCCGCAGAGCGCCTTCCGGGGAAATGGTGTGTTCGGTCGAGCGTTCATAGGCCAGTTCAACCGGTAGATCGGCTGCCCGCAAACGCTGACAGGCGCTTTCACTCTCTTGCCACGGAATCACGCCATCGGCCTGGCCATGAATCAATAAAGCCGGGGTGTGTTGCCGTGGGGTAAGGGCATCGTCGCACGCCAGACGCCCGGAAAACGCGACCACGCCCGCCAGTGGATAACGCCCGGTTGCCAGTGCATCCAACGCCATAATCGAGCCTTGCGAAAAGCCCACCAGAATCACCTTATCCCATGCTTCTGCCATGCCGTGCTGCGCCATAATCTGCGTCAGCGTGGCATCGAACGCCTCACGTGCTGCCTGCACACGCTGTGGCCGGTTGTCACTGGTGACGCCCGCCAGGCTAAACCACTGATAGCCGCCAAAGCCGCCTTCAAACTCAAAGGGGGCATTGGGTGCGGCAAACTTCACATCCGGCAGTAGGGTAGCCCAGTGCTGACCGAGCGGGGCGAGATCGGCCCCATTGCTGCCAACGCCGTGCAGAAAAATCACTAATGCTTTAGGCATGTCTGGTGTCCTGTAGTCCATATTCACTCATGTCCGGCCCGACAGGCACGATACCGTTCGGGTTGAGCGCTTTAATCGAGTAGTAGCCCTGCTTGATATGGTCGATATTGACCGTTTCACGCACGCCAGAAACCGCCAGCATACTCTTCAGATAGCGGCTCAGTCGCGGATAGTCGTGCAGGCGGCGCAAATTACACTTAAACAGGCCGTGATAGGCCACGTCAAAACGTACCAGCGTGACAAACAGACGGATATCCGTTTCGGTCAGGTGTTCGCCGAACAGGAAGGTACGGCCATCACTCAACCTTGCTTCCAGATCATCCAGCTCGCTAAACACCTCGGTAAATGCCTGCTGATAACTTTGCTGCGTGGTGGCGAACCCGGTGCGGTAAACGCCATTATTCAGGCGCGGATAGATCCGATCATTGAGTGCATCGATCTCCTGCTGCAAAGCGGCGGGATACAGATCATAGCGATCGTCCGCCAGCGTGCCAAAGCCGCTGTTCAGCATACGCAGGATATCCGCTGACTCATTGTTCACGATGGTATTCAGCTTTTTATCCCACAGCACCGGCACCGTGGCGCGTCCGGTAAAATCTGCGGCGGCGCGGGTATACAGCTCATGGAGATAGCGTGCGCCGTTCAGCGTATCGCGGTTCGCACCAGGATAATCACCAAAACCCCAGCCTTGCTCACCCAACTGGGGTTCCACGACGGAAACGCTGATGACCGACTGCAACCCTTTCAGGCTACGGGCGATCAGCGTGCGCGAGGCCCACGGGCAGATTAACGCTACATACAGATGGTAGCGATCGGGCTCTGCGGCAAATTCAGTGCTGCCGTCGTGGCTTATCCAGTGACGAAAACTGGAGGTCTGGCGGACGAAGCCACCCTGTTTATCTGTTGCCTGTACCGGGTGCCACTCTGCACTCCACTGACCGTTTACCAACATCGCTTTAGCTCCTGTATCTTTACTGCACACAGCTTAGCCTGCTGCCATAGCGGTGATAATCCGGGCAAAAAGGGAATAATTCCTTCCATAATGGAAGGAATGGCGTTAGTGAGCCGTGCTGGCAAAGTGGTGGGCGAGGAAATCAATCAGCAGGCGGGTTTTGTGTGCCAGATGACGTGCCGAAGGGTAGAGGGCGAACAGGCCAAGCGGCGGTTCAGCCCAGGATTCCAGTATCAGCGTGATGTCGCCACGATGCAGGGCACTGGCGGCGATAAAGTCAGGCAACCGCGCGATGCCGAGGCCTGCAACAGCCGCCTGTAAACAGGCTTCGGTATTGGAGAAGCGCAGTCGGCCTCGCACTGGCACATTGACCACTTCACCGCTACAGGAGACAAACGGCCAGTGCCACGGATCACGAAAATTGGTATCCGTAATGCACTGATGATGCTCAAGCTGGTTCCAGTGCTGCGGCGTGCCAAACTGTTGCAGATAGTGGGGGGCGGCAGCCACACAGATGTGGATGTCGCTGAGCCGTCGTGCCACCAGGCTGCTGTCGCTCAGATTGCCAATGCGAATCGCCAGATCAAAGCCCTCATCCACTACATTCGCGGGGCGATCGGAAAAGCTGACATCCAGCTCTATACGCGGATAGCGCCGGGCAAACTCCACCAGCACCGGGGAGAGCACCACGCTGCCAAAGGTGCCCGGCACGCTGATTTTCAGGCGTCCTACCGGGGATTGCGCGGTATCTCGCACTGAAGCATCCAGTGCGTCGAAGGCCTCCAGCAAGGTTTTCACCCGCTCATAGTAGGCCAGGCCCACTTCTGTGGGAGAAAGGGCGCGCGTGCTGCGTTTGAACAGTTGCACACCGAGCTGCTGCTCAAGGCGGGAAACCAGTTTTGACGCCTGGCCGCTGCTGGTGCCCAGGCGTGTGGCGGCGGCGGCGAAACTGCCGAGTTCCAGCACCGCAACAAACATGCGATCGCAGTCGAGCCGATCCATCTATCCACCCCTCAGGCTAAAAAAACCGAGTATACGGTCAGGTTGCATTCAGTGCCACCGGGCTTCCCCCGCACCGCAAAACCTGTTTGACTGACAACCTGCCCAGATTGAAGGAACCCCTGATGCCACTTCGCGCCTTGCACACTCTGACCGATATTGCGCCGGAAAACTGGGATCGGCTGCTGCCAGACGACCAGCCGTTTCTGCGCCATGCTTTTTTACTGTCGCTGGAAGAGAGCCACAGCGTGCGCCCGGAAGCGGGCTGGCGCAGTGAACATCTGGTGTGGCAAGAGGCAGGGAAAATTACCGCCGCCATTCCCGGTTACCGTAAACACAACTCATCGGGCGAGTACGTCTTTGACCACGGCTGGGCAGATGCCTGCCAGCGCTCGGGCATTCGCTATTATCCCAAATGGCTCGGGGCGATCCCGTTCAGTCCAGTAGGTGGCGCACGACTGCTGGGAGATGCGATGGCTGCGCGGCAACTGCTTGTCGACCTGCCCGATTATCTGGCACAGCAGGGCTTGAGCGGCGCACATATCAATTTCACCGATGCCCCGGCAGACGCACTATTAAGAGAGCAGCCACAGTGGCTGGAACGGCTCGGCTGTCAATATCACTGGCTTAATCACGGCTACGGGGATTTTCAGGATTTCCTCGCCACGCTGATGTCACGCAAGCGCAAGCAGATGCGTAAAGAGCGTGAGCAGGTGGCAGAGAGTGGTTTCACCTTTCGCTGGTATCAGGGCGATGAGCTAACGGAAACGCAGTGGGATTTTATCTACACCTGTTATGCCAACACCTACGCGGTGCGCGGCCAGCGCCCCTATCTGACCCGGCATTTCTTTAGCCTGCTGGCGGCCAGAATGCCGGAGCAAATTCGGGTGGTGATCGCCTCACTGGGCGAACAGCCAGTGGCCATGGCCTTCTACCTGATCGACAGCCACACCTTATATGGCCGTTATTGGGGGTGCCTGGCGGAGTTTAACCACCTGCATTTTGAAACCTGTTTCTACCAGGGCATGGAGTATGCGATTGCGCATGGTCTGCAACGTTTTGATGCCGGCGCGCAGGGCGAGCATAAGCTGGTGCGGGGCTTTGAGCCGCAACTGACCCGTTCCTGGCATCAGTTGCAGCATCCTGGCTTGCGTGAAGCGGTGGGGCAGTTTCTCAACGAAGAACGGGCAGGGGTGCGGGCCTGGGCCGTTGAGGCACGCGAGTCCCTGCCATTTCGGCGCGGCGATTAATCAACGCCGACAAAACCGCCGGTCTGATGTTGCCACAGGCGGGCATACAGGCCGTTTTTCGCCAGCAGTTCGTGGTGGCTGCCAATTTCGACAATCTGGCCCTTCTCTAACACAATCAGGCGATCCATTTTGGCGATGGTTGACAGGCGGTGAGCGATGGCAATCACCGTTTTGCCCTCCATCAACCCTTCCAGGCTCTCCTGAATCGCGGCTTCCACTTCAGAATCCAGCGCTGACGTGGCTTCATCCATAATCAGGATCGGAGCATCTTTCAGCAGCACTCGTGCAATGGCAATACGCTGGCGCTGCCCACCCGAGAGTTTTACGCCACGTTCGCCAACGTGCGCATCCAGCCCGGTTCGGCCCTGTGGGTCGGACAGCAGAGGAATAAACTCATCGGCGCGCGCGCGGTGAATCGCCTGTGCCAGCTCTTGTTCGGTCGCATCGGGGCGGCCATACAGCAGGTTATCGCGGATTGAACGGTGCAGCAGCGAGGTATCCTGAGTAATCATGCCAATCTGCCCGCGCAGGCTCTGCTGGCTGACTTGCGCAATATCCTGATCGTCGATCAAAATCTGGCCGCCGTTCAGGTCATACAGGCGCAGCAGGAGATTCACCAGCGTGGATTTACCCGCGCCAGAAGGACCAATCAGGCCAATTTTCTCCCCTGGCTGAATCTGCAAATTGAGGTGATTAATCACCTGACGGCTACCGTTGTAGTCGAAATGGACATCGGCAAAGCGGATCTCACCGCGCGTAACCCGCAGCGTTTTGGCCTGCGGTACATCCTGTACGCTCAGCGGCTGCGCAATGGTGGTCAGGCCATCCTGCACGGTACCGATATTTTCGAAAATACCGTTCACCACCCACATCACCCAACCCGACATATTGACCAGGCGAATCGCCAGACCGGTGGCCAGCGCAATCGCACCTACGCTTATCAGCGACTGGCTCCACAGCCACAGCGCCAGGCCAGAGGTTGCCACCACCAGAATGCCGTTGAGGGTCGAGAGGGTGACATCCATGCGGGTTACCATACGGCCCGCCTGCTGTGTGGTGTCCGTTTGCTCCTGAATCGCCGCTCTGGCGTGCTGTTTTTCCAGATCGTTATGGGCAAACAGTTTCAGCGTGGTGATATTGGTGTAGCCATCGACGATGGTGCCCATCAGTTTCGAACGTGCTTCGGAAGAGATCACCGAACGCGCTTTGACGCGCGGCACAAAGTAGCGCAGAGCAGCAATGTAAGTGAAGATCCATAGCAGCAGCGGGATCATCAGCCGCCAGTCGGCTTCGGCGAACAGAAACAGCGCCGTCAGGGCATAAATCAACACATGCCAGATGGCATCCACCAGCTGTACGGCGGAATCACGCAGGGAGTTACCGGTCTGCATAATGCGCTGGGCGATGCGCCCGGCGAAGTCATTCTGGAAAAAGTTAAGGCTCTGACGCAGCACGTAGTTGTGGTTCTGCCAGCGGATCATACTGGTCATGCCGGGGTTAATGGTCTGATGCACCAGCACATCGTGCAGCGCGATAAAAATGGGCCGCAGGATCATGGCGACAAACCCCATCCACAGCAGGACCGGCCAGTTATCGCGGAACAGCGTGGCAGGGGTAGAGTGGTTAACCAGGTCGATAATCCGGCTCAGGTAGCTAAACAGCGCGACCTCAATCAGCGCACCCACCAGCCCCACCACCAGTAAGATAGCGAAGCTTGGCCACACCTGGCGCAGGTAGTAGAGATAAAATGCGCCGACTTTGGTCGGCGGCGCATCGGTGGGTGCATCCTGGAAGATATTGATAAAACGTTCAAAACGGCGATACAACATAGTCACTTTTTCTCCGTCCGGTTAAGAGAACAGCTTAGCAAAGAACCGGCGGGTTTCTGACGTAACCTTGTGTCGATGCGTGTGATCGGCGCGCTTGAACGTAGATTTCCTACTTCGCTCGTTCTACATAGCTTTGCATATTTTCTTTGGTCACCAGCTCAAACGGGATCCAGCGGTGAGTATCGCGTTTTTCGCCTTTCACCAGCAGTCGCGCCTCTTCGACCGCTGCTTTACCCTGTCCGACCGCATCCTGGAAGACGGTGACGGCAATAGCACCGTTTGCCAGCGCTTTCAGGCCATCGGGTGTGGCATCAATGCCGCCGACCAGAATCGGATCTTTGACTTTGCTCTGGCGAATAGCCATGGCGGCACCGATCGCCATTTCGTCATTGTTTGCCGCAACGATATTGATGCTTTCGCCGTTGGTCAGCCATTTCAGCATCAGGTTCATCCCTTCGTCACGGGCATAGTTAGCGGTCTCTTTCAGGACCACTTTCATGTTCGGGTACTTTTTCACCACGTCTTCAACGTCTTTGGTGCGCTGTTTCGCACCGGAATCTGACAGGTTACCAATCATGATCGCGACATTGCCTTTGTAGCCCGCCATTTTTGCCAGTGCTTCCATCTGCAACGTGCCGGATTCGCGCTCGTCAGACCCGACAAACACCACGCCCGCAGGCAAGGTTTTATCGCCTGGTGCACGGTTCACATACACCAGCGGAATTTTGGCCTGCTGCGCCATCTTAGTCAGCACTGGGGTGCTGGCGGAGTCGACCGGGTCGACAATAATCGCGTCGACGCCGTTATTGATAAAATTTTGCACCTGATCGGTCTGTTTACCGGAATCGCCGTTGGCATCTTCGAACTGTGCCTCAACGCCCTGTGCTTTAGCCTCTTTCTCCATCGATTGACGGATGATGGTCAAAAAGTTCTGGTTGAAGTAGGCCATCGATACGCCAATTTTCTCTGCCAGCGCCGGAGCAGACATTCCCAGCAGGCACAGCAATACTAATGCAGATCTCTTCATCGCAAGCTCCCCGGTACTGATGTTTGGAATTTAATTTCCATTTTGATTTTAAATGGATCATTGAAACCATTTAGAGCCTACGGGGCAGCTAAAAATTGCACAACGGCGAGATAATGGCTTTGCTAACAAGCTCACAACCTGATTGCTTATCTACATGAAATCGCTTTGCTTATCTGCGCTGGCGCACAGTTTTCTCCCGGCCAAGACTTTTCTTGCTACTGAAATAAATTCACACAACATCCGGTATACTGCGGAAAATGTCTGATGAGGTGTGGGAAGTTATGGAACGTTTTACCGAAAACCTGATGTATGCATCACGCTGGCTGCTGGCCCCGGTCTATCTTGGCCTCTCTTTGGGCCTGCTGGCGCTGACCATCAAGTTTTTCCAGGAGTTGTATCATCTGCTGCCGGAGATTTTCAGCGTCAGCGAAAATGACCTGATCCTGCTGCTGCTGTCGCTGGTCGATATGACGCTGGTAGGCGGACTGTTGGTGATGGTGATGCTCTCAGGCTACGAGAACTTTGTTTCGAAGCTGGATATCGATGAACACAAAGAGAAGCTCAGCTGGCTGGGCAAAATGGACTCCGGCTCACTGAAAAATAAAGTGGCGGCTTCCATCGTGGCAATCTCTTCTATTCATCTGCTGCGGGTGTTTATGGAAGCGCGCAGCGTCGAGAACGACAAACTGATGTGGTATGTGATTATCCACCTGACGTTTGTCCTGTCGGCGTTTGTCATGGGCTACCTTGACCGCATGTCACGCTACGATAAAAGCCACTGATTAGCGCTGGCTGGCTGGACGCGCACCAGCTAACTGCGGCATCTCTTCACGCACCATCGCGAAGAAGTGCCGCAGCCGCGCCGGATAGTAACTGGCCCAGGGATAGGTCAGCCACACGGGCAGTGGGGGAGCCTGCCATTCGGGCACCAGCTGCACCAGAGCACCCTGCGCAATATCTTCCTGCACCACCCAGGCGGACATCACCGCCGCGCCCATTCCCGCCAGTGCTGCCCGACGCACGGCATACAGGCTATCGCTGCTGAGACGTGGAGCGATGGCGATATTCAGCGTTTCCCCGTCAGTTTGCCGCTGTAAGGCAATCTCTTTGGTGTAAAAACTGGTCAGTGCCAGCCACGGCAGGTCGGAGATGTGCTGGATGCTATTCATGGATGGATGACGCGCCAGTAAAGCGGGTGCGGCGACCACAATGCGCGGGACTTCGGCCAGCAAAATGGTCACCAGCGAAGTATCTGTTGGCGTACCGACCTGAATCGCACAGTCGATATTTTCTGCGATAAAATCCGGGGTGCGATCGTTCAGCATCCACTCCACGTTCAGGCGTGGATAGCGCTCCATCCATGACAGCAGCGGCGCAATCATCTGGTCCTGACCAAAAGCATGCGGTGCCCTCACGCGCAGTGTGCCAATCGGGTCGTCACTGGCACCGGTCAGTTCATCTTCCAGCGCGTGCCAGGTGGCTAGCAGCTGTCGGGCCTGCGCATAGCAACGCTCGCCATCATCGGTCAGCTTTAACGCGTGGGTGGTACGCAGGATGAGCTTCAGGCCAAGGCGCTGTTCCAGCGTCTGCAGGCGGCGGCTAATGGTCGGCTGCGTGGTTTCCAACTGCGCCGCAGCCGCAGACAGGCTGCCGCTCTCCACGATGCGGATAAAGGTCTGCATCAGTTCGATGCGATCAGAGGTGGCTGTGGTTTTGCTCATACGTTTCGCGTATATCCGTTTTGCTTTTTATCACTCTACCATGTATAGCTCGAACAGGGTTTAATAGCCGCATTGACCCCCTGGAGATAACAACCATGTCCGCGATTAACAGCATATCTGCTGCATCGACAGAAAAATTACCTGGCCCGCTGGTGTTCACCCTGGCCGCTGGCGCGGGTGTCTCCGTCGCCTCTATTTATTACAGCCAGCCGATGCTGGATATTATCAGCAAGCAGTTCCACGCCAGCATTGGTGGCGTCGGTATGATACCGATGCTGACCCAGGCAGGTTATGCACTGGGGATTCTGTTGCTCGCCCCGCTGGGCGATCGCCACGATCGCCGTCAGATCATCCTGATCAAAGGCTTGCTGCTGGTTGCCGCACTGCTGCTGTGTGGTTTCTCTGGCGGTCTGAATGCGATGTTAATTGCCAGCTTTGTTACCGGGCTGACCGCCACGGTAGCACAGGATATTGTGCCCGCTTCTGCTGCCCTCGCACCGGAGCGTAGCCGGGGCAAAACGGTAGGGACCGTCATGACCGGGCTGCTGGTGGGTATCTTGCTTTCCCGCGTAGTCAGCGGTTTTATGGCCGAATATTTTGGCTGGCGCAGCATGTACTACCTTGCCGCGGCGATGGTGCTGATGATCAGTGTTGCCCTGTGGCGTGCGCTGCCACGCTTCCAGCCGGGCACCAATGTCAGCTATCCGCGCTTGCTGCTCTCTCTGGCTCACCTGTGGCAGCACCACCAGACGCTGCGCCGTGCGGCACTGGCGCAAGGCTTGCTCTCCGTAGCGTTCAGCGCCTTCTGGTCAACGCTGGCGCTGATGCTAAGCGAACGTTTCCATCTTGATAGCGCCGTGGCAGGGGCATTTGGTCTGGCAGGTGCAGCGGGTGCACTGGCTGCACCGCTGGCAGGCAGCTTTGCTGACCGTATTGGCCCAGCGCGAGTGACGCAGGTTGGCGCGGGCCTGGTGACGGTGTCGTTTGGACTGATGTTCCTGCTGCCGCTGTTGCCACTGCCAGCGCAACTGGGGCTGATTATCCTCAGCACCATCGGTTTTGACCTCGGCGTACAGACCTCGCTGGTTGCTCACCAGAGCCTGGTGTACAGCCTTGCACCGGAAGCACGTAGTCGCCTGAATGCGCTGCTGTTCACGGTGGTCTTTATTGGTATGGCGGCAGGTGCGGCGCTGGGCAGCGCAGCGTTGGCCCACTTCGGCTGGACTGGCGTGGTGACGCTGGCCACGGCAGCGGGTGCGGCAAGTCTGGTTGTCCGCCTGTGCAGCAGCCATCTGAAAAACTGATCGCCGATAGAAACGCAATCCTGTGCCAGGCTTAAACATCATCTTCAGTGATTGTGGGAATATGATGGACTTTCTGGCCTGGACTGCAGCAACGGGCGCTTTACTGCTCTTAATGTCACTGGCTTCAGGGTGGATTCACCGTGGGCCAGTGACGTCATTTGGACTCTATCTGCTGGCCGGTATCCTCTGTGGCCCGTGGATGCTTGACCTGCTGCACCTCGATATTATCTCCCATGCCTCTCTGGCACTGCACATCACCGAAATCACGATGGCGGCCTCATTGTTTATCACGGGCCTTAAGCTACGCCTGCCGCTGCGCGCGCACAGTTGGCGCATCGGGCTGAGGTTAGCCTTCCCAGCGATGCTGCTGACGGTAGCCGGGATGGCGCTGTTAATGCATTGGCTAACCGGATTCTCCTGGCCGTTGTGTCTGGCGTTTGGCGCGATTGTCGCCCCGACCGATCCGGTGTTAGCCAGCCTGATTTCCGTGAATGATGCTCGTGATGACGATGCGCTGCGCGTTGCCCTCTCCAGCGAAGCAGGCATGAACGACGGCTCTGCGCTACCGCTGCTCATGCTGGCAGTGTTGCTGCTCAATCATGACAATACCGACCTGACTGCGGTGGGCAGTTGGTTTGGCGTCGATGTCCTTTGGGCGATTGGCGGTGGCCTCCTCCTGGGCTATGCGTTAGGCCGGCTGATTGGCCTGCTAGCCACGCATCTGCGTAGCGCGCATGAGGATACTGCGCCGAATGATTTTCTCGCCCTGGCGCTGATCGCCCTAAGCTATGCGATTGCTCAGTCGCTGGATGCTTCCGGTTTCCTCGCCACTTTCGCCGCTGGCGTCGGGTTACGACGGGCTGAGTTGCAGGTGGTGCGGCGCTATCCGCCGCAAGATCTGCCAGAAGATCAACGAGTGATGCCTGCGGAAACGTTGGTGAATCCCAATCAGCGTTTAGAACACGGCGGCAGCGGCATGGTGAAATCCGTGGGTTTGGTGGTCGGCGATGCTCTGTCGTTTGGTGACACCATTGAACGCCTGCTGGCTGCCGCGATGATGGTAGTGCTTGGCGTGACGCTGGCGCAGCACTGGAACGTCACCGGTATTGTGTTGGGTCTGTTGTTATTTGCCATCGTACGCCCGCTGGCGGTGTGGCTAACCACCCTGGGTTGCGGTATTCCTCTGGACCAACGGCTGTTGATTGGGTGGTTGGGGATTCGCGGCATTGGCAGTATCAACTATATTGCCTGGGCGTCGGTGCACGGCATGGTGGGAAACCAGGCGCAGGTGGTGATCGATATGGCCCTGACATTAGTGGTTTGCAGCATTGTGGTGCATGGTGTGACGGTTACGCCACTCCTTAACTGGCGTGCTGCACGCCAACGCAATCAGGCTTAAAATAGGTTCCGTACATTTCTGCACAACAGGAGAACAAAATGAAATTTAGCGTAGTGATCGTGTCGGGTATGCTGCTTTCAGCAGGGGCTTGGGCAGCTGACGACGGCGAAGAGAGCGTATACGCCAGCCAACTGTGTCACATTGTGCACAGTGAAAAAACCACGCAAACCGCAGAGAACTATGTGGCGAAAATCAAAAGTGGAATTGCTGGCAGTCAGTCATCTTCAGCACTGCAACAACCTGTTTTTGATGAAGAAAAAGCCAGTGAAGTTGCGGCTGCATGGTTACAGCTGGATGACGCAGAGCGCAGTAAGCTGCGCGCCAACGAACAGCAATGTACCCAGTCGGTCATGACACAGTTTCAGCAGGAAGATTAACGCCACGCAGGCTGAGTAAAATTTCTGCAAACTGTCACATAAATACGCTGGATTTCGCCTAACAATTGCGCACATAATCTGCGCCGTCTGGCACAGGACCTGCATGACAACAAGACCCGGCCATTGAAAGCTGGCATGACCTTTTGATTGATAAATGCAGGTTCTATGATTACGCGTCGTCACTTTTTACTCGGCTCTGGAGTCGTACTGTTTTCGATGACAGCGGGCAAGCTGTTTGCCCGGGATGACATTATTCCCCTCTGGCCAGATGATCCGCCCGGAGGGGGAGGCCCGTCTGGTCCGATCAAAATCAGCCGCAACGGCTCGTGGACCAATATCGTTAGCCCCGCAATTCAACGTTTCCGCCCGGAGCACCCGAATGGCGAAGCCGTATTGATCGCCGCAGGCGGTGGCTACCGGCAGATTGGCATGGGGCGTGAAGCCTGGCCGGTAGCAAGCTGGCTCAATGCCAATGGCTATACCGCCTATGTGCTGAGCTACCGTTTACCTCATGAGCAGTGGCAAGCGGGGCACCTCGCTCCGCTCCAGGATGCCCAACGCGCGATTCGGCTGGTACGCTCTTTTGAGCGAAAAGTCCATGTGCTGGGGTTTTCTGCCGGTGGGCATTTGCTGGGAATGGCCGCTGGTCGCCCGGACTTTGCCTCTTATCCACGCCAGGACGCACTCGATGATGTTACGCCGACGGTGGACAGCGCCGGTTTAATTTACCCGGTGATTACCCTCGAAGCGCCGTATCAGCACACTTCAACCCACCTGATCATGGTGGGTAAAGACGCTACGGCCAGTGATGAAGCCCGTTGGTCAGTGCAAAATTACGTCACCGGCCACTATCCGCCGACCTTTCTCGCACAGGCAGAAGATGACCATACCTCTAACCCTTATAACACTGAGCTAATGCGTGATGTTTGTCGGCGCAATCACGTGCCGGTCGAGCTGATTCAAATTAGCCAGGGTGGACATGGGTTTGGGCTGGGTAAAGCGGGGACGCCAGCGGCACTGTGGGATCAGGCTTATGTGCGCTGGCTGGATAATCTGGGTTAGCTCACTTAATTCAGCACGAAGTTGCTGTCGGGCAGAGCGGGGGCGGGCAGCGGCAGATCGTCATTCATATCCCGCAAGTTGCGTTCAATGGTGACACACATCGCGTTGAGCGGCAGGTGGTTAGGTTCTTCACCAAATGGCTCTTCCAGCTCAGCCGCCAGTGACTCCAGCGACAGAAACGTATAAGAAATAAATACCGAGACCAGCGGCGTCATAAAGTGCAGGTCGGCGGCCAGCGCAAACGGTAGCAGGCTACAGAACAGGTAAACGGTGCGATGCAAAATCAGCGTATAGGCAAACGGAATCGGTGTGCCAGCAATACGCTCACAGCCGGTCATGATCGCAGAAAGCTGATTCAGGTTGGCGTCCACGCTTTGCCATAAAATATCGCTGATTGCGCCTTTGCTGCGCTGTTCGCCCAGCCAGGTCCCCATACACAGCAGCAGCCGGTTGGTGGGCAGCGGGCTGTTCATCACCTCATTGCGCCAGCGTTCTGGTACTAATCTCAGCAGGTCTTCCCGGCCGTTGGTCTCCCGTAACTGATGTTTCAGACTCCAGCTAAAGGCCATTTGCAGCGCCGCGAACTCACGCGCAGCCTGCTCCTGTTGCGGCAGAATGCTCTTGATCTGGCGTAACAGCGAACGGTGGGTGATCACCATCGACCCCCATAGCACGCGGGCTTCAATAAAACGCGCATAGCTGGCGTTATTGCGAAAGCCAAGAAAGATAGCAATAGAAACACCAAGCAGGCTAAAAGGTGCAATGGTCAGACGGAAACCAAAACCCTGATACCACTGGTAGGTCAGAATCGCGATCACCGACATCGCCAGATTGAGCCCAAGGCGAAACATAATGTGCGGCAGTACCGAACCATGCCAGCCAAGCAGCCGACGGAACCAGTGCTGTTGCGGACGGATAATCATAAGTTGAGAGAGCGTGTAAGCAATTGATAACCACTAGCCTACGCGCAACATCACAGAAAATCGACCTGAAACGTGTTAAAGCAAGGAGGGTAGCCGCAGCTACCCTGGAAGGTTAAAAACGGAACGGACTGAAGCTCATCAGGTTTTTAAACATCGACATCATGCTATCCATCATTGAGCTCATCATCTTGCCCATCTGGGAGAACAGGCCTGACGAATTATTGCCGCCAAAGCCACTATCGCTACCAAAACCATTACCGTTACCGCCGCTGAAGCCATTACCGATGCCCCAGCCAGGCATAGCTGCCATCTCATAACCTGGCTTGGTTTGGCTAAAATCCAGCGCGCCTACGCCTGAGGGCGTCTGTTTAGCCACTTCGTACAGGCTCTGTTGAGTGACCTGGCCATCGCGGCTTTGCCACCAGTGGGTTTTATCCGCTTTCGCAAAATATTCGGGATTATTGAGTAGCGTTTGTGCCGCCTCGCGATCTTTCCGTTGGCTATAAGTGCCGCCGGTGCCATTGGCAATATTGCTGAGCTCTTTCATATCGAGCCAGCCGCTTTTGTCCTGGTCGAAGGTCTTGAAGTTGTTGTGTATGTGATACAGGGCGCTTTGTACGTCCATCTGAAACTCCTTAGGAAAAGGGAAGCCGCCTGGAAGTCAGGCAATGAGATGGGTGTACTGAAAACAGAAAAAGTTCATTGAAACCGGCCACTTAGCGGTGGCCGGTAAAGAGGAATGATTAACGGGTTGGATGGTTCACTTCAACCGGACGCAGGTCAAACAGCAAGACTTCGGCCTGTTCGCCTTCGCTAAAGGTCAGGCTGCTCTCGTTACGAACACGTGCGCCATCACCGGCTTTAAATTCAATACCGTTCACTTTGATGCTGCCACGTGCCACATGAATGTAGGCATAGCGGTCAGCATCCAGCGCGAAAGTCTGCTGCTCATCACCATCGAACAGGCCGCTGTAGATGCGGATGTCCTGACGTACGCTCAGCGATCCTTCTTGCGCTTCCGGCGAGATAATCAGGCGCAGATGGCCCTGTTTTTCTGCCGCAGGCACGGAGATTTGCTGGTAGCGCGGTGGCGTATTGTTCTCTTCCGGCACAATCCAGATCTGCAGGAAGTGCACCCCATCCTGTTTGGAGTGGTTAAATTCGCTGTGTGTGACGCCAGAACCTGCGCTCATGAGCTGAACATCGCCAGGGACGATGACCGAACCGGTGCCCATTGAGTCTTTATGCTCTAACGCACCTTCCAGCACATAGGAGATGATCTCCATGTTGCGGTGCGGGTGAGCACCAAAACCACGTGAAGGCGCGACACGGTCGTCGTTAATCACCAACAGGTCAGAGAAGCCAACCTGCTCTGGGTCCCAGTAGCTGGCGAAAGAGAAGGTATGGCGTGAATTCAGCCAGCCGTGATCACCAACACCGCGTTGTTCTGACAATCTTTGCTCAATCATGATGTGCTCCTGGGTTAGTAGGGGGGAAGGCGTTTGCGCTTCCGATGTGATGAATTATACGTAAACGAATTTGTTCAACAATCGGCTGCTATGGCAATCACTGTCACGTTTTAGTTGACTGTCTGGCTGGCGGAATTGGGAAGGGTAACACCACCCAACGGAGTGGTGTTAAGGGCAGGTTTAAGGCTTCCAGCCTAAGCCAGGTGCAATGCGGGTAATAAAATCAGTGAGGATCTGGCGATACTCACTGACGGTAAATTCATAAGGCAGTTCCAGCCGAAGCTCATCAACCTGGCGCAGAACGGGATCTTGCAGCAGGCGCGCCAGTATCTCTTCACTACTGCCGACAATATCGCGCGAGAACAGGGTGCGCCTTGGCCCTTGTGGCGTCAGCGTGCGTTCATAACGGCTGGCGGCAAAATCCCGGTAGCGCTGGCGAGTGGTCGCAGAGGCGCTGTCGGTCGGGATAATCACGCGGCCTGCTGCAATGCGCGGCTTACGCGTCGCTCCCGCAGGCAGATGCGCCTGAAAACGCGCTAGCTGCGTCAGTTGAGCCTGATAATAGTCATCGGTATCTTCCCCGGAGGTCAGGTTGCCAATCAGCAGGTTAAACTGGTTTTCCGCCGCCCATTGCACCGAGCGTAACGAGCCGCCGCCGTACCACAGGCGGTTAGTCAGGTCCGGTGAAGGCGGCTGTACACGCGGGCGCTGGCGATTGCCGGGAGAGACAATATAGGTCTCCTCATCCCCGAAGTAGCGACCGCTGAGGTTTTCACGCAGTTCCAGCACGCGATCGTAAGAGAAATCCTGCTGTTCCCACTCACCGTGAAAGACGGAATGGCCCACCAGCTCCACATGATTGGGTTTCCCGGCGCTCAGGCCTACGTTGAGTCGGCCGGACGAGAGCACATCCACCGTCAGCAAATCCTCTGCCAGCCGGAAGGGACTCTCCAGACCCATCTGGATCACGGCGGTGCCCAGCTCAATTTTGCGGGTGCGCTGGGTGGCCGCCGCAAGAAAAGTGCTGGCAGAAGAGACGCCATGTTCAAGATGGCGCTGGCGCACCCATGCTCCGTTGTAGCCTAGCTCTTCACCATAGGTAAAAAGCTGTAACGTCTCTTCGAGGCCGCTCAGTGGGTGGTGATCGGGGTAGTTGCCAGGGGTAAGAAAGGCGATATGGGAGATCGCCACAGGGGATTGCGCACTGCCAGACATAGTTCATTCTCCGGGTAGGAACCGTGGTTGAATGAATTATGTCGTGGCAGCGCGATCGCATTAAATGCCGATTACAGCACTGATTATGCGCGGCTCAGATTAGCTTTTTTTCCGCGCCGCAACGGCCTGTAAAATGCGCGGTTGCAGCAAGCGGGCGACAGCAGCAAACACCGGAACCACCACCGAATTACCAAACTGGCGATAGGCCTGCGTATCCGATACCGGAATGCGGAACTGTTTCTGGCCGGGTTGTTCAAAGCCCATCAGTCGTGCACATTCGCGCGGCGTCAGGCGGCGCGGACGGTTCAGCTGATTGGCTGCATCCTGGAAGTTCTCTTCCCCTACAGCGCGATCCCAGCCGCGATCCACCAGAATTTCCGAACCATCTTTGTGGTAACGCGCCGACAGGGTGCGTGTCACCGTGTTGGCATCCTGCGGGTTCACCAGACCGAAACCGAAGCCATTGCCGCGCGCCGCATGTTTTTTTGCATAACGGTAGAGATAGTCCCACAGCTTTTCGCTCAGGATATAGCGGGGATCGACTTCTGCATCCAGCAGGTCGCCAAAAGCGGGGCGCTGCGCAGGATAATGCTGCTGGACATCGCGCAGGCTAAAGCCTTCATGCAGATTCAGGTCACGACGGAAGCCGACCAGCACGATACGCTCGCGGTGCTGTGGCAGGAAATGACGGCCATCAACAATGCGCGGATCGTCTTTACCGGCGTCGGCGTCGGCCACTTCGTAACCCAACTCGTCGAGGGTTTCCATGATGATGCGGAAGGTGTTGCCTTTGTCGTGGCTCTTAAGGTTCTTCACGTTCTCCAGCACAAAAATGGCCGGACGCTTAGCGGTAATGATACGGGCAACGTCAAAGAACAGTGTGCCCTGGGCTTCACACTCAAAACCATGTGCGCGCCCCAGCGCATTTTTTTTACTCACACCCGCCAGGCTAAAAGGCTGGCACGGGAAGCCCGCCAGCAATACATCGTGATCGGGAATCTGGCTATTGATGTGTTGATAAGCCTGCTGTTCACTCACGTCCGCCTGGTCGCTAAGCGTCACCTGGCGGATATCGGTGTTGAACTGGTGCTGTTCCGGGTCGTGATACCAGTTAGCTTTATAGGTGCGCACCGCCTCTTTATTCCACTCGCTGGTGAAGACACACTGGCCGCCAATGGCATCAAAACCACGGCGAATACCGCCGATCCCGGCGAACAGGTCGACAAAACGGAAAGCATAATCAGGATGATGTGCAGGAGGCTGTGGCAGCATCTGCTCTAACAGGCGCACTTCAGATGAGGTCAGCGCTTTGGTGGCACATTTGCCGTTAATCCAGCGGTTAAGCGACTCTCTGCTCCATTCGCGTTCATCCACCTGACGCAGCAGCTCTGCCACGGCTTTTTGACCATAAATGGCAACCACTTGCTCAATCAGATGTTTATCTGCGGTTTGTCGTTGTTGTTTTTCACTTTCTGCTTGTGCCTGCAGTGACTGCGCCAGGGTGGCAAAATCCGTCATACGATCTCCTCGGTCTAAGGGGTGCGAATGTATCACTCATTTGACCCGGAGGAAACGCCAGGGGTGTGAACGGGTACACAGTGTTGATGAAAGGATTGTGGCCGGTTTGACAACCGGACAGGGGAATAATCTCCTCTGGAGAACAGCAAAAAGTCAGGAAAAAAAAGAATCAACTCATTCCCAATTGTCGTTTGGAAGTTTATTTACTCTTACAGATACTCAATAACGCTCAAGGATAAATATAAATAATTATCAGGAAGATAAGAAAATATTATTGCAAACCAACTTGATGATTTCTTTCTCTCCGACATTATGGCGATAATTATTATTCTCACCTGTTACCTGTATTGCCAGAGAAAGCCAGACATCATCACAACCACGCAGGAACTCCTATGAATCAGACAGATAATAATGCTTCATCCCTCGGGAATGGTTTATCCAGCAGGCAAGTTGCAATGATTTCTATTGCAGGAATTATCGGTGCAGGGCTGTTTGTTGGTTCTTCCAGTGCCATTGCGATGGCGGGGCCAGCCATACTCATTTCTTATGCTATTACCGGATTAATGGTATTAGTGATAATGCGTATGCTGGGTGAGATGGCGGTATTACATCCGGACTCGGGATCATTTTCAACTTATGCGACCAAAGCCATTGGTCCCTGGGCCGGATTCACCATCGGCTGGTTATATTGGTGGTTCTGGGTACTTATTATTCCAGTAGAAGCCATTGCGGGCGCTAATATCCTGAACGCCTACGTGCCTGAAATTCCAGCATGGCTATTTACCGTCGCCATTATGGTGTTGTTAACCATCACCAATCTGTTTAATGTGAAAAGCTTTGGTGAATTTGAGTTCTGGTTCTCTATTGTAAAAGTTGCGGCAATTATTGCCTTTATTGTGATTGGTATTGTGGCGGTAACTGGCCATTTACCCACGTCCAGTATCAGTGGTGTTTCGCGCCTTTGGGATCATGGCGGCTTTATGCCACATGGCTTCGGTGCGGTACTCTCTGGTGTGTTGATAACCATTTTCTCCTTCTTCGGCGCGGAGATTGTCACCATTGCCGCAGCGGAGTCAGATAATCCAGCAGAGCAGATTCGGCGTTCAAATGGGCTGGTGGTCTACCGTATCGCGTTGTTCTATATCCTCTCGATTTTCCTCGTTGTCTCACTGGTAGGCTGGAATGATGCGGGTCTGAAGACTCAGGGCACCTTCCAGTATGCGCTCTCTCAGCTGAATATTCCGGGCGCGAAATTGATGGTGGATATCGTGGTCTTTGTCGCGGTCTGTAGCTGCATGAACTCGGGGCTTTATACGGCTTCACGTATGCTTTACTCCCTTGGAACGCGTGGTGATGCGCCAGCCAGAATGTGCCGTGTCTCTAAAGGAAACGTACCACGCATCGCTGTGCTGAGCTCTACGCTGGCCGGATTTGTCGGTTGCTTCGCCAACTACGCGTTCCCCGGCAAAGTGTTCGACTTCCTGCTCTCTACCACGGGCGCAATCGCGCTGATCGTTTATCTGGTGGTGGCGATTTCCCAACTGCGTATGCGTTTCGCCTTACAGCGGCAGGGCATTGAGCCGGAGTTTCGCATGTGGCTGTTCCCGTGGCTGACGCTGGCAACGATTGCGGTGATTGTGGCGGTATTGGGCTATATGTTCGTGTCTGAGCAGTATCGTTATGAGACGCTAATGACGGCCGCAGTCACGCTAATTATGCTGGGATGTGGGCTGTATACCACCCGTGGGCGCAAGGCTGATCTGGTGGGGGCCGCGCAGAGCCATCTCCGTAAACCGGCGTATCAGACAACGAAATAAACCGTTTCCCGTGCGGTGTTTACCGCCGCACGGGCATAAGAATGATCAGGCAAATACCCGCAAAATCTGCCCCGAGTGATACAGGGTAAAACCATTTTCAAACACCGCAGAGCGTAACGTCGTATTACTTACCGGCGAATACTGCAACAGCGGCAGCGGCAGGCAATCTTGACTGCCAGTGGCCAGATAGTGTGCAAAGCCTTTCCCCACTGCCGTTCCCGTGGTGACACCCCGGCCATTGTAACCACTCACCGCTAACATGCCCGGCAGGGGTTCAAAAATGCGAAAGGTGTGGGTTGGGGTAAAGCCAATGGTGCCGGTCCAGTTGCATTCCCACTTCACGTTACGCAGGAACGGAAAATAGAAGCGTAGTTGGCTATTGACCCAGCCGCGAACCCAGGCGAGCGGTTTACGGGAAGCGGAGCCCATCGTGCCGAACAGCAACCGGTCATGCACATCCTTACGAATACTGCTCAGCACCGTTTTGGTGTCCCAGGATCCCTGGCGTTCAGGGAAAATGATCTGCGCATCGTTCTGGCTAAGCGGTTCTGACGCCACCTGAAAATAGTAGGCTTTAAAAAAGTGGGCTTTAATACAGTTCCAGTCATCCTCGGTATAGGCATTGGTCGCTAAGACTACGCGGTCAGCTTTAACCTCGCCCTGGGCTGTCTGTACTCGCCAGCCAGACCCGTTGCGGCTCAAGCCAGTGACACCACTTTGCGTGAAAATACGTGCGCCCGCGGTGGTGGCGGCCCGAGCCAGCCCGCGAGTGTAAGCGGTGGGATTGAGCGTACCCGCCCGTTTGTCCAGCAGCGCAGCGGGGACGCTGGCACTGCCCACCAGTTGCTGTGCCTGAGACTGATTCAGCAACTCAACGGGTGCGCCGCGGCTACTCAACTGCTGATAACGGCGGGTCAGATCTTTCACCCCCGTGGCGTTGTGCGCCAGGTGTAAGGTGCCACTGCGTGTGGCATCACAGCGAATACCATGACGGTCGATCAGAGAAAAGACCAGGGCTGGCGCCTCGCCCATCATGCGGGTTACCCGTTCGCCGTTCTCGTTGCCGAGCACCTCACGAATATCATCCGGCGGGATCCACGCCCCCGCATTAACCAGACCGACATTACGCCCGGATCCGCCCTGTGCAATCTCACCCGCTTCCAGCAGGGTGACCGAGATATTACGTTCAGCAAGGTGCAGAGCAGTGGATAAACCCGTAATGCCCCCGCCAATCACCACGACATCACTTTCTACCGTTGAAGATACAACCGGAAAGGTCAGCGCTGATTCAGGCGATGTACTTTCCCATAAACACCTCTGTTCCATACAAACTCCCGAGAAGGAACTGCATTAAATATGATGGGTTAATCTATTTTTGCGGCCGGAAAGCGAAGAAAAAAAGCAGCAGTACCATAGGAAATAGTGATAGAAAACGCTGCCGATGAGACGGCAGCTTTCACGTTAGATTCAGTTAAATTTAATCCCCTGAGCCAGCGGTAACTCTCGGGAATAGTTGACGGTATTGGTCTGGCGACGCATATAGCTTTTCCAGACATCCGAGCCAGATTCACGCCCGCCGCCCGTCTCTTTTTCGCCACCAAACGCCCCGCCAATTTCTGCTCCACTGGGGCCGATATTAATATTGGCAATGCCACAGTCACTGCCGGTAGCCGAAATAAAGCGTTCAGCTTCACGGACATCGGTGGTGAAGATGCAGGAGGAGAGTCCTTGTGGCACATCATTATTCAGCGCTATCGCCTCATCCAGCGTGTCATAAGGCAGCACATAGAGGATGGGGGCGAATGTCTCGCGGCGGACAAAATCATGCTGGCGATCCACTTCCACAATCGCCGGGGAGACGTAATAACCCGCGCTATATTTGTTCTCTAAAACGCGTTCGCCGCCGGAGATACGGGCTCCGGCTGCTTTTGCCTGCTGTAAGGCTTGCTGCATGGCGCGCCAGGCATCAGCATCAATCAGTGGCCCGAGCAGCGAGCCATTGAGCGGATTTCCGATACTGACATTGCTGTAAGCTTGTTTAAGGCGTGGCAGTAAATCTGCCATGACCGAGCGCTGTACAATCAAACGGCGCAGGCTGGTGCAGCGCTGGCCGCTGGTGCCGACGGCAGAAAAAACAATGGCGCGTAACGCCATATCGAGATCGGCCTGTTCAGAGACGATCATTGCGTTGTTCCCGCCCAACTCAAGGATGCTACGACCAAAGCGTGCTGCAACCTGCGGCCCAATCTCAAGCCCCATGCGCGTGCTGCCCGTGGCGCTGATCAAAGGGATGCGGCGATCATTAGTGAGTTGCTCGCCTTCCGTGCGCGCCCCAAGAATGACCTGGCTTAGCCCGTCTGGGGCTTCTGGCCCAAACTGTGCAATCGCTTTGTCTAACAGTGCCTGCGCGGCTAATGCGCAAAGTGGCGTTTTTTCCGAGGGTTTCCACAGCAAACTGTTACCGCATACCAGCGCCAGTGCGGCATTCCACGCCCACGGCGCGACCGGGAAGTTAAACGCCGTAATAATGCCGATGACGCCCAGCGGGTGCCAGCTTTCGCGCATATGGTGACCAGGGCGCTCTGAGGCGATGGTCAGGCCATACAGCTGGCGTGACTGGCCTACCGCCAGATCGCAAATGTCTATCATCTCCTGTACTTCACCCAGTCCTTCCTGCAAGATTTTTCCGCACTCCCAGGTGATTAACGCGCCCAGTTCTTCCTTGTGACGACGCAGTTGTTCGGCATAGAGTCGCACCAGTTCACCACGTCGTGGTGCCGGGATCTGACGCCAGAGTAAAAAGGCGTCTTGCGCTTTTGCAATGCGTTGATCCACTTCCTCGGCAGAATGAAATTTAATCTTGCCTATTACACTGCCATCAATTGGCGAAGTGACTGCGTAATCCCCGCCCAGCCAGGTATTTTCTTCAACGCCGAGGCGCATCATCAGATCCTTAATCATTCCATCACCTATTATTTAGTTGACAAAAACTTTCCCTGAGCCAGTATTGACGGCGCTGGCAAGTTGGAACAAACGACATTTTTGATTTAATTCATTCCGTAAAGTTGTGAAGGTGATATGAATCGTCGCTATATGCCCTCGTTGATTTCAATGCAGTGTTTTGAAGCTTCTGCCCGACATTTAAGTTTCACTAAAGCGGCGGAAGAGTTAAACATTACCCAGAGTGCGGTGAGTAAACAGGTCGGCCAACTGGAAGTTATTCTGGCGACCAGCTTGTTTCAACGCGTGCGTAAAAGATTGCAGATGACGCAGGAGGGCTCGATCTATCTCACAGAAGTGAGAAAAGTATTAACGCAGGTCGAAATGTCGACCCGTTATATGCTCTCCTACGGTAGCCGTAATGAGGTACTCAATGTCAATGCGCTGCCCACCTTTGGCGTCCACTGGCTTATGCCTCGCCTGAATGGTTTCCGTTTTAAACACCCCAATGTTTATTTAAATATTTCGAGTCGGATCGATATTTTTGATTTTGATGAAGAGAACATCGACATCGCTTTTTATTATGGCCGGGCAAACTGGCCCAAAGCTTGCTGTATTAAATTGCTGGATGAAGAAGTGGTGCCCGTATGTTCTCCGGCCATTTTACCGCCCCATCCTTTAAACTCTTCTCTGGAGCTGACGCACCTGGTGTTATTGCAGAGTGCTACCCGGCCCGAAGCCTGGCATGACTGGTATGAAGCGCAGGGCCTTCATACTGAACACAGCTATCACGGCCCACGTTTTGAAACCTTTTTAATGTCGATTCAGGCGGCGAAGGTCGGTTGTGGGGTTGCGCTGGTGCCGCGCATGTTTGTGGAAGAGGAGTTGCGGGAAGGAAAGTTAGTTATCCCGTGGTCGCACAGTATGGTTTCGCCTGAAAATGCTTACTACATCGCCGTGCCTGAAAATGCGCGCCACGCAGCGAAAGTGACGGGCTTTATCGACTGGATTCAGTCACGTGTCGCCAGTCCAGCGCCCTGATGACAGGAAAAAAAAGAATGGATACCCGGCTTTTTTTCGTTTGAGTGACCTGTCCCTTTTTTGTTTCCATGCGGGATAACCGGCGCGATGTGTAAGAAATTCATAGGGAAACACCCTATTCGTGACACCTCTCGCGCTACCGACCTCCCACATCTTGCTACGCTATTCATCAACGTGCACACCGCGGGGTGGTCGCCAGATCGCTATTTTGCGCCAGTCACTGCACAGGCGTTTTATACCCTACAGGTTTAAGGAGAGAGAGATGCAGCGCTTTATTTCCCCGGATGTGATTCGCGATCGTTTTTCTAAAGCGATGTCGCAGATGTACCAGCGCGAGGTGCCGCAATATGGCACGCTGCTGCAAATTGTACAGCGCGTTAACGGCGCGTATTTGCAGCAATATCCCGCGACCTTCAGCGCCGATGAACGTGAGGAAGAACTTAACCGCCTTAACGTTGAGCGCCACGGTGCCATCCGCCTCGGGACTGCGCAGGAGCTCTCTACTATGCGCCAGTTGTTTGCGGTGATGGGGATGCAGCCGGTCAGTTATTACGATCTCTCTGCTGCCGGAGTGCCGGTACACTCCACCGCCTTCCGCGCCACCGATGAAGCTTCACTGCGCTTCAACCCGTTCCGCGTCTTTACTTCGCTGCTCCGCTTAGAGCTGATTGCTGACGACCAGTTGCGCCAGCGGGCAGAGTCTATCCTGAACCAGCGCGATATCTTCACGCCACGCGCGCGCGAACTGATCGTACATAGCCAGCAGCAAGGTGGCCTGGACGATGCAGAAGCCGATGAATTTGTGCGTGAAGCGTTGGAAACCTTCCGTTGGCATCGGGAAGCTCAGGTCGACTTTGCCACCTACAATGCCTTGTCAGAACAGCATCGGCTCGTGGCTGACGTGGTGTGCTTCAAAGGCCCACACATTAACCACCTTACGCCGCGCACGCTAAACATCGATGCGGTGCAGGCGGCGATGCCGGAGTACCAGATCACGCCAAAAGAGAGCATTGAGGGACCGCCGCGCCGTCAGGTGCCGATCCTGCTGCGACAAACCAGCTTTAAGGCGCTGAGCGAGCAGATTGTGTTTAGCGACCATGCAGAAGGCAAACATACGGCCCGCTTCGGGGAAATCGAACAGCGTGGTATGGCGCTGACGCCAGCAGGCCGCGCGCTATACGATCGCCTGCTACAACAGAATGATGCCGCTGCCTTCACGCAGTTCCCGGACGATGAAACTACGCTACGTCAGCAAAAGCTCGGCTATTTCCGCTATGCGCTGGCCGCAGGACAATCACTGCCCGCCGCACAGGGTTCCCGCCAGCATCTGGAAGCGCTGCTGGCCGCTGGGGTTATCACGGCAACCCCCATCATCTACGAAGACTTCTTACCGGTCAGTGCCGCAGGGATCTTCCAGTCTAATCTTGGGAGTGAACGCAGCGGCGTGAGCCAGGGTAGCCCGAATAAAGCGGCGTTTGAAGCGGCTTTGGGCTGCCAGGTCACGGATGAATTCAGCTTATATCAGGCGCTGGAAGAGGCTTCGCTACAGCGGGTGTTTGGTGAGGTGTCGCCGGGGTAATCAAAAAATATAACGGATTAGTTAGCCAGATCTGTGCCCCAGACCGGTAAGCTGGTGTTGCTTTGGCTTTTCAACGATAAGGAGCATCACCATGAGCAACAGGAAAAATGTGCTGGCGGTCTGCGGGAGTTTACGTACGGAGTCGCTGAATCTTCGCTTTTTACGTGCGATGGAGCTTCTGGCTCCTGCGTCGGTCAACTATCAGATCTACCCGGATCTGGCCGATCTGCCGCTGTTCAACCCGGATCGTGACGGGTGTGACAACAGGGCAGTGAGTGCATGGCGTGCTGCGTTAGCGCGGGCAGATCTTGTGTTGTTGGCCTCCCCCGAATATGCGCTGGGCGTCAGCGGCGTGATGAAGAATGCTCTCGACTGGATTGTTGGGAGCGGGGAGCTGACCGATAAACCCATTGCCTTTCCTAACGTCTCGGTGCGGGCGGTGGCGGCCCAGCAGCAACTGACCACCACGCTGGGTTTGATGGGAGGCAACGTCCTTGAGGCATGCAGTCCACGTGCTTCGCTGGATCTTCCGCTGGTGCTCCCGGAGGCATCAGCACAACAGCTGCTGGATCACGCGGAAATCAACCCGCGTTTACAGGCGCTGTGGCAGCAACTTCTCCTGGCATAATACGGTTCTCTTCGCAGAGAAGTGGCTCAAAGTAACATAAACTTGCGCTTGTCGGCCTGTACACGAATCGATAATATCTCAATAAAAGATTACTTAGTTGTCATCATTCTTTTTTTGAGATTAAACGATTGATCGTTCTTCCCACCAGGAGCAGACATGTTATCCGCCCACCGTTTTAAACCCGAGCACCACGGCCTGCTGCTAGCGTTGGCAGGCTGCGTCGTGCTGATTATTGGCATGGGCTATGGCCGCTTTGCCTATACCGGCATTCTTCCACGCATGTTGAGTGAAGGGGTGCTGACACTGCATCAGGCCAACCTTGCTGCGTCCGCCAACTATGCGGGCTATCTCGCGGGGGCACTGCTGCTGGCTAAGCTCCAGCCACAGCGTGCCAGCCTGTTTTGCCGCCTGGCACTGCTCGGCACCATTGCCGCAATGGGATTACTGGCCGTGGTTTCATCGGCGGGTTGGATCATTACGATTCGCGGCCTGGCCGGGGTATTTAGCGCCTTCACGCTGGTAGCCGGTTCGCAATGGCTGCTCCAGCACATGAAACATATGCAAGGCGCACCGCTGCTGTTTTCTGGGGTAGGGGCCGGCATTTTTATTTCGGCAGAGCTTATCTCACTGGGTAAAGCGTTAACGCTCTCCAGCTATACCCTGTGGGGCGTGTGTGCGTTGAGTGCGCTGGTACTGCTGGCGCTGGTGTTCCGGCTCTTTAGCAGCCCGGCGGATTTACTGACGACCACTGTGCAGCAGGGTACGCAGCACCGCAGTGAAGGTGAAAACTCGCGTGAGGCCTACCGTCTGCTGGCGATTTACGGGCTGGCAGGGTTCGGCTACATCATTACTGCGACTTACCTGCCGCTGTTTTTGAGTGGCTCACTGAAAGGGGTTGATCCGATTCAGATCTGGGCGGTATTCGGCCTGGCAGCCGTGCCCTCCTGTTTTATCTGGCACCGCCTGGTGGCACGCTTTAGCTACCGTCCCGCTTTTACCACCAACCTGCTGGTGCAGGCGGTGGGCGTCAGTTTACCGGCATTCAGCCAGTCCCTGCTGATGTGTCTTGCCAGCGCGCTGTTGGTGGGCTTCACCTTTATGGGGACGGTGACTA
Organism: Candidatus Pantoea multigeneris; assembly: GCF_011752615.1. NCBI lineage: Bacteria > Pseudomonadati > Pseudomonadota > Gammaproteobacteria > Enterobacterales > Erwiniaceae > Pantoea > Candidatus Pantoea multigeneris. The sequence goes on from NZ_VWXF01000014.1 coordinate 59,740, forward strand.
TCGCCCTCTCAGCCGCACGTCGACTGGCGCATGTGGTGAATTTCAATATGATTGCCGCGATGACGGCACTGTATGGCATCGGGCAGATTATCGGCCCGCTGCTCGCAGGCGCGTTATATAGCCTGTCTGGTTCATTTGCTTCTTCGCTGTTTAGCGCCGCAGCGGCCCTGTTTATTGCCGCGCTGCTGACTTTGCTGCCTCGCTCAGCAGATGGCGCAGCTGATTGAAAGCGGGCGAACTGTAGCCATTACGCCATACCAGCCAGGTGATGGCGTTACACACTGGCAGGCTGTGCAGCGATTGTGGGGGCTGCATCAACGCTAATACGCTGGCGGGTAACAGGCAGACCGCGTTGCCTCCCGCCACGCAGGCCAGCATGGTGTGATAAGAACTGACTTCCTGCATCGACAGCGGGGCAGGCAAATACTGCTCCGCCAGCGCCCGGTAACTGCACCCGGCACGGAAGGTTGCCAGCGTGACGCCCTGCAGCTCGCTGTAATCATTTATCCCCTGTAAGCTCACCGGCAGTAACAGCAGTAAAGCTTCATCAAACAACGGCAGCGCACTCAGTTCAGGTGGGCACACTGGCGTGCCATCAGCGGCACGGGGCAGGGCCACCAGCGCACAATCCAGCTCCGCGTTAACCACTGCCGCCAGAGACTGTTGGGTGGGTTGGGTGGTCAGGGTGAGCTGCACGTCGGGAAAAGCCTTACTGAATGCCACCAGCGGCCCGGCCAGGCGGCTAGCCGCAGTACATTCCATCGACCCGAGGCGCAAAGTGCCCGCCGGATGCTGCGGGTGCAATGACTGACGCGCCTCTTCGGCTAACGCCAGCAGCTTTTTGGCATACTGCAAAAACTGTTTCCCTTCCGCAGAAAGCCGCAGTTGTTTGCTTTCTCGTACAAACAGTGCCACGCCTAACTCTTCTTCCAGTTGCTGAATGCGGGTGGTGATGTTGGACTGAACGCGTCCCAGTAGCCTGGCCGCACGGGTAATACTCAGCTCCCCAGCCACCACGCAAAAAATTTCGAGTGAAGTATGGTTCATGTTTGATTCTCAAAATGGGAACGATGTTGAAGTTTACCTCTCACCAGGAGATTTTAGGGGCAGCAAATGGCGAAGTTCAAGCAGGAGTGTGTGATGCAATCTCTGTTAAGCGATCGATTGGGTGTGAAACTCCCGATTATTCAGGCACCGATGGCCGGTGTTGCCACCCCGCAGTTGGCAGCCGCTGTCAGTAACGCCGGTGCGTTGGGGTCTCTTGGGCTGGGAGCCAGCACGGCAGAGCAGGCGGAGGCGCAGATCAAGGCAACCCAGGCACTGACGTCCCGTCCCTTTAACGTCAATCTGTTCTGTCATCAACCTGCACGACGTAACCCAACGCAAGAGCAGGCGTGGATCGCGCGTTTACAGCCAGAATTTACCCGTCTCAATGCTTCTCCTCCTGCGGCACTGTCGGAGATTTACACCAGCTTTAATCACCATGACGCGCTACTGGATGTGCTGATGAGGACTCGTCCAGCGGTGGTGAGTTTTCACTTTGGCCTGCCGCCGCAGGAGGTGATTAACCAACTTAAAGCTCAGGGCATTGTGCTGCTCGCCACGGCGACCTCGCTGGCAGAGGCACAACAGAGTGCTGCCCGCGGCATCGATGGCATTGTGGCACAGGGCTATGAAGCGGGTGGGCATCGTGGCATGTTCGATCCACAGCAGCCGGATCAACAGCTGAGTACACTGGCGCTGCTGCAGATTCTGCATCAGGCCGTTGCTCTCCCACTGATTGCGGCAGGCGGCATCATGACCAGCCAGGGCATTGCGGCCGCACTGCAATTGGGCGCTCAGGCCGCGCAGTTGGGGAGTGCTTTTTTACTCTGCCCGGAAGCCGCCAGCGATGCGACTTACCGTGAGATGATCCGTACCAGTCACCCTGCCAGCACGGTGATGACGGCGGCGATCTCTGGCCGCCCAGCGCGCAGTCTGGAAAGCGCCTTCACCCGTCAAACCCGCTCCGCAACCGCCGAGGAGATCCCCGATTATCCGCTGACCTATGCGCTAGGCAAAGCGCTGGCGCAGGCGGCCAGTGCCCAGCAGGTCGCCGGATATGGCGCTTACTGGGCCGGACAAGCGGTGGCCCTGGCCCAACCGCGCCCCGCTGCCGAACTGATCGGCCAGTGGGCTAAGGAGCTGATGCGGGTTAACTGAGCACATTCAAAGAAGGCTTGTTTCAATGGCTAAAATTGTTTCCATTGCTGCTCAAGAATTTTGAATATTCCTTTACCCGCTTTTTCATTGATATTTAACTGATTGAAAACGTTTTTCCAGTTAGCCAGGGCATCTAAGGTTTGTTCAATGTATTCATCAGGTTTCAAAAATGGATAGGGTTTGCATAAATCGAGAATTGATTTGCGATTGGGCTTTCCTCTACCCGCATAAGCAGTAGTGTGTTCTCCCATACCTTCAGAGAAGGTTAAATCATATCCGGGAGCCAGACTCCAGTTGTCTTCCTCTGCTGTACGGCTGTCTGAGTTATACAGGAACGCGAAGTTTTTGCTGTGATCATCGTAATTGTGAGTCAGGGCATTAAAAACCATTAAGCGGGCCATTTTTTCCACATCCACCGCATTTTTTGTCAGCATATGGGTTAGCTTAAGCAGGTCGCTGTAATCCAGCGATGGTTCTCTAAAGTTGGCATAAGCTAAAGCACACGCGGTGATCATATGGCGCTTTCTGTTACCTACGCGATCAAAGCGTTTGGTGGCAAATATGCGCTCATTACGTTGGTCATTCTGAACTGGAATTTCAAGTAGCCGCGTTTCAGGCATTACGATGCCAGCCTGTCCAGCCATGATGGCATAAGCTTGCTCAATTGCTCCGGTTTCCCAAGGCTCATCCAGGGCTCGAAATTTGACTATCCAGTGATCAAAACCTTCAGGTAAGGATTCAAAAGCTGAGCTAGCCTGGTTACCTTCGCGTGAAATCGCTACGATCGCTTTAGGCCGGGCACCGCCGGGTGAGCCACCAGCCATACGTAATGATTGTAAGACTTCATTAGTCTGCCCAGATTGTATTTCAACGGAAGCTTCATAGAGTTCGACCAGATTGATGTCATTACTATGTTCCCCATATTCGACAGTAGGGTGATACTCAAAAGCGCCCATTGCGCGCTCGCCTAGATAGGCTAAGCGATCCAGGGGGGTCAGCTTTCTCGCGGTGCCATCGCCAAAATGACTGTCAAAAAAGCGGTCCATTAACAGTAAGCCCCATCCATCTGGCAATGAATCAGCAAACGGTCCGTGTAATCCGCGAAACAGATTATCTTTGGCGAGCTGTGGCTTTTCCGTGAAATCCATGGTGAAAGGCGAAAGGTTAAAACCCTCTGCTAACCAGGATTTTGCATAGCTAAAATGGATGCCTGAGCCATCAATCTTCTGCAGTTTCCCTACTAATATACCGTTCATAGAGACTTGTAGTGCCTGGGTTGATTTGAACATTAGCGCGTGCCCCGTTGACGATGGCGGTTATTCAGCTCCTCAATGGTGCGTGGTGGTACGGATTGGAACAGTTGTGCCACTGGGGTAATTTCATCCAGCGCAATGGCCAGAAGGATGAGCGAACTCAGAGAAATGGTGCCTGAGGTCTCGAAACGTTTTATTGAAGACTCTGAAACACCTGAACGCTGTGCCAGTGTTTTCCGAGAGAGATTCTTTGCAAGTCGCAGTTTCAGTACGTTTTGTCCAATACCGCTGGCAATCTCTGTGGGGTTTGAGAACAAATGCATTAAATTTGCCATAACTGAACCTCATTATACGAAACATCAAGAGGTCATTATAGACCTCTTATGGGCGATATTCGAATATTAGAGGTCTATTTTGACCTTTTAAAAAATAATTTAGTGATGAAAAAGAGCAGTTAGCCCAGTCGCAAGGTGATCTCAATATCTTCCGCCAGCGCCACGGTCATGTAGCCGGAAGCGGGGTTGCGTACGTAGTGCAGGTATTCCGGGCTGTGATCGGCATCGTCCGCGAGGATAATCGTGCCTGGGCGCAGCTTGTCTTCGAGCAGGCGCAGGATATCCAGATACAAGCCTTTTGCGCCATCCAGCAGCAGTAAATCAATCCCGGCGGGGACATCGTGGCTCAGGCTTTGCAGCGCATCTCCGGTGCGGATCTCGACTAAATCCGCAAGACCCGCCTGTTGCAGATGTGCAGTGGCTTTCGCGACTTTAGATGACTCAAATTCCGTGGTGATCAGGCGGCCACCCCCGTTGTCGCGCAAGGCGGCGGCAAGATGAATGGTCGAAACGCCAAATGAGGTGCCAAACTCCACTACGTTCTGCGCCCGGTTTGAGCGCGCTAACATATACAGCAACTTGCCCGTCTCACGGGATACGGCCAGCGGCATGTCACGCAGTGCGCTATACAACTCAATGTAGGACGTTTTGCCTTGCATCATTTCCTGCCGCTGGTTTTTGTCCAGCTGGTGCCAAAAACGACTGAGTTCGCTGTCCTGTTCCCAGGCGCTTTCAGAGGCGATCAGGAGTTGTTCTAACAGTGGGGCAACGGGTGCGGTAGTCAGGGTGTTCATGCGTATTTTCCAGCCTTTAAGGTGTGCGTTTGTGCTAGAGTCAGAATACGAATAATTCATCGCATTTAATAATCGCATTCCCGGAGACGTCGATGAGCCAGCGTGAAACTCCCTGTATTTCCTCACGAAAATCCCCTAAGCAGGCGCGCTCAGCACGGCTGGTTGAGGCTATTTTGCAGGCAGCTACTCAGGTTTTACTGCAAGAAGGTATGCCGCGTTTTACCACGGCACGCGTAGCGGAACGGGCGGGTGTCAGTATCGGTTCGTTGTACCAGTATTTTCCCAACAAAGCCGCGCTGCTCTTTGCCCTACAAAGCGATGAGTGGCAGCAAAACGGCACACTATTACGTTCGATCCTGCTGGATGAAACCTTGCAACCCGAACAGCGGCTGCGGCAGTTGGTATTGACGTTTGTGCAATCGGAGTATGACGAAGTGGCTCTACGCAGTGCGTTGGAACATGCCGCCCCCTACTATCACGATGCGCCTGAAGTCCACCAGGCGAGAGATCGGGAGCAGGAAGCCATCGAACTGATGATGTCGCAGGTGCTGGCCGGGGTTGCAGGGGAAGAGCGGTTGCAGGTCGCCACCCTGATTTGGACCACGCTGACTTCGGTGGGGAAACGCCTGTCACAAACCGCCCGCTCACAGCAGGAGCTCAGTGACTACGCTGCCCGGCTGGCGGATATGTGCTGCGCTTATCGACTCAGTGCAACTGACTGAATCGCTATTTCTGGTTTTTGGGTGGGAAGCCGTTTTCTTCCAGTAGCATTTTACGTTTTTGCCACACTGAAAGCGTCCACATGTCTGCTTCATCGGGTTTCACTGAATGTGAAGGTGTTAATTGATACTGATAATCGCCATTAGTAAATAGATATCCAGCAAAATCCATTGAGGGTTTGATATTTATAACATGCCCTTTCAATGTGATTTCTGCATGCGTTTTTCTATTAATTGCATGATAAATAACATTGTCACATGAAAGCTCGCCTTCAGGGCACTTTTCATCTACAAATATCGTAAATGACTTTGTAATAAGAAAAGGCGTATTATTCTCACTACTCAATGCAGAGAATGAAGTGATTAATATGAAAGGCAGTAACCATATTGATTTTTTCATAGCTTTATGTAAATACCTTTGTGATATACGTTTAGTTCACTTCTACGACGATTTAAAAGTCCTTGGACGACATGGTGATGCGCGTGAGAATATCCCATCCATGCTTTATCTAAGTCATCGGTGCTTTGACCATTTATAATCTTGAGGACTTTGGAGTAATATAGACCATTATGTGATCTTCTTCTATGATAGGGGTCTGGTGAACCTGGGCCTATATTAAAGCTTAACATCACAATTGCGTCAAATTCATTTTGTGTAAGGTCTACACAAAGATAATTTTTCACCAGTCTGATAATACTCACTAGATCAGTGGAAAAAAGATTTCTTGCCTGTTCTAAGCTGATGCCATTTGAGTACTTATTGAACTCACTTTCACTAGTAATAAGGTGCCCATAACCTACAGTAGCACCATAAATCCTGTTACCATCACTATCGAAGTATGAAGTGATTTGCTCTCCATTTTGATCATTATAGGGATGACTCGAAAAAGACTCATACTTCATCATCAAGTCCAGGCATTTAGCACTAGGATTCATGAGATTTACATTTCTTTTTGTCCCAGACGGATTGCAACATGTTGAACCATCTGGGGCAGGTAGCGTGCTTCTCTGGAGATTCGATGTGGAGGACAGAAGTTCAAAGGTTTTCTTATCTGGTGATACTAGACCGTCTGGATAGTGGTAAAAATTTCTCTGGTAAGAAAGTATTGCTTTTATTGTATTCTTTCCACAAATGCCATCACAGCGTAGAAAAGGGAATCTTTTTTTCTTAGTAGATTTTGAACAACAAGCGTGTCGTCATGTCTGTTTGTACCATTCAATCCCACCGAACTAAATATTTTATTCATGATCTATCCATAATCAAGGGTGATGCTACGTATAATAATAAATTTAGCTTTTACTTTAATCTTTTTTTTGTGAATGATTGTTTCTGTCAATCTTGTGGTAATGGCTTTGCTTCCTTACGATAATATTAAAAATAGGGTATTTCTAAGTAAATACCAAAGTAACGACGGTATGGTATTACTTAATGATATTATTTAACTTATCTGATAAGTAATGTGGGCTGATCAATCTGCCGTTCTCGTAACAGAAAGCCTTTCAACCCGCTTTTCAACAATGTTATAACAGCCGCTTCCTGTTAAGAGATCCCGCCCATGAATTATCGCCAGCAACTGCTCAACTCCCTGCTGATCGCCCCGGCTTCGCGTGCGACGCTGGCACAGCAACTGGGTGTGACGCGTGCCTACATGACTCGCCTGAGCAGTGAACTGATTGCGCAGGGCATTATCGTCGAAGAGGGTGTGCAGGAGGGCGATTTTGGTCGCCCGCAAATGCTACTGGCGCTGGCGCAAGGTCGTTACTACAGCATCAGCGTGATGGTGCGGGGCTATCGGTTGGAAGCCTACCTGTGTGATTACGCCTGCCCGACGGTCACGCTGGCGCAATGCAACCATGATTTTATCTCCGCGCAAAGTACTGCTGCGGTCCTCCACCAGCTAGAGCGGGTTATTGTTCAACTGACGTCTGCGGCACACGTCTCGCGCCAGCAGCTACGGCATATCGGGATTGCGCTGCAAGGGGGGATTGAGCAGTTCAGTGGCGTGGTACGGCGATGCCCGCTGTTCCAGGAAACCCAGATAGCGTTAAAGGCACAGCTGTGTGAGCAGATCGGCCTGGATGTAGCGGTGATGAACATTGCCTGGTGCTCCAGCGTAATGATCCAGCGTGCTTTACCACAGCTGAACTCCTGGCTGGCGCTGCTGCCCGGCCTTGGCAGCCTGGGCTATGGCCTGTTCCTCAATGGAGCGGTCGTACTGGGGGATAACGGCTACTACCCGGAGATTGTGCACCTGCCTTTTGCGGGCGGGATGGAAAATGCTTTCCAGCCGCAGCAGGAGCAAAACGCACTGGAAGCGCTGTGTTTTGCCATCTGCTGTACCGCACCGGTTCATAACCTTCGTCACATCGTGCTGGCGGGTGAGTTCTTTGAAAGTGCGCCTGACACGCTGATCCCGCAGCTGCGCCAACGTCTGGCACAGCACCCGCTTGAACAGATGAACACCCTTGACATCACCTGGCTGCGACTCGGTCACAACCAGAGTTTGCAAGGTCTGTTAACCCTGAGCGCGGAAGCTGTTTCTGTCTGCCTAATCTGACTTTTTTGTGATCCCGTTAACAGCCTGATACAGCGCCGTTTACTTAATTAACTTTGTTAACTAAGTTGGTTTTGGGCGAGAAAATCCTCCGGCCCGGACAAGGACATCAACAGGGATAACGATAATGATCATGAAAAAAACCGCACTGGCACTGATGCTGGCGGGTATGACTTGCATGGCCCACGCAGAGCAACCGGCGGAAAAAATTCTGCCCTATCAGGCCAAGCCACGGGTGTTTGTGCTGTCAGACATTGGTAATGAGCCCGACGATCAAATGTCGCTGACGCGCCTGCTGGTCTATAGCAATGAGCTGGACATTGAAGGGTTAGTGGCAACCACCTCCACCTGGCAAAAAAATACCGTCAGCCCGGACAAAATGCGGCTGGTGCTCAGCCACTACGCCGCAGTACAACCTAATCTGCTGAAACACGATCCCCACTTCCCTAGCGCTGCGACGTTGGAAGCGGTGATTGCGGCAGGTCAACCGGGTTACGGCATGGCAGATGTAGGGCCGGGGAAAAGCTCGGTGGGAGCACAGCGTTTACTGGCTGCCATCGAACGTTCTACTGACAGCAGCCGACCGCTGTTTATTGGCCTGTGGGGTGGCGCTAACACGCTGGCGCAGGCGCTGACCGATCTCTCCGCTAAGCTCCCGGCAAACCAGGTGACAGCACTGACGCAAAACCTGGTGGTGTATTCCATTTCTGACCAGGATGATGCGGGCTACTGGGTGCGCAGCCACTATCCTGCTATTACCTACATCGTCGATCCTTCCAGCCAGGATGGTAAGGACTATGCCCGCGCCACCTGGACCGGCATCAGCGGCGATCGCTACTACCGCAATGCACCGGGTGCTGATTTCACCACGGTGTCACAAGCGTGGCTGGAGAAAAATATCCGCAGTAAAGGGCCAATGGGCAAAGGTTACCTGCATTACGCCTTTATCATGGAAGGGGACACACCGGCTTTCCTCGGTCTGATTCGTAACGGGTTGGATAGTGAAATGAACCCAGGCTGGGGCGGTTGGGGTGGGCGCTATATTCTGCGCCAGCCGCAAAACGAGCCACATCCTGTCTGGACCAGCGGGGGTGACTTCTTCCCTGGCAATCCCAATGCCGCCGATACTGTGACCGGCAGTGATGGCAAAACCTATACCTCAAATCAGGCCAGCATCTGGCGCTGGCGCGAAGCTTTCCAGCATGATTTCGCGGCGCGCATGGACTGGACGATCAAAGACTATGCTTCCGCTAACCACAACCCTGTGGCGGTGGTGAATAACAGCACCGGCCTGCAACCGCTGTGGATCAATGTCAAAGTCGGACAACACTTCACGTTGTCCGCTAAAGGCTCGCACGATCCCGATGGAAACCAACTGAGCTATCGCTGGATTGCCTACCCGGAAGCGGCAGTGCAGGTGTCTAATCCTGCGTTGATCGCTGAGCTACAAGCCAGCCGAGATAAAGAGGCACTGGAAGCCCCGGAGGTTCTGCACTACGCCAAAGACAGCGGTGAGCAAATCGACGTGCAGGCAAAACACAGTGGCACAGAACATGTGATTCTGGCCGTCACGGATAACGGCTCACCCAGCCTCACCAGCTATCGCCGTGTGATTGTGAAGGTGGAATGAGGAAATGCACAGCCTCCTGTTGGAGGCTGCGCGGTAAGTGCTTAAGGAAGGGCGTAAGCGACCACGTAGTCGCCTTGTTTGGTGCCAAAGCTGCCGTGGCCACCTGCGGCGGTGACAATATATTGCTTGCCGCCTTCGCTGTAGGTCATCGGTGTGGACTGGCCGCCAGCGGGCAGGCGATCGCTCCACAGCTCTTTACCGGTGGTGACGTCAAACGCCCGGATATAGTTATCCATTGTGGCGGTGAGGAAGGTCACGCCGCCAGCGGTGACCATGGTGCCGCCCAACATTGGCATACCGACCTTAAACGGCAGAGGAAGCGGAGTGGCATCACGCGTGGTGCCGACGATGTGCTTCCACATGATTTGATGTGTACGCAGATCGATACCGGCAATATAGCCCCAAGGCGGAGCCGGGCAAGGCAGGCCGACCGGTGACAGGAACGGATGCAGATCCACACCATAAGGCGTGCCATACATTGGCTGTACGCCAATCTCACTGCCTGGTGGATGCTCTGCATTGGGTGCTGCCGGATTTCCCGGCCCGCGTGGAATCAACTTCGACACAAACGGGAATGCCATTGGGTTAGCAATCGCAATCTGGCGCTGTGGATCAACCGCAATGCCACCCCACTCGAACATCCCGACATCACCGGGGAACACCAGCGTGCCTTGCGTATTGGGTGGCGTGAACGGGCCATCGTAGCGCATCTGCTTGAACATAATGCGGCACGCCAGCTGGTCAAACATCGTGGCACCCCACATGTCTTTGTCCGTTAGCTTCTGCTTGGGTTGGAACGTCAGCTCCGAATAAGGCTGGGTTGGCGATGTGCGATCGCCAGGTGCTGCACCTTGCGGCACGGGCGTTTCCGGCGCGGGCACGATCAGCTTACCGTCGCGGCGATCCAGGACAAAGATGTTACCGGTTTTCGCTGGCGCATAGATCGCCGGGACGACGCCGTGATCGGTTTTCAGATCGACCAGACTCGGCTGGGACGGCAGATCCATATCCCACAGATCGTGGTGAACGGTTTGATAAGACCAGACGCGTTTGCCGGTGGCAATCTGCAACGCCACCAGTGAACTGGTATAGCGCTCGCCCAACGGCGTACGATTACCGCCCCAGATATCCGGCGTCGACATGCCCACCGGCACATACACCAGACCGAGCTTTTCATCGGCTGCCAGCAACGTCCACGAGTTAGGCGAATTCGGCGTGTAATGATGGGTCGCCGAGGGCAGCGCATTTTCATCAGCCGCACCAGGGTCCCACGCCCACACCAGTTTGCCGGTGTAGACATCAAAACCACGCACGACGCCAGAAGGCTCCTCGGTGGAGTAATTATCGGTGACGGCACCGGCCATGATGATCAGCTGGCGCGTGACCACGGGCGGTGACGTTCCCTGATAGAAGCCCGGTGTTTTCACCGTCATGCCATCTTTCAGATCGATTTCGCCATTCTGGCCAAAGTTCTGGCAGCGCTGGCCGCTATTGGCATCCAGCGCGAACATCCGACCGTCGTTGGTTGGCAGGATAATACGCTGCTGACATTCGGCAGGGGGTGTCATGCCATCGCTGGTGCGTGCATCAGCCGGAGTCGCGTGATAAGAGACGCCGCGACAGGTGAGATGCTGCCAGGTAGGGTCATCTTTGACCTGGGGATCAAACGTCCAGATCTGTTTGCCGGTGCTGGCATCCAGCGCAAACACCCGCTGATGTGGACTGCAAAGATAAACGGTATGACCGACTTTGAGCGGCGTGACTTCAAACGTCGACTCCAGCGGATCGTTTTTGCCGATGATATCGCCCGTGCGGAAGGTCCAGGCGACTTTCAGCTTATCAACGTTTTGCGGCGTAATTTGTTTCAGGGGAGAGGAGTGCTCACCCGCCAGGGTGCGGCCATAGGCGTGCCACTCGCCATCTGGCACTGCGGGATCTTGCTGCGCACTGCTCTCGCTGGCGGTGGTTTCGGGCAGCTTGCCTTCAATGTCGTTATGAGTAAACAGCAGCGAAGCACCCAGCGTCAGTACGGCCAGCACCAGCGCACCCAGCAGTGGTTTTTGCGCTGGGCGCTGTTCCGCCGGAAGAGAACGCCAGGTGAAGGGCAGCAGCAGCCACACGCCGAGCAGCACCAGAATATCGAGGCGGGGTGCCAGCAGGAAGAAACTAAAACCGACTTCGGCCAGCGCCCAAAGGGTGGTGCCAAACAGGATCAGGCTAAACAGCAGGGTGGTGAGACGACTGGCGCGCCACAGTAAAACGCCATTTACCAGCAGTAGAATCCCTGCAACAAGGTAGTACCAGGAACCACCCAGTACGGCAAGCCACAGGCCGCCACCGGCTAGCGCCAGCCCAAACAGCAGCACCACTACGGCGGAAATACGCAGTAGCAGGCTGGGGTGCGATGTATCAGGTATTGAAGAGTTCACGTTAGTTTCCTGAAAAAGGGGATCGGGAAGGCTGTTTGTGTCTGAAGTTTCTTTACAAACAGTTAACGTAAATTACATATGGCGCGAAGGTTTTTCCAGATAAAACTTACTCAATAGTAAGTTTTAAGCATTTTATGCACGGTTTAGCGATCGCCAAAGCCGCGCCGATCCGGGTGGATCGTGACGATTGCACTCAGCGTGGCAGGCAAACTATGTTACTGTAATCGCTCATTTTTACCGCAGGCGCTGTTATGCAATCGAAAAAATCCTCGCTGACCAAAGGCGAAAAAACCCGCGAACGTTTACTGGAAGTGGCTGCCGACCTGTTTGCGGAAAAGCAGTTTCACGGCACGCGTATCAGCGATATTGTGCAGGCCGCCGGGGTGACTCAGCCCAGCTTTTACAGCTATTTCCCCAGTAAAGAGGCGATCTACCAGCAGCTGATTGCTCGCTTTGATGAAGAGCTGGAAGAACTTGTGGTTTCGCTCCTGATTGATGCCGCGCTGCCGCGTGAAAATGTGCTCTCTAATCTGACGGAAAGCTTCCACCGCTACCTGACCTTCTTCACCAGCAATCGCAATCTGACCCGGATTAGCCTGTTCCAGCAGCCGCAGGACGCAGAAACGCGGCGCAAACTCCAGCGCTGGATCGCCCGCAATATGCGCATTGAGCAGGAAAGAGGTTTCTTCTCAGCCGAAGTACCGGTGGAAGTGCTGGCGGGTTGTTACCTCGGTGTACTGCTGCAAACGCTGTTGCAGGAACCGCAGAGCGAGTCGCTGGCAGCAATCAGCCTTGAGCGCGGTAAATTTCTCTATGGTGGGCTGACGTTTAAGCCATAACGCACAGGCCAGCTAACAAAAGTTACTTATAAGTAACATTTGTTAGGGGTGGTGATGTAGCGTAAATGTTTCATTTTGCGCGGCGAGATTAGCAGGGCCATCACCCTGCTAAGACGCGCTAAAAAGGCGAGTCGCTATCAGGCGGAATGCGCCTGGCAAGCCTGTTCGTAGTAATCGATCTTATCCACTTTTGCGGTAGAGCCGCCGCCTTCAAACTCTGATGCCAGCCAGGCGTTAACGATTGTTTTCGCCAACTCTGGTCCCACCACGCGTGCGCCCATTGTCATGATCTGGGCATTATTGCTTTTCCGCGCCCGCTCGGCAGAGAAGGTGTCATGGCACTGCGCTGCGCGTACGCCCGGCACTTTATTCGCAACAATCGCCACGCCAATCCCTGTGCCGCACAGCAGGATACCTCGCTCGTGATGACCCTCCTTCACCGCTGTCGCCAGCGCAAAGGCGACATCCGGGTACATTGGGCGGTCATTGCGCGCATCATTACTGTAATCCAGCACCTCGTACTGCTTCTCTTCCAGCTGCTTTTTAATCAGGTTTTTCAGCTCAATAGCTGCATCATCGGCACCAATTGCAATCGTTTTCATGATCTTCTCCACCAGTTTACAGGGTACAGCGGCCTGAACACCGCAGGCGGCTGAAGCTTCATTTTTAGCCTGCCACAAAACTGAGCATATGTTCAATATAGTTTCATTTGTTTTTTGTGGTCGTCGCTTTTTGTGGTCTGAGCCACTGTTTTTGTGGTGCGTTTTTGCGGTCATTAGCGCTGTGAGCAGGGTTTATGAGGAAAAATCACCGGGTATGCGTCAGATCACAAATTTCAGGTTTGCATCTGTCAGATGTTCAATTATACATGTAGTGTTCATTTGTTCGTTATCAGTACACAAGAAGACCCGAGAGGACTCAATGATGCGTACAGCAGAACATCTTTCCGACACCACCATGGGATACGTACCCTGCGTACCCCTTGCTTATCCCCCACTTTTAAGCGAGGCCCACCATGACATCACGCAATGAGCAAGACGTAGAACAGCGCACCATGCGCAAAATCAGCTGGCGTCTGGTGCCGTTTGTCGCGCTGATGTTCTTTATTAACTTTCTCGACCGCACTGCTATCTCTTTCGCTGGACCCAACGGCATGTCGGCAGATCTGGGATTAACCGCCTTGCAGTTTGGCCTCGCCTCTGGCCTGTTTTTCATCGGTTATATCCTGCTGGAAGTGCCTAGCAACCTGGCGCTGCATCGCTTTGGCGCACGCCGCTGGCTGGCGCGGATCATGGTGAGCTGGGGCATCGTCTCACTGCTGTTTGCCTGGGTGAGCAGCGTTGAGGGGCTCTATACCTTGCGCGTGCTGCTGGGTATTGCAGAGGCGGGGTTCTTTCCTGGCGCGATTCTTTATCTCAGCAGCTGGGTGCCCGCGCATCAGCGCAGCCGCATTCTTTCACTGTTCTACCTGGCGCAACCGCTGACCGTGGTGTTTGGTGCCCCGCTGGCGGCAGCGCTGATTGAACAGCATGGCCTGTTTGGCATGGCGGGCTGGCGCGTAATGTTTGTCGGCGTTTCCCTGCCTGCCATTGCACTCGGTATTTTGGCGCTGTTCTGGCTGGTGGATCGTCCACAGCAGGCGAAATGGCTGAATGATGAAGAGAAGCAGTGGCTAACGCAGGCGCTGGAAGCGGAGCATGCGGCGAAAAGCCAGGCGGCCCACCACAGCGTACGCGGGATTATGCGTAACGGCCGCGTCTGGACGCTGTGCCTGATCTACTTCGGTTTTATCTATGGGTTGTACGCGCTCGCGTTCTTCCTGCCAACCATTATCGGCGGCTTCCAGCAGCAGTTCGGCACCACCTTCAACATCATGGAAAAAGGGGCCATTACCGGCGCGCCTTACCTGGTGGCTGCGGTGGTGATGGTGTTCTGGTCACGTGATGCGGCAAGACGTGGCTGTAAAACCTGGCACATCGCCCTGCCAGCGCTGGTGGGCGGTATCAGCGTCCCCCTCGCGCTCTACATGGATTCTCCGCTGGCGACCATGCTGGTTATCGCTGTCACAGCCAGCGCGATTTTTGCGGCGCTACCTAACTTCTGGACACTGCCTACCCAGTTCCTGAGTGGTGCGTCAGCGGCTGCGGCAATAGCGCTGATTAATACCCTCGGCAATGTCGCCGGATTCTCTGCGGGTTACATCACGGGGGCGTTACATGACGCAACAGGTGCCTACACCCTGCCGATGCTGGTGGTGGGTGGCTTTATGCTGCTCTCTGCACTGCTCATGCTGTGGCTCAATCGCCAGCGTTCCCAACCTCTGCCCGTCACCCCCTTTGTTCAGGAGCATTAATTATGACTTACCTGTTTAACCAACCCTCAGCGTTTGCGGCAGAACTGATCGAAGGATTTGTGGCGGCTAACGCCGATAAAGTCCGTCAGGTTCGGGGTGGCGTGGTACGCAGTACTCGCAGCAAAGCAGGCACGGTCGCGATTGTCGTTGGCGGTGGATCGGGACATTACCCGGCGTTCGCAGGCCTGGTGGGTCAGGGTTTAGCGCACGGTGCGGCGATGGGCAACCTGTTCGCTTCGCCTTCTGCTCAGCAGATCTACAACGTGGCCGTGGCGGCGAATAATGGCGGTGGTGTGCTGCTCGGATTTGGTAACTACGCAGGGGATGTACTGCACTTCGGCCAGGCCTGTGAGCGGCTGCGTGCTGATGGTATCCCGTGCGAGTTGCTCCCGGTGACGGATGATATCTCCAGCGCGAGCGTGAGCGAAATTGAGAAACGTCGCGGTGTCGCGGGGGATTTAGCGGTATTTAAGGTTGCCAGCGCAGCGGCGGAAGCGGGCCACAATCTGGCAGAGGTCTTCCGCCTGGCGCAACATGCAAATCAGCGCACGCGTTCCTTTGGCGTAGCCTTTTCTGGCTGCACCTTGCCTGGCGCGACGCATCCGCTGTTTGAAGTGGAAAAAGGCCATATGGCGCTGGGGATGGGTATTCATGGCGAGCCAGGCATTAAGGATACGCTGGTACCCCGTGCTGATGTGCTGGCCGAGATTTTCGTCGACAACCTGTTGAGTGAGCTGCCTGCCGGTGTTGCAGCGGCCAAGGGCCAGCGCGTAGCGGCCATCCTGAATGGCCTTGGATCTGTGAAGTACGAAGAGCTGTTTGTGGTTTACCGCCGGGTGGCACAGCTGCTGGCAAGCGCCGGTGTGACGGTGGTAGAACCGGAAGTGGGTGAGTTTGTCACCAGCTTCAATATGGCGGGGGCTTCGCTCACGCTGATGTGGCTGGATGACACATTGGAAACCTTATGGCACGCCCCGGCCAATGCACCTGCCTATCGCAAAGGGAGTGTGATTGTCGCGGAAGCCCTCAGTCCGGCAGAGCGAGAAGAACCGGTGCAGGAGACGCTACCTGAAGCCTCTGCCGTATCGCAACAGAGTGCGCAGCGAGTGCTGTTGCTACTGGAAGCCATGGCGCAGCAAATTCAGTCCAGTGCTGAAGAATTAGGGCGGATCGATGCCGTTGCAGGCGATGGCGATCACGGCATTGGCATGGAGCGTGGTGTGCTGGGTGCCGTGGCTAAAGCCCGTGAGGTTGCCGCTCGCGGCGCAGGTGCAGGGACTTTGTTGTGCCGTGCCGCTGATGCGTGGGCCGATCAGGCGGGCGGCACGTCTGGCGCACTGTGGGGTGTGGCGTTAACCGCCATCGGCACTGCGTTGGGCGATCAGCAGGAGCCGGATGCCAGCCGCGTAGCCACTGGGGTGCGCCATGCGCGTGAAGGCATCATGCACTTTGGTAAAGCCCAGCCGGGCGATAAAACCATGGTAGATGTGCTGGTGCCGTTTAGTGACCATCTGAGCCAGGCGGTAGCGCAAGGTGCCAGCCTGAGCGATGCCTGGCAACAGGCGGCCACGGTGGCGCATGACGCAGCACAGGCGACGGCGCAGCTGTTACCCAAAATGGGCCGGGCACGTCCACTGGCGGAAAAAAGCCTCGGGACGCCGGACGCAGGAGCCATCTCACTGGCGCTGATTGTGAACACGGTTGGCAGTTTGCTGCACGACAAAACCCCGGTTTAAGGAGCAAGGGATGACACAACCTGTAATTTGGCTGGGCGTCAGCCTGAAAATGTACTTTGGCTATCAGCAGACCCTGCAATGGTGCCGTGAAGTGGCAGCGCTAGCGCGCCAGCATCCGGCCATTCAGCAGGGCGAAATCGGGCTATTTATCTTGCCTTCGTTCCCCGCGATCCCTGCGGTTGCAGAGATTTTTCATGGCACGCCAGTGCGTTTTGGCGGGCAGAACATCTGTCAGGCGGAAAACGGAGCCTGGACGGGTGAAGTCAGTGCCAGCACCCTACAGGAACTGGGCGGCACGCTGGCTGAGATCGGCCATGCCGAACGTCGTCGCTATTTCAACGAAGATGCCACACAAATTGCGGCCAAGGTCGCGCAAGCCCTGACTCATGGTTTAACGCCGGTTTTATGCATTGGTGAAGCGATGCCAGGCTCACCGCAGCAGGCGATTGCACTGTGTGAGCAACAGTTTGCCGAAGCGCTGGCCCAAGCCGTCGCGCAGCAGTTGCAGGGTGAAATTCTGTTTGCCTATGAGCCGCAATGGGCGATTGGCGCACCGCAACCCGCCCCCGACAGCTACATTCGCGCGGTGTGCGCTGGCCTGCAACAACTGGCCACCCCGCCGGGTATTTCCCATCGGGTGATTTACGGTGGCAGCGCCGGACCGGGGTTGATTCAGCGCCTCGGAGGGGATGTGGATGGCCTGTTCCTCGGACGTTTTGCCCATGATACCGCCGCGCTTAAACGCATCATTGATGAAGCCAGCACCCTGGCACAGGCTGGTGCGCTATGAGCCAGATCGGCCTGAGTACTTACGCCTTTTTCTGGCGCATGTCCGCACGAGTACCGCAGCCCTTAACGCTGGCGCAGATGCTGGAGCAGACCGCCGCTCTCGATTTATCGCTGTTTCAGATTTGCGATTATCCCGGTCTGGAAAACTGGCGTGATGAGGAGCTGGATGCCCTGAAACAGCAGGCGGATCGCCTTGGCATCACGCTGGAACTGGGTACGCGTGGGCTGGAGAGTGAGCACCTGCGTCGCTATCTGCAACTGGCTGAACGGCTGGGGGCAAAAATTATTCGCTCGATGTTTAACAGCGCCACGCTGCGGCCTACTCCGGAGCAGGCCACAGAGCTGATTGCCGAAGTGCTGCCTGATTTTGCGCGCCAGCAGGTGAAGCTGTGCCTGGAAACCTATGAGCAGGTGAGCAGCACCACGCTGATGGCGGTGATCAACCGCTTCCTGTCACCCTGGCTGGCGGTGTGTCTCGATCCGGCTAACTGCGTCGCCGGGCTGGAGCTGCCCGCGCATGTGATTGCCAATACGGCTGCGCGCGTTGGCAATCTGCATATCAAAGACTTTGCATTTACCCGGCGCGATGGCTGGGTCGGTTTCACCTTTAGCGGTGCGCCCATGGGCAGTGGGTTACTGGACTATGACGCGATGATTGCGGCAGTGCGCCCGCAGGAGCGGGGGATCAGCCAGATTGTCGAACACTGGTTGCCCTGGCAGGAAGATGCCGTGACTACCTGCGAGCGTGAAGCCGAATGGACCGCCCGTACCGTCGAATTCTTACGTAGTAAACAGAATCAGGAGAAGTAACGATGAGCCAGATCAAAACCGTGAGCGTGATTGGTGCCGGTGGCAAAATGGGGATGCGTATCTCCGCCAATCTGCAACGTAGTGACTATCAGATGTTCTATTGCGAAAGTGCGCCACAAGGCCAGCAGCGCGTGGCGGCAGAAGGGCGTGAAATTTCGGATGCTAACAGCGTGGTCCCCCTGAGCGATGTGGTGATCCTGGCGGTACCCGATATCGTACTGGGCAAAGTCTCTGAAAGTGTGGTGCCACAGATGAAAAGCGGTGCCATCTTGCTGACCCTCGATCCCGCTGCGGCTTACGCCAACCTGATCGCCCAACGAGCAGATATTGAGTATGCCGTGGCGCACCCGTGTCATCCTTCCGTCTTCCTTGAGCGTTACACCAAAGAAGAGCACGCCGATGCTTTTGGCGGCGTCGCCGCGCTACAGCACGTTGCCGCCGCCTATGAGGCCGGTAGTGCAGAGCAGAAGGCCGAACTGAGCAACGTCATCAAAGTGATGTATGGCCCGGTAGAGCAGGTACACTGGGTTACGGTCACACAGCTTGCCTACCTCGAACCGACGCTGGTTGAAACCGTTGCCTGTATGGTGGGGGCGTTTATGAAAGAGGCGTTGGACGAAACGGTAAAACACAGCGGTGTACCGGAAGAAGCGGCTAAAGCGATGCTGTACGGCCATATTCAAATTGCGCTGGCGGTGGCTTTCCGCGCCACGAACCCATTCTCGGATGCCTGCATGATCGCCATGGAGTACGGGCGTGAGAAGATCGTTAAACCTGACTGGAAACAGATCTTCGACCAGAAAGAGCTGGATATTGTGATTGCCCGCATGTTGAAGATCGATGCTATTCGCCGCTAAAGCGTGACCCTCTCTGCGGCTCAGCGCCAATGCCTGGCGATATGAGCCGCATCAATGATATAACTCCTGTCCAGATAGGCCTGAACCTTTTCAGGCTGCCTGCCGCTGCCAGAAGGTAAAAGATGGATAAAAACACGCAATCTCAGGACTTTGAACTGCTGACAGAAATTGCAGTAGCCTACTATCAGGATGAGATCACCCAAGAGGAGATCGCGCGGAAATTTGGGATTTCGCGCATCAAAGTGGGTCGTTTGCTGAAGCGTGCGCGGGAAGAAGGGATCGTTGAGATCAATGTTCGCTATCACCCGGTGTTCAGTACCCGCCTGGAACAACAGCTGCTGGATCGTTTTCCCCAACTGCAACGCGCGCTGATTGCCCTCGATCTGCAGGATGGCGAAGAGCAGCGTCGTCAGGTCGCCGCGTTGGTGTCCGGCCATCTGGCACAGAACCTGAAAGACAACGCGATTGTCGCCGTGGGTCAGGGGCGCAATGTGGCTTCCGTTGCGGATTATCCGGGCCAGGTGCCTACGCGTAACTGCCACTTTATCTGTGGCATTGGCGGTACCCATCGCCCCGGCGATGCGATTAATGCCGACCATATCAGCCGCCGCTTGGCGAAAAAATTTGGTGGGATCAGCGAAAGCCTGTACGCACCGGCTTACGTGGAAAATCGCGCGTTAAAAGACGCGTTTATGCAGAATGGCACGATTAAAGAGACGTTGGATCGCGCACGTAAAGCCGATATCGCACTGGTCGGCATCGGCGATATGAACGAAAACAGCTACATGGTGAAGCTGGGCTGGTTTACCCCGCATGAAATCATTGATGCCAGTCTGAATCAGGGTGTCACCGGGGATATTGCGG
This sequence comes from Candidatus Pantoea multigeneris, assembly GCF_011752615.1. Classification (NCBI taxonomy): domain Bacteria; kingdom Pseudomonadati; phylum Pseudomonadota; class Gammaproteobacteria; order Enterobacterales; family Erwiniaceae; genus Pantoea; species Candidatus Pantoea multigeneris. The sequence goes on from NZ_VWXF01000014.1 coordinate 79,905, forward strand.
GCTATGACTTCTTTAATGCCCAGGGCCAGCATGTGGATACGGTGATGAACGACAGAGTGATTGGCCTGAGTATTGATGAGCTGCGCAAAATTCCCTGCGTGATTGCCATCGCTTCAGAAAACACCAAAGCGATGGCGATCCTCGGTGCGCTGCGCACCGGCGCGATTGATATCATCGCCACCACCGCGCAGAACATCCGTACCATCCTCAATATGACCCAATAGTCAGCTCGCATACGGCACAGGCTTCCAGGGTAAAAATGGTGCCGCTCAGCGGGCGCTGTTTTTCCCGGTAGCCGTAGCTGTCCAGCGACCAGCTTTGTTGTACCGATCCCTCAGGCAGGGGGATCGCCACCGCGCGATCGTTGAGATTGGCGATCAGCCAGATCGGATCTTGCTCACCGTTTTCGATCACGATCGCCACCGCGCCTTGTTGCGGCGTCTCTGCTCTCCAGCGTTGACCCGCATGGGCAGCAAACCAGTGCACCACATACCAGGCGGGCCAGCGTGTCGGGTTACTGCTCAACAACGGCTGCAAGCCAAGGGAACCGCACAGCGCCGCCGGGCACCAGTGGCTGACCTCCGCATCGACAATCCCCGCCATATAGCCCACCAGATAGCTGGCAAAAAACAGGCCGCGCTGACGCACATCTTCATGAGTCATGGTTAACCGCCGCTGCTGCGGATTTGCATAAACGTGGCTGCCGTAAGGGTTGCTGCGCATGCTGATCATCGACGGGCCGAGATAGTAGGGCATCTGACGACCGATGAACGATCGCGTTGTGGCGGTGATGTAAGGCAGTGATTCCAGCGTTTGCACCACTGAGCGGTCATCCGCGTTATGCACAATCGGGCAGGTGGCGTGGGTGATGAAATCGGTCAGGCCGAGCGGTGGGCGTTTGCGGTTCAGCTCCGTGAAGTAACTCAGCATCCCTCCACCGAGCGAGCAGTCAGGGAACAGTTCCCGCGTGGTGCGGTAGATCGCCTCCAGAGCGGGTGTCCAGGGCCATTCACTCCCTGGCGGCGTTGAGGTCATATCGGGCGCAGGTGAAGGGATCAGCGCATCGGGCTGCAAGCGCGCCTCGGCCAACTGCTGTTGTAATAACACCAGCGCAGGACGGAAATCTTCTCCTTGCCGCACCGGTAATACGTACTCCAGCAGCAGTGGTAGCTGACTCTGTCGCTTAATCCATGCCAGGGTTGCCAGCCAGTGTGGGCTATTTTGCTCAGGGTTATAGTGCGCGAGCAGATGCTGAGGCCGTAGCGCTGCAAGTGCATCCACTACGTGCGGCGGCTCTTCGCACTGCGCCTCCGTCAGCAGCAGGCCGGTAGCGGGCAGGGTATTGCGTGCATCTATGGGGTGGAGCGCGGGTAAGGCTTTACTGGCCGGGCTGATAGCCGTAACGGCCAGTGAAACTGACTGAGTTAGCGTCTCCTCAGCGGCTAGCCGGTAGGGCCACGGCAGGGCCAGCGGGCGGGAGTAGACTTTGTAGGAGCCATCCGACCAGGCGCGCTGATCTTCCATCTCAAACACCTCACCCGCGTACCCGGTGTTCACCAGCCAGCCCGCAGCGTGCTGATAGCACAACTGCGCGATGTGCTGGAACGGCTGCCAGGGTTCAATCAGCAGAGGAAAGTGGGCGTGAGTGACTGAGCCATCGGTGCCTGTTACCGCCACTGGCGAGCCTGCGACGCCTTGCAACGGATAGAGCACGGTAATGCCGCTTCGGGCCGTTTCCATGGCGCGATCCGGGCAGGCGCTGGCCGAGTAGCGCAGTTGGTTATCACGCGTCAGGATCAGCTCGCGCACTATCGTCAGCTTGCAGCCGTTTTCCGTATGGCAGTGGCTAGTGCCGCGCCATGTCAGGCTCTGTGCGGTGCGGGTAAGGGTGGGATGCAGGTGCTGTTGCGGCCAGGTGCCCCAGTTTGCATCACGTACCACATAGCCAATGGCGCGGACTATCTCGGTCCCGGCAAAGCAGATATTTTTAATGTCTCCTGCCACCAGTTCAAAACTCCAGTCGCCAAAGCGAATGGTTTCACCTTTTTCCGGCAGCTCACGCGTGCCGTAGCGCAGCAAGAGATCATCCATTGCGTGGCTCCTGCGCTGCAAATCCGGCATCTATGTCCTGGCCGGGTTCGATATGCTTCAGACGTAGCGTCAGCCAGGTACCCAGCGAGCCAAGCACTGCCACGATGATCCAGGTGGCTGACGGGCTATTCAGGCTGGAAGCCAGCGTCCACAAGGCACTGCCGAGCATAAAGCCCAGCACCATCATGGCAGAAAGAATGCCGATGGCGGTGCCACGCACGTGGGTAGGGAAGCTTTCACTCTGGTAGACATAGCCCGCCGCGGCCCAGATGCCGTTGGTCAGTTGGAAAATCAGGAAATAGAGCAGTACCACCAGCCAGAACTGGGTCGACCACAACAACAGCAGGCAGAGTGGGGCAACAGACAGCGCGGCAAAAGTAATCACTTTTTTACGGCCAATTTTCTCGCCGATCCAACCGCCGAGAATATAGAAGAAGAAACCGAGGATGCCGCACCACAACATCAGTTCGCTGGCCTGATGGCCGCTAAAGTCTTTGCGCTCAGTTAGCCACCAGGTGATGTAAAAGTTGGTCGCCACATAGCTAATGCCATAGGAAATCCAGCATAGCCCCATAGTGATCAACCGGTTACGCAGCAGAGGCGAGCTGAGAAGGATCCGTAGCGGATTAATGTCGGCCTCCTTGTGCTGTAGCTTTTCACTTTCGAAGCGGTGGGACTCGCGAATAAACACCCGGCCAATAATCACGGCAGCGATGGGCAGCGCGCCAAACAGAAACACCGTGCGCCAGCCGTGATCGCCAAACAGCATATACACGCCCGAAGCGAGGAAGACGCCCAGCGGGTAGCCTCCCTGAACAATTGAGTAGAGCAGCCCCCGATTTTTTGCCGGAAGCTGTTCGTTAACCAGGGTGATCGACACGGCCAGTTCGGCGTAAGCCAGCCCGGAAGCCAGCGCCCGCACCGCCACCAGTTGCCAGAAATCCTGCACAAAATAGGTCATGCCGGTGAATAGCGCGGTGCCGCACAGGCACACCATCCACAACAGCTTGCGGCCGACGCGATCCATGCTGTAACCCACCAGCAGCGTAATGATGAACTGCGCACCATAGACAAAGGTGCCGAGAATGCCGAGCATCTGCTCGTTGATCCGCAGTTCCCGAGCGATGTCCGGTAGCGCCAGCACCAGCAGGTTGACGTCATAAGACGCCAGCGACCAGCCGATACAGGCAATAATAATCAGATAGATCGTGTAAAAGCGTTCCTGTCCTGCCGATTTACTGGCGTCGATACCGTATTCCACTGTCGCCTCCTCGTTCCGCTGGTTGAGTCTGTTTTGCAAAGTGCGGGTGCCTTCAGCGGTAAACGCCAATCGACACCATTAAACAAACGAACACTAATAGAACAAAAGATACAGGGCTAAAATGGTTGCAGATAGCAAATAAAGGCATAACAGAGAGCTAAGTCACTAATTATTTGTTAACCTGGCGTTGACTACGATTTAACATATGATTTTATTTAGATCATATGTTCATTTATTTTACACCCGAGTTTGTGGTTTCTGTGGGGTTAAGGAGATCGCGCACATTCACCAGCGCGTTCCGCACAGCGGCTCCGCCCGCGTAGAACAGCAGTTGCAGGATGGTTTCAATGATCTGCTCACGCGTGGCACCGGCATTCAGCGCGGCCTGCGTATGTGCGCGCAGTTGCGGCACGGTGTGACCGAGCGTGACGCAGGAAGCGATCACCACCAGCTCCCGCGTCAGGTGGTCTAAACCACTCCGCGACAAGATCCCGCCCATCGCCCACTCAATAGAAATATCGGTGAAATCAGGACATAACCCGGCCATATCCTCTTCCAGCGCCTGACCGGCTCCGCTGCCATACAGGGCGTTAAACAGCGCCATCCCGCGCTGACGTAATTCAGGATTTGAAATCATTTTCGGCTCCTCAAACAGTGAAGCCTGATTTAAATTGAAAACGCTGAATGGATAAACGCCGTTTTGTTTGCATCATCTACAAGCCACACTAGGTAATCATGGATAAATTACAGAGCATGAGCGTGTTCGTCCGGGTGGTCGAGCAGGGCAGTTTTACGGCGGCGGCAGAAACACTGCGCCTGAGTGGAACGATGATAGGTTTGCATATTAAGGGGCTGGAGCAGCATCTCGGCACGCGTTTGCTCAATCGCACCACGCGCCGCCAAAGCCTGACGGCATTTGGTCAGGAGTATTATCAACGTTGTCGCCAAATTCTGGCGGATATTGATGATGCAGAGTCAGCGGCGTTGAGCCTGCAACAGTCAGCGCGGGGTCACCTTAAAGTGGCTTGTCCGGTTTCCTTAGGCGTACACGTACTCACGCCCCTGCTGGCACAGTTCCTGGCGCAGTGGCCCGAGGTTACGGTGGATTTAGTGCTGAGTGACCGGGCGCTGGATATGGCGGATGAAGGCATTGATGTGCGCATTCATATCGGCCCTCTGGAGCAGATGAACTCGCTGGTCGCACGGCCATTGCCGGTGTATCGCTCGTTGGTGTGCGCGTCGCCGGCTTATCTGGAGCGTGCCGGTGTTCCGGCCTCACCCCATGAATTGCAGCAGCATCGTTGCCTGGGGTTTGCCCATCCCAGTGCGGGCCATGAATGGGGATTTGAACAGCACGGTCGGGCGGTTAAAGTGCCGGTGAATCTGGTCATGGCAATCAATAATGGCGAGGCTTTACGCCAGGCTGCATTGAAGGGGTTGGGGATTATTATGCAGCCGGAAGTCCTGCTGGCTGAGGACGTTCAGGCAGGGAAGCTGAGAGTGCTACTCCCGGACTGCACGCCACCCGCCATGCCGGTGCATATTCTCACCTTTGCCGACCGGCAGCAGTTACCCAAAATCCGCCTGCTGGTGGCCTTTTTGCTGGAGCAGATGCAGGCAGGATTTCCGCTTTAACCGCCATTTTGGTGGAGGGCGAATAGCACTATTGAGAGAAAAAAACTGGCCCGGTTGAGCCAGTTTTGCAGGACACAAAGTGTGAGAGAGGGCTTAGCGCATGGTCACAAACTCTTCCGCACCGGTGGGGTGGATCGCCACGGTGTTATCGAAGTCTTTTTTCGTCGCGCCCATTTTTAACGCCACCGCAAAGCCTTGCAGCATCTCATCCATGCCGTAGCCAATGCCGTGAATACCGACAATCTTCTCTTCCGGGCCAACGCACACCAGCTTCATGCGACACGGCTGGCGGTGCTGGGTCACGGCGGTATACATCGCAGTAAAGGCCGATTTATACACTTTCACCTGGTCGTCGCCATACTGCTCACGCGCTTCGGGCTCGGTTAAGCCTACGGTGCCAATCGGCGGGTGGCTGAAGACCACGGTGGCGACATTGCTGTAGTCGAGGTGTTCATCTGGCTTGTTGTTAAACAGGCGCTCAGAGAGACGGCGGCCTGCGGCAACGGCAACCGGCGTTAATTCAACGGCACCGGTGTTATCCCCCACGGCATACACGCCAGACACGTTGGTATTCTGGAACTTATCTACCTGAATGTAGCCTTTGTCATTGATCGCTACGCCTGCGGCGGCAATGTTCAGATTGTCGGTGGCGGGTTCACGACCAATCGCCCATACCAGGCAATCTACCGTTTGTTCATCGCCATTTTCCAGTTGTAGGGTCAGGCTGCCATCTGCATTCTTCACCACGGCTTTTGGCGTGGCATGGGTGTGCAGGGTCGGGCCTTCGGTGTTCATCACCTCAACCAGCGTTTCACTCAGCAGGGGATCGAAGCTGCGCAGCGGCGCATGTTTACGGACATACAGGTGCGTTTCTGCGCCTAGCGCGTTAACGACGCCAGCCAGTTCGACGGCGATATAACCTGCGCCGACGACGGCCACACGTTTTGGCAGTGCATCCAGCTCGAAGAAGCCATCGGAATCAATGCCGAATTCTGCCCCAGGCAGATCGGGCTGGACCGGGCGGCCACCGGTGGCGATCAGAATGTGATTCGCGGTAATAATTTCACCGTTAACCTCAACCGAATGTGCATCCACAAAGCGGGCAAAGCCTTTAATGACATCCACCTTGTTCTTGCCCAGTACGTTGTCGTAAGAGGTGTGGATGCGGTCAATATAGGCGCTACGATTGGCCACCAGACGCTGCCAGTCAAAATGATTTACGGTGGTATCAAAGCCATAATCCGGGCCATACAGGTGGATAGCTTCGGCAATCTGCGCCGCGTGCCACATCACTTTTTTCGGCACACAGCCAACGTTAACGCAGGTGCCGCCCAGCTCTTTCGCTTCAATCAGGGCGCATTTCTGGCCATACATCGCCGCACGGTTAATTGAAGCAATGCCGCCACTGCCGCCGCCGATGGCGAGGTAATCGTAATGTCGGGTCATGGTGTGTCCGTTCAGTTAATAGAGGGAGTGGAACAGAGTGTAACGCCGCCGCAGCGGCCAGCACAAAGATTGCACCTATAGCTGGAAGAGGTTTAAATTTACATTCCGCTAAAAGGGAAGCATAGCATGCAACTGACATTTCTCGGCACTGGCGCAGGGGCGCCAAGCCTGCAACGTAACGTAACCGCCATCGCGCTGACCCGCAACGAACGGGGTGATAGCTGGATGTTTGACTGTGGTGAAGCCACCCAGCATCAGTTTATGCGCAGCGCGCTCAAGCCAGGCCGGCTACAGAAGATCTTTATTACCCACCTGCACGGTGACCATATCTTTGGTCTGCCGGGCTTGCTCACCAGCCGTTCGATGGCCTCGATCCCGGAGCCGTTAACCGTGTATGGGCCAAAAGGCATTCGCGCCTTTATTGAAACCGCCCTGACGCTGAGCAGCTCATTTGTCACCTTTCCGTTTGAGATCGTCGAGATTGAAGCCGGATTGATTGTGGATGACGGCGAGTTCCGCGTAACTGCCTGGCCGATGAACCATGTGGTGGAGTGCTATGGCTATCGGGTTGAGCAATATGACAAGCCGGGCTTTCTGGATGCGGCACGGCTGAAGGCAGAAGGCGTACCGCGTGGCGTGTGGTTCCAGGATTTAAAAGCGGGCAAAACCGTGACGCTGCCAGACGGGCGGGTGATCAACGGTGCGGACTACCTTGGACCTTCCACGAAAGGCAAAGTACTGGCGCTGTTTGGTGATACTGCGCCCTGTGACGCGGCGCTCTCCATGGCGGCGGGCGCGGATCTGATGGTGCATGAAACCACGCTGGAAGCGGCAATGGAGGAGAAAGCCAACGGACGCGGGCACTCCACCACCGTTCAGGCGGCACGCGTTGCTCAACAGGCAGGGGTGAAGCGCTTGATTGCGACCCATTTCAGCTCACGCTATATCGCGAAAGATAAAGAACGTCTGTTGGCCGAGTGCCAGGCGGTGTTTCCCGCCACAGAACTGGCGCAGGATTTTGCCGTGTTTGAGTTTTGAAAAACCGGGAGCACAGGCTCCCGGTTATGCTGGTGTTTCGGCTTCGGGATCAAGCCACGGGTTAAGCAGCGTAACCCCTAATCCCTCGAAATCTTTGGTGTTCCTGGTGACCACAACCATATCGTTACAGAAGGCGGTGGCAGCAATCAGGGCATCATTCGCAGAGCGTTGATCTGGCACATGTAGCTTCGCGCAATACAGCGCAGCCATTTTATCGACGGGTAAAATACGGTCGTGGAACTCGACTAACAGCAGATTTTCGAACCACTTGCGAAGATGGGCAGCCTGGAGCGGATCGCGTCGTTTAAGCAGCAGAATACCGCGTTCAATTTCGAGCAGGGTAATGGCGGACAGAAACAGATCTCCGGCATCCACGGTTTCTGTCCAGCGAGAGAAATTGAGATTGATTCTGGCGGTGCGCGCCTTCCGCAGTTCAGAGACGGCATTGGTATCAAGAAGATATCTCATGAAAAGTCGATATCCCTGAATTCAATGTCTATGCCACCAGGCTCAAAAGCAATCTCAGCCGCCTCCGGATAAACCAGCGAATCCTGGATGTTTCTGCGGGTATCCGTCAGTTTTTTATACGCCTCGTAGGTTAACAAGACGTGTGCAGGTTTACCGCGATCGGTGATGTAGACCGGGCCTTCTTCACAGGCTTTTTTGGCGGAAGAGACCGCCTGATTAAAGCTGCGACTGGAGTAGGTTGTGATTGGCATTGTCATCCCCACAATTGTAGTAACGTTGCTACAATTATAGTGCTGCTGTTTAAATAAACAACTGCCTTGATGCACCACGCTATCCACGCCGCAGGTCAGGTCTTACTCTGGCACAATCCACTCTACTTTGGTGTGGCCGTTGCCGTTTGGCACCAAAGTCTTGTGCAGCCACGGCAGCAGGTCACGCATTTGCTGCTCGAGCTTCCACGGTGGGTTGATCACAATCATGCCGGAGGCAGTCATACCGCGCTGATCGCTGTCTGGGCGAACCGCCAGCTCGATTTGCAGGATGCGACGGATGCCGGTAGCTTCCAGATCGCGCAGCATATGTTTGATCTGCTGGCGCATCACAACCGGATACCACAGTGCGAAAATGCCGGTGTTGAAGCGTTTGTAGCCTTCCTGAATCCCTTTAACCACGGCCTGATAGTCGCTTTTCATTTCGTACGGCGGGTCAATCAGGATCAGACCACGGCGCGATGGCGGTGGCAGTTTTGATTTCAGCTGCTGATAGCCATCAGCACGCTCTACGCGTGCGCGCGCATCTTTACTGAATTCATTGCGCAGCAGCGGATAGTCGCTGGAGTGCAGTTCAGTCAGCTGCAGCTTGTCGTCTTCACGCAGCAGGTGACGGGCAATCAGCGGTGAGCCTGGGTAGTAGCGCAGGTTACCGCTGTGGTTCAGCGATTTCACTGCGGAAAGCCACGGTGCCAGCAGCTCAGGTGCGTCCGGCTGCTGCCAGATACGACCAATCCCTTCGAGATACTCTCCGGTACGTTCGGCGTGTTCGCCGCTCAGCTGATAGCGACCCGCGCCCGCATGGGTATCGAGATAGAAGAACGGTTTCTCTTTCTCTTTCAGCGATTCAATAATCAGGCTCTGAACGGTGTGTTTCAGCACATCGGCGTGGTTGCCAGCGTGAAAGCTGTGGCGATAACTAAGCATTCTGTCTTATCCTGTTGAATATAAAGTAATTTAATTGATGTTGAGTCAATTTTTGCACAAAAATTACCCCACGGATTACCCCACAGGCTATCGCACCGCGATATGGCAGGAAAAAGCATGAGAACCGATTGTGGCGGAGGATTATATCAGGGATGGCGTACAGATGCGGGGTAATCTCCAGCGGCGAGTGGCAGCAGCGATGGCCTGCTCAGTATCCCTTTGTTTGAAGGGCGGAGTTTAGCAAACAGACTGTAAAGAAGCGTTTTTCCGCCCGTTGGCGCGCCTCTCATCCCCTGCTGCCATTGATTTTCACTACACTTAGCCGCATGTTAGTGGAATTGCGTTGCGCGGACCCCGCGCCCCATACTTCGATACAAGGACAGCGCTATGACCAATCCGTTACTCACGCCTTTTACCCTGCCACCTTTCTCTGCCATCAAACCTGAACATGTCGTCCCTGCGGTCACTGAGTTACTGGCGCAGTGCCGTGCTGAGGTAGAAAAAGTGGTTGCGCAGGGCGCACCGTACAGCTGGGATAACCTGGTTCAGCCGCTGGCGGAAGTGGACGACCATCTGGGTCGCGTTTTCTCTCCGGTAAGCCACCTGAATTCCGTTAAAAACAGCCCGGAACTGCGTGAAGCCTACGAGCAGACGCTGCCGCTGCTGTCTGAGTACAGCACCTGGGTTGGCCAGCATGAAGGGCTGTATCAGGCCTATCGTGACCTGAAAGAGGGCGAGCAGTATGCCGGGCTGGATATCGCCCAGAAGAAAGCCGTTGATAACGCACTGCGCGACTTCGAGCTTTCCGGTATCGGTCTGAGCAAAGAGAAGCAACAGCGCTACGGTGAAATTGCTGCACGTTTGTCGGAATTAGGCTCGGCCTACAGCAACAACGTGCTGGATGCGACCATGGGCTGGAGCAAGCTGATCACTAATGAAAGTGAGCTGTCTGGCCTGCCGGAAAGCGCACTGGCGGCAGCGAAAGCCCAGGCGGAAGCCAAAGAGCAACAGGGCTGGCTGCTGACGCTGGATATCCCAAGCTACCTGCCGGTCATGACCTACTGCGATAACGCAGCACTGCGTGAAGAGCTGTACCGCGCGTATTCTACCCGCGCTTCAGATCAAGGCCCGAATGCCGGTAAATGGGACAACGGCCCGATCATGGAAGAGGAGCTGGCACTGCGTCACGAGTTGGCTCAGCTGCTGGGCTTCGACTCCTTCGCCCACAAATCTTTAGCCACCAAAATGGCGGAAAACCCACAGCAGGTGCTGGACTTCCTCAATGACCTGGCGACCCGCGCACGTCCGCAGGGTGAAAAAGAGCTGGCTCGCCTGCGTGCTTTTGCCGAAAAAGAGTTTGGTGCTACGGAGTTGCAGCCGTGGGACCTGACTTACTACGGCGAAAAACAGAAACAGCACCTGTATACCATCAGCGATGAGCAGCTGCGCCCGTACTTCCCGGAAGCGCGTGCCGTCAGCGGTTTGTTTGAAGTAGTAAAACGCATTTACGGCATCACTGCGCAAGAGCGTAAAGATGTGGATGTCTACCATCCAGATGTGCGCTTCTTCGATCTGTTTGACGAAAGCGGTGAGCTGCGCGGCAGCTTCTACCTTGACCTGTACGCGCGCGAACACAAACGTGGCGGGGCATGGATGGATGACTGCGTGGGTCAGATGCGCAAAGCAGATGGTTCACTGCAAAAACCGGTGGCCTACCTCACCTGTAACTTCAACCGTCCCGTGCAGGGCAAGCCAGCGCTGTTCACCCATGATGAAGTGACCACGCTGTTCCACGAATTCGGCCACGGCTTGCATCATATGCTGACGCGTATCGAAGCGGCTGGGGTTTCTGGTATCAGCGGTGTACCGTGGGATGCCGTCGAACTGCCAAGCCAGTTTATGGAAAACTGGTGCTGGGAGCCGGAAGCGCTGGCGTTTATTTCTGGCCACTACGAAACCGGCGAGCCTCTGCCAAAAGAGATGCTGGATAAAATGCTGGCGGCGAAAAACTACCAGGCGGCGCTGTTTATCCTGCGTCAGCTGGAGTTCGGCCTGTTTGATTTCCGTCTGCACACCGAATTCAACCCAGAGAAAGGGGCGCAAATCCTCGAAACGCTGCGTGAAGTGAAAAGCCTGGTGGCTGTGGTGCCAAGCCCGTCGTGGGGTCGCTTCCCGCACGCCTTCAGCCACGTGTTTGCGGGTGGCTACGCCGCCGGTTACTACAGCTACCTGTGGGCCGACGTGTTGGCCGCGGATGCTTACTCACGCTTTGAAGAAGAGGGGATTTTCAACCGCGAAACCGGTCAGTCTTTCCTCGACAACATTCTGACGCGTGGCGGTTCTGAAGCGCCAATGGAACTGTTCAAACGCTTCCGTGGCCGTGAACCACAGCTGGATGCGATGCTGGATCACTACGGTATCCGGGAAGAAGCGTCCGCGTGAAAATTGGTTTAGTTGATGAAACAGGCACCGGAGACGGTGCCTTATTGGCTTTAGCACAGCGCTGGGGCTTAGAGCAGGATGAAACTCACCCGATGGCGCTGGTGCTGACCGCTACGCATCTGGAACTGCGCAAGCGAGATGAACCGAAGCTCGGCGGGATCTTTGTCGACTTCGTTTCTGGCGCGATGGCGCACCGTCGCCGCTTCGGCGGTGGTCGTGGTGAGGCAGTAGCAAAAGCCGTGGGCATCAAAGGCGGTTATCTGCCGGATGTGGTGGATGCGACCGCAGGACTCGGACGCGATGCATTTGTACTGGCGGCATTAGGTTGCCGGGTACGCATGCTGGAACGCCATCCGGTGGTGGCTGCGCTACTGGACGATGGCTTACAGCGTGGATATCAGGATGCTGAGATCGGCGGCTGGCTGCGCGAGCGGTTGACGCTGCTGCATGTTGCCAGCCAGGTGGCGTTGAGCGAAATTACACCGCAGCCGGACGTGGTTTATCTCGATCCGATGTATCCGCACAAGCAGAAAAGTGCGTTAGTGAAGAAAGAGATGCGTGTGTTTCAGTCGCTGGTAGGGGCTGATGATGATGCTGATGCGCTGCTGGAACCGGCACGCAGGCTGGCGAAAAAACGCATTGTGGTGAAGCGGCCTGATTATGCAGAGCCGTTAGCCGGCGTGGTCACGCAGGATGCGGTAACGACTAAAAGTCATCGGTTTGATATCTATCCGCCGCTGGCGTAAATAAAACGGGCGGCTTTTACGCCGCCCGGTTCTTTATTCGTCTTCTTCGTCGCGCAGCGGCACAATCAACATGTCGATGTGCACGGTATTGATCAGCTGGCGTGCAGAGGACATCAGCTTGCTCCAGAAGTCCTGATGGTGACCGCACACGACCAAATCCACTTCATATTTTTTGATGGCATCAACCAGCACCTGACCAAGATCACCACTGCCGCTCAGGGTTTCCGTCACCGGATAGCCGGCATTGGCAGAGAGGCTCTTCAGCGCGGTGTGTGTCTCTTCGGAGATGCGTTTTTGCATGTCACCTAAGTTGACGTCAATCAGGCCGGTGTAGAGATCGGAATAGTTTACGTCTACGTGAATCAACGAAATTTTGGCATCGTAAGGGCGTGCCAGAGAAACTGCCTTGTCTACCAACAGCTGGCTTTCCGGAGAGAGATCGACTGCAATCAGGATGTGTTTATAAGCCATGATATTACTCCTTCCTCGAGATTCATGATGGCAACCCACGCGCCTGCCGTGTCAATGATGGTGCCATCCGTTATAAAGCTGTGCCATCAGGGCGTTGCCTCAGGTAACGGCAGCTTATTGTTATACCTTGATTATAGACCGTTGTGTTAAAAATCCTGTAGAACCCAGCTTGCCTGTGAGGTAGATCAAAAAAGGTCGCGCTCCTGTTGTGTGAAACGCTAAACATCGCTGGAAAAAATTTTCTCGTTTCTCCTACACTAAAAATAGCTGGCAGGGTTTCTGGCCGGGCCAGGTCACAACAACAACAACGACAACACTGATGTCTGGCGATGAGCACAGCGCAGCCGGGAGGTAAACATGATCAGCACTATCGCGCTCTTTTGGGCATTGTGTGTGGTTTGTCTGGTAAATATGGCGCGGTATTTCTCTTCGTTGCGAGCGCTGCTGGCGGTGCTGCGCGGCTGCGATCCGTTGCTGTACCAGTACGTGGATGGCGCAGGATTTTTCACTTCGCACGGTCAACCCAGCAAGCAGGTACGGCTGGTGCGCTACATCTGGGCGCGGCGTTATCTTGATCACCACGACGATGAGTTCATCCGCCGCTGCCAGCGGGTGCGCGGGCAGTTTATTCTGACCAGTTCACTGTGCGGGTTAGTGGTGGTGAGTTTGGTGGGATTGGTGATTTGGCATTAAAAAAGCAGGCCATGTAAATGGCCTGCCAATAATCATTGTTTTTTCGCCAGTCTGGCTGACAAATAGATCCATAGATGCATCATGCTTTTATCACTGTTCTGGTCTTGTGGGACGCCTATACTTCTCTTAATGATATTATGGCTAGGGAAAAATCTCTGCGCCATGGCTTGAACAGTAAAGGCCAAGGTGTCTGCGTTACTTTTTAAGATAAAGCTCACAGATTGTTCTCCATCAGTTAAGACATCTGCCATTGTGTCTCGAACAGCTCGCAATCTATTTTCAGCAGCCATTCTTTCGTCAAAAGGTAGTTGTTTGTTATTCTTAATTCCTAGCTGTTTTGCCATCTCTGCGTCGAAAGCCTCCGTATTAAGGATTACTGTTTCTCCATTACGTGTAATCACGTCAGGGCCTAATTCATTTTCTATTGAATTGAGATATTTCGCCTGCGATGGATCTTCCGTGCGCTTAAATAATGCCACACCAATGTCATCTCCGGCTAAACCCTTGTGTAATGACTTTCGTATACTGCCTGGAATATCACTATAGCCCGTGCCAGGAGTGACATCGGCATGGTAAAAATAATCTCCGGTTCTGGCTCCATGATGACTAGACTCATGCAGCATTGTTCTTTTCATTTTTCCATCGTTTAAGCTTTTATAGTTGATCATAATCCGCTTCATCGGGTCACCACCAACAGTAAAACCTTGGTAATTATCGGTGTTGCTTAGCCAAACATTTTCTAAATTAACAGCTTTTGTATATTCCACCACATCTTGAGTTTTATCCATTGCGTTAAAGAAATTATCTGCACACAACGTTGCATCTTCATCATTTAATCTAAATTCATCCATGAAAAATTTTTTCACCTCATCAGGTGAGTTTTCATATTTTGTTCTCAAATTTTTCAATAAATCCAGTGTGTCATCATTGTTATCGGTTAATACCTTATAGGCGTCAATTAAATCGTTATCATTGAGATGTAGGGCATGTTTCTTTCCTAGAGCGACGATACCTCCTTTTAAGGTGTCATCGCCATTGGCGTCGAAAATTCTGGTTGTATCTAAAAGCTCACTTTCTGCTTCCATAAGATCAAATTTTTTGGCTTCTGGCAGTGCCCTATCAATGTTACGTCCACCATCCCATTGAGATCTCGAAGGGTCATAAGCCTCCAGTAATCTTGCTTTCCTTTCAGCAGGGGGGAGATTAGTGAAGTCCACACCTTGGTAGTTTTTAGGGTCAAACACCTTGGCAGGTTGGTTGTTTGGTGTGGCGTTCTCTACACGCAACATTTTTTTTCCTGTGGTACGGAAACTTGCAGGGTTAATTGCTTTGCCAAGCAACATTTTATTAGGGCTTTTCATTATTTTTCTTACGCCAAATATGGCCGCATCATCAAGGAAGGGTAGTGGGGAAATATAATATAATGATATTCTAGCCATCAATTTTGCTAGGGATAAATCGAATTTTCTAATCTGTGCAGCTGCTTCAGTTAAAACTATTTTAATTAATGCTTTTCCTGCAATCCCTTTAGCTTTTGCCTTCATGAATGCTGATGAAATTGCTATAACTGCTTTTTTACTTAGTGAACTTACAGAAATTCCTAAACTGGCAAGCATAAAGGCTAATTCTAACACTTCGAAAGCATATTCCGATAGTTTAGGGCTATAGTCCGCATCATGGGACAGGCGTTGTAAGAGTTCAAAGCCCGGGAGCATTGCGCTCATATATTCCCACCATTCAGTATCTCTCAACGTATTTTTATAGACCTCGACCATATCAAGCAGTAGTTTTTCCACTTCTCTTTGTGTAAATGATGAAAGAGTGCTGTGATCTCTTTTTTTAGTATCATATTTGAATTTATATTCATAATGGTAAGTCATTCCTTGTGCGCTTTCAAAATTATCCCCCGCCTGTGGTGAATGTATGGGTTTATCATCCCATAATTCATCGATAAATGCGGATATAGAATTTTTATGCATATTAAAATCTTGATCTCCTTTTATAGGAGGAGGCCCTGGTAAAGGTTTAATCAAAATATTCATACCAACTGTGCTGATAACAAACCATTTCCCACTTTCTATCTTGGCAAAAGATATGTACCCATCAGGTTTGTCATATATTGATTTGAACACTTTATTTCGATGGTTGTGGATTTGAATTTTATAGCTGTAGCTTTCTGTAACAGGACTATTGTTTTCAAGCAGTGTCACGGATGAACGATGAAATGCATGTTCAGATAACGCTTCCTTTTCTTTACCTAAACTCTCCTTTTTATAGCGGATAAATTGGTCATAAAAAGCGGTTTTTCCATCTTTTGCTTCATATGTTATTGTTTCATCCCCTTTCTTCACATTATAAGTCCTGGTTGTCTTGCCAGTTATTGCATCTAATATTTGTACAAACATTTTATTAATAGGGGAGCTATTTTCGTTAGGATCCTGTTCCAGGAAAACGTTGCTATTAGCGATATTACTTATACTTGAGTACTCACTTTTTTCTTCTCTTTCGTTACTGATTTTTTTCAAAGCAGAGTAAAATTCTTTTTCGGCACTTAAAGCAATGAATCCTCTCTTTAGTGATTTCTTTGAATGTTTTAACTTTTCGCTATGCCGTCTTAAATACCAAACAATAGCAGAGGTTTGCATAAGTTCCTGCCCACGATTGCTTGGCTTATTTGTTATTTCGTTAAACTTTTTCACTGCATCATCGTGAGAAAGTGTAAAGGGTGTGTTCTTTCTTTCAAATTTCAAAGCAAAATATTTTGCTTGTTGAATACTCCATAGTTCTGATTCCCCTGTATCTGGAGTTAGCATCTTCAGGTTTATTTTAGTTATTAATTTTTTGTAGTCTTTGTTTTTATTTTCTACAAAACTCACAAATAAGTTTTCGATCTGTATTTTACGTATTTTTTCTTCAATATCGGATGTTTCATATTTATCGTCATGAAACCAGGCTACAAGAAGTTCTTTTTGATGATCACGTATTTTTTTTCTGTTTCGTGATTTTATAGCGTTTAGTGATTTTGTTTTCTCTATTTTATCGTTGCTCACTATATCCAGGATCTCTTTCGAAATTATAGATATAGTTTCTTCATATACATTATTATCTAATATGCTATTCCTGTTTTCCAGGAAAGAAGATTGCCATTTTTCAATGGCTGTTATGAGATTTTCAATATCAATTATTTCATCTGGAAATGTATGTACATCCCAGTCCCTTCTTAGCAATTGTGGTGTTATTTCTTCATTTTTTGATGATACTTCTTTAAGCAATGATTGAAGAGGAATTTCCTGGGTAAGCAGTGAGCTTATAGAGACCGCTTTTCCTTCATTATCTCTATCTTGCTCAAAAAGAATGTTATCTATTTCGTCGTGAATTTCACTTATCTTCTCAATGATATTATCCCGGTTCGATTTGTCACTTTCTTCTTCTGAAGATTCTACTGATGCTGACATTAATTCTCTGCCAAACATGTTGTTATAACTTTGATCTGCTGATTTTTTTATTTCACTTGTTGCATAAGCTATAGCAACATCGAGGATAGCCCTTTGCTGCATTGTATACTTTAATGGCTTGAAGGGGTTGGTGTTATAGCTTTCCGCTTTGTAGCTATGATTATTAATCCTCGCTCTTAATTGTTCTATTATTTTTTCTATGGCGGGTACGTGAATTTTCTTATCAGGATCGATTTTATAATTCTTTAATTTTAACGAAAGGGATTCGTGAAGGATGTCTAAGAATAAAAAAGTCTCGACGTTGTTATCTATAGATGCTGCATAGCTGGCGCTATGTGCTATCTTCCTAAGATCCGTAAATATTACTTTGGTATACTTTTCATATTCAAATGCATTATCAATAGCCTCTTTTCTACTGACTTTTTTATTTATAATTAAAATATCCCCATTGGATACTTGTTCTTTCTGTGGTAAATTAATGCTTTCTGAGAGACTATTTTCCTTAAGAAGGCTTAATCTCTCTGGTTCAATTGGTCTCCCTTCGATTTTGTTATTAACGTTACCTGCAATCAGAATAAAAGGCGCTATTATTTTACCCATCACGCTTTCAGACGATGAAAATTTAATTGCTAGCAGTGATGTCAGGATTGTATTAACAATACCTGCTGAGGGTTTTTCTTTCTCAACAGAGTCAGGTATCCTGCTTTCAGAGCCTGATCGCTGTGGTGATGATAATTCCATTGATGAAATTTCATGTCTGTCAGCATTTTTAAGTATAGTGCTAAGTGCTGCCTTTAGCCTTTTGTCTTCTACTGGTCTGTTATTAAAATAGGCGATTTTCTCTTCCTCATTTAGGTTTGATGAAAGCACGGCATGATGATCTCCATATTGTTCTTTATTTATTTCCTCTTCAAATCTTTGTACTCCTTGCAAGTATTTACCCTCTGAATCAGAAGTGAACGTGGTATAACGGGCATAATATTTACCTTCTACCCCTTCAGAGTTTGACTCATCAGCTATATGGCTGTTTTTTTTGTCTAAAAGCGCATCTTCAATTAATTCAATGTAAAGACCATAATAACGCTTCTCCTTTTTCATTCTGTTTGTGAAGAGGTTGTTTACGCCGGAGCCTACCAGGCTGTTTTTTCTATTACCAGAAGACAGGGGGTTATCCAGTAGCGGGTTTTTGTTAGCGGACTGTTTGTTATGATAAAAAAAGTTTAATCTTTTTTGAGCAATATCATTTGGCTCATTCCATTTTTCCTCATGCGTCATTACCGATTTATCTGTTCGGTTAACATTAGCTATCTGTTTATGGGTCACGCCATCAGACGCTTCAAGCAATATGTTCCTGTGTTCATCTCGAGTAATTTCTTCTATTGCTAAAGTTATAGTTGCATTTGAAGTGGGTAGTGGTTCAGTTGTTGATTGGGTCGCAGACGAAGGTTCAACTGACTCATCCGTTGAACTCTCTGTCGAATTGGCCCCGCCTAACCACATATTACGTAAGCTGATACCAGGGGGAGCCAGGAGACTTAGCTTACTCAACACGGAATTTGCGAGGTCGGTAAAGCCGGGAAGCTTGATAATTATCCGGCCCATAAACGACGCAGGTTCAGGCAACCGGCGATTTCGATAGCAGTATGCGGCTAGCAGCGCTGTGAAGAAAACAAATCCAGGTCCTTCCAGCCCCGGCATCATGCCCAATCCAGCTTGTGCCCCACGCCCAATCATCGCGACAGATTCTGCAATCGTCGTCGGCAGATAGCTCAGCATAAATTCTGCTACATAGGGAAGTAGCGCCTGCGCGGTAGCCGTCGATAATGCAGCTTGCGCAGTTGAAGAGTATGCACGTTCGAGTGCGTTGAGTGACTGCAACAAAACACCCACCCAGCCAGGACTTCGTGCAAAGGCTGCATAGAGATCCCAGGCGAGCTGGCCCGCAATACGCGCGGCCTGTAAGTAGAATCAGGGTACGCCGAACATATGCGAAACCGTGCTAATCACTCGACCAGGAATATTGGACACCATTTGGCTGTAGGTATTGTGCAGCAGGTGATTTATCACTCTGGGCGTTTCATCGATCGCTGGCGGGGTCGACTGGTCTACCAGATTGGGTGAGTCTGAGTTTGAGCCTGAGGGAGGATCTATGGCTGTTGCCCCTCGGTCTCTGAAGAGCGGAATCAGGGCTGCCTGACGTAAAGATTCAAGATCCATCTCTGCATCAGCGGACGAATTATTCGCAGGGTCAGGCTGGCGATGCTGGACAAAACGCGTCTCGTTTGACATGAAAAAACCACTCCTCACCGGTGAAAGTGACGTGATAGTTAATGAATTTTCAGGTCAAAAGTGAATCGTCAAAGTTGTTCTGTAGCGCTAAGGAATTATGTAAAGCAGACAGGATATTTTTCGCTACTGCTAAAAATATAGTCGTAGTAAGGAGGGAAGTAAATTTGGGCTGTTTCTTAAAACGGCAGAAAGCAAAAGGGCGACTTGCGTCGCCCTTTGAGGTTATACCACTTTCAGTGCCAGCCAGTAGAGCGAGCCTGAGAGTAGAATACACACCGGCAGGGTAAACACCCATGCCATCGCGATATTCTTGATGGTGCGGCTCTGCAGCCCACCGCCGTCTACCAGCATGGTTCCCGCCACCGAAGAGGAGAGAATGTGCGTGGTAGAGACCGGCATACCGGTATAGCTGGCAATACCAATGGAGACGGCCGCAGTCACCTGCGCTGACATACCCTGTGCATAGGTCATGCCTTTTTTACCAATCTTCTCACCGATGGTGGTTGCCACACGACGCCAGCCAATCATCGTACCGATGCCCAACGCCAACGCTACAGCGACAATAATCCACACCGGAGCGTACTCGATGGTGCTGGTCAGGTCGCCTTTCAGCTTGTTCAGGAAGCGTTTGTCGTCGGCATTCACTTCCGGCAGTTTAGACGCTTTGTCTGCGGTATCTGCAATACACAGCAGCAGACGGCGCATCTGGCCACGCTGTTCGATGCTGAGCTGATCGTAACTTTGCAGGTTGTTCAGCAAGCCCTGAGCGTGTTGCACCGCAACCAGCGCACGTGCGCTATCGCAATGGAACTCTTGTGGGCCATCTACGGTTTCAACCGGAGCTGGCACGGCAGGTGGAGCCTGCGCCACGATTTCCGTCAGCGTCTGGCTATGCTGCTGATAATACTGCTCCAGGTGATTAACAGCATCCCGCGTGCGGGTGATGTCATACCCGGAGGCATTCATATTGACCACGAACCCGGCAGGCGCTACGCCAATCAAGACCAGCATGATCAAACCAATGCCTTTCTGACCGTCATTCGCACCATGTGAATAGCTCACGCCAATGGCAGAAACAATCAGGGCGATACGTGTCCAGAACGGGGGCTTTTTCTTGCCGTCAATTTTCTCGCGATCGGCAGGTGTCATGTGTACGCGTGAACGTTTGGTGGTGCTGCTCCAGTAACGACGCAGCAGGAAAATCAACGCGCCAGCAATCACCAAGCCGACAATCGGCGAAAGGATCAGGGACAGGAAAATATTCAGCACTTTAGGCAGATTTAACGCATCCACCACGGAAGTACCCGTCATCAGTGCATTGGTTAACCCAATACCAATGATGGCGCCAATAAGTGTGTGTGAGCTGGAAGCAGGCAGGCCCAAATACCAGGTGCCAAGGTTCCAGATGATCGCCGCCAGCAGCATGGAGAAGACCATGGCGAGACCGTGTGCAGAACCGACATTCAGCAGGAGATCGGTCGGCAACATATGCACAATTGCATATGCAACGCTCAATCCACCCAGCATGACGCCGAAGAAGTTGAAGATACCCGCCATCGCCACGGCGAGCTGTGGCCGCATTGCACGGGTATAAATAACCGTAGCAACCGCATTGGCAGTGTCGTGGAAGCCGTTGATTGCCTCATAAAACAATACGAACAGCAGGGCTAAAACTAATAACAGGCCGGTACTGACATCGAGCCCGGCAAACAGATGTAGCATAAGCGTTACGCCATTTTGGAGGACATGAACGCGGCGCATTATCCGCGACAACGTGCTGTATGGGAAAGGAAAATATAGCCCTTTTTTGACTTAATTATGTAACTTCGGCGGTTTGTTATGGGAAAAATCCCTAAAAATGAGCGTGTTACAATATGACATATTTACGTCATTTTTTTGACTCTCTTGCTCAATCCGCGTGGTTTATCGCCCGGTTTACGGCATTTCGCTGCAATAACACCCATTTTTATCGGGGATAACCCCGCACCAAGGTAGCTTTGCCGCCAGTCGTTCACTACAATCTGCGCCTCTGAGAGTTGACAGGTGACCATCGTGGAAAAATTTGACGTTATCGTAATCGGTGCTGGAGCCGCCGGGATGTTTTGTGCGGCTCAGGCCGGGCAACGCGGTTTGCGCGTGCTGCTGTTGGATAACGGTAAAAAAGCCGGGCGTAAAATTCTGATGTCGGGCGGTGGTCGCTGTAACTTCACCAATCTCTATGCCGAACCTGCGGCCTATTTGTCGCAAAACCCGCATTTCTGCAAATCTGCCCTGGCGCGTTATACCCAGTGGGATTTTATCGACCTGGTCAATCGTCATGGCATTGCCTGGCATGAGAAGACGCTGGGTCAGCTGTTCTGTGATGATTCGGCGCAGCAGATTGTCGATCTGTTGCTGGCTGAGTGTGAGAAAGGCCAGGTCACACTGCGTTTGCGCACTGAGATTATCAGCGTGGAGCGCGATGAAGCGGGTTACACTCTGACGCTGAATGGCACGACGGTGCAGGCGGCAAAACTGGTGGTCGCCAGTGGTGGGCTTTCTATGCCGGGATTAGGTGCTTCGCCGTTTGGTTATCAGTTAGCCCAGCAGTTCGGCCTTGAGGTACTGCCTACTCGCGCAGGTCTGGTGCCGTTTACCTTGCATAAGCCGCTGCTGGAGCAGCTACAGGCGCTGTCTGGTGTGGCATTGCCAACCACGATTACCGCGCAGGATGGCACGCTATTTAAAGAAGCGATGCTGTTTACGCATCGTGGTCTCTCTGGGCCGGCGGTACTGCAAATTTCCAGCTACTGGCAGGCGGGTGAGTTTGTGCATGTCGATCTCTCGCCAGAAACCTCACTGGATGACTTCATTAATGTGCAGCGTGCGGCCCATCCGAATCTCAGCCTGAAAAACAGCCTGGCGAAGATTCTGCCAAAGCGGCTGGTCGAAATTCTGCAACTGCTCCAGCAGTTGCCGGATGTGAGCCTCAAGCAGTTAAACAGCAAGCAGCAGGCGGCGTTAGTGACGCTGCTGCACCACTGGCCAGTGCAACCCAACGGCACCGAGGGCTACCGCACGGCGGAAGTGACGTTAGGCGGTGTGGATACCGCACAGCTCTCTTCAAAGACCATGGAAGCGAAGTCCGTTCCGGGGCTGCACTTTATTGGTGAAGTGGTGGATGTCACCGGCTGGCTGGGCGGCTACAACTTCCAGTGGGCATGGAGTTCAGCCTGGGCGTGTGCGCAGGGGCTGTAAGGTAGCGGCTCAACGCCCTTAATTGTCTGTTCTTTGCACACTAACCTCCATATGGTTATACTAAAACAACCAAATGGAGGTTAATCATGAAAACTTTTAGTTTATCCACCACATCAGCCAGGCCGCCTCGCTTGTGGCAGGTGGCTGGTTTAAACAATTCTGATGGCGTAGCCCTGTTAGGGCAGATTAGTGAAGGCCTTGATGGCAAGATTGCTAACCTTATTGCTGACTGGGTACAGATCACGCAAAACGACCTGCGTAAGATGTCTGGCATTCCTTCCACCACCTTTAGCCGTAGCGCGAAAGCACGATTCAGCAGCGATCAAAGTGAGCGTTTAGTCCGCATCGTTCGCGTTATCGATCGCGCGGTAGAGCTGTTCGAGGGGGATAAAGATGCGGCGAAAAAGTGGCTGAATGAACCAAACAGGGCGCTGGGCTGGAAAGTGCCCGCAGAGCTGATGGCCTCCGAAACCGGCGCTTATGAAGTCATGAAGCTGATTACTCGTCTGGAGCACGGGGTCTATTCTTGATTCTCTACCGACTTACCAAGAGCCGATATCTTTCAACCGCCTGGACAGGGTATGGCGCGAAAGAAGCGGGCGGTCGCTGGAACAATGTGGGCAACGCGATGGTGTATGTTTCTGAAACAGCATCCCTGACCATGCTGGAGACACTGGTACATTTGCATGCTCCGCAAATGCTGGAGTACTTCACGCTATTGCGTATTGATGTGCCTGATGAGCAAATTCAGATAGCTGCAATGGATGAGCTACCGAACAACTGGGCAGATGAAGAAGCGCCGCCAGAACTGGCAGCATATGGCGATGCCTGGTGTTTCTCCGGGAGTTCGGTCGCATTGCGTGTTCCCAGCGCTTTATCGCCCGTTGAATATAACTACCTGTTAAATCCAGAACACCCAGATTTTTACCGTATTGTTCAGCAGGCAGAACCCATTCCGTTCCAGTTCGACCGTCGCTTAACGCCCGATCGTAAGTAAATCGGGCACAAAAAAGCCCGCAACATGTGCAGGCTTTTGGTTCACAGCATCACGCTGCAAATCAGTAGTAATCACCGTGACGGTAATCCCATGAAGGGAAGATGTCCGACAGGTGAGACATGATCTTGTCTACGTCCAGACCTTTACGGATCAGAATCGGGCAAGGTGACACTTTACGCTCGCCTTTCTGCTCTGGCACCAGTTTACCGGTGCTGTCTACCATGGAAACCATCACGCCCTGCTCATAGCGGGTTTTCTGGTCTTCGTTTGGCTGGATAGACTTCACGTAGTCGTTCGCGGCAATGATCAGGTCAGCGTGTTCTTCGATACGCTCGCCGATACCTTCAACCAGGCCACGGTTGCCTTTGCCTGATGGGTTAGCAGAGCTTGCGAAAGAGAACTTACCGTGGTTTTCCCACAGCTCTTTCGCCAGAATCTCGCCCGGCTTACCGAACTTGATCACGAAGCAGCTGGTTTCACGGCCATCCATCATCAGCTCTTTAGAGCCGTCGGTTGGGATGCGATCCAGTGCTTCCTGTTTCCATGGCAGGATGCAGCCCAACAGTACATCGCCATCCCAGTGGCGCTGATACAGTTCTTCGATTTCCGGGTTCAGCTGAGCCAGTTCTTTCAACTGCTCCATTGAGCCGCACAGAACCACGCCTGGCTTGTTACGGTTACGCTGTTTAGCGTCGAATTTACGCTCCAGGCCGGCTTTATCAGAGGTCATGATGATGTAGCCAACTTTGGTTGGGCTGACGATCATGCCGCCTTCTTTGGCCAGGATTTCGATCGCTTCTGGCTGTAAGCCGCCGTTCCACTGTACTGTTTTGTTGCTCATGATTAGGCCTCTGTTAAAACCCCCGAAACCGGTTCGGGTAAGATAATTCGGTGTTGTTGCCTTCGATATTACGGGTTTTATCTCCGGCGGCAACCCTCCGCCGGATTGTTCTTCTGTAGCAACAATAGATGCTACACAACGCCTGAATCTGTGAGCGCAGCGCTTATTTTAACGGTATGTCGATCACCTGTTGCGTGGTTTTAATCTCGGCAAACACGTCGGCAACACCCGTCAATGCAGCACGATGTAGTGAGCGATGATCAACCACGCTATTATCCCAACTTGCCAGGTCACGTGTGGCAGCGGCATCTTCTGGAATGATCACGCTGTAACCGAGCGGTACCGCATCACGCGCGGTGCTTGAGACACACATATGGGTCATCAGCCCGGCAACAATCAGCTGTTTAATCCCCAATGATTCCAGCTGTGAGTGCAGGTCGGTGCCAACAAACGAGCTGGGTGTGGCTTTGGTGATAATCCGGTCGCCTTTTGCTGTAGAGGGCTGCAAATTGCGGTGGAATTCGGAGAACCGGCTACCTTCAGCAAAGAGCGGGCTATTGGCGGGGCCGAGGTGGCGTACAAAGAAGACGGGCATACCGTTTTTATGCGCATATTCCGTCAGGCGTTTCGCGTTGTTTAGCGCTTTTTCACCGTCCGGGATAACCATTTTCCCACCCGGGAAGTACTCATTTTGGAAGTCGATTAAGATCAGCGCCGTCTGGTTTTTAACCAGTTCAGTGGTTGAAGGCGCGCTACTTAGTGTACGAATAGTCGGGGCCTTAGCCGCCTCTCGGGTTTCAGCGATAGCGCTACCACTGATCGCCATTGCTAACGCCAAAGTGCCAGAAGTAAATAATTTCTTCATTATCAGTTCCTTATTATTACCGTGGGTGTCGGGCTGTTGTCTGTCTCGCAGTATGTGCGGAAGTGCAGCCCGCAAGGAGTAACGTGAATGACAAAGAACGTGCAGATTGCGCCATTTCGCCCGGCCATTCGTGT
The DNA here is from genome assembly GCF_011752615.1 of Candidatus Pantoea multigeneris. Lineage (NCBI taxonomy): Bacteria > Pseudomonadati > Pseudomonadota > Gammaproteobacteria > Enterobacterales > Erwiniaceae > Pantoea > Candidatus Pantoea multigeneris. Next base: position 105,210 of record NZ_VWXF01000014.1, read on the forward strand.
AGGGGTCGTGGTGTTTGATGGCATCATCCCTTTTCATCTTTCTGTACCACTGGCGGTGTTTGAGGCGGCTCATCAGGGGGAGGGTGTACCGTGCTACCAAATACATATCTGTGCGACGCAACCCGGCGAGCTTCGCACCAGCAGCGGATTTTCGATTGTGGCCGGGCAGGGTCTTGAACAACTGGAACAGATGGATGTGGTGGTTGTACCGAGCTGGAATGAGAAACAACCGTCAGCGGAGCTGCTATCGGCGATACGGCAAGCGGCCGATCGCGGAGCAACTATCGTTGGGCTATGCCTGGGCGCTTTTGTTCTGGCTGAGGCGGGTTTATTAGAGAAGAAACGAGCCACCACTCATTGGCGCTGGATGCAGGCATTTAGCACACGTTATCCCTCGGTGGATATCGATCGTGATGTGCTCTATGTCGATCTTGGTCAGACGATCACATCGGCGGGTACTGCCGCCAGTATCGACTGCTGTTTGCATCTGGTGCGAAGAAGTTGGGGTATGGAAATAGCGAATCAGGTGGCGCGTATGCTGGTGATCCCACCCCATCGGCAAGGGGGGCAGGCGCAATATGTTGAACAGCCGGTGATAACCCGACCAGATGGCGATCGCTTTATGGCAGCACTGCACTGGGCTGCTGAACATCTCCAGGAACCGCTGACATTACAGCAACTGGCTAACCAGGCGCTGATGAGTTCTCGCAGTTTTTCCCGTCGTTTCCAGCAAACCACCGGTGGGTGTTTTAGCCAATGGTTACAGCAGCAGCGTATTGCACTGGCTCAACGCTATCTGGAAGGGTCCAACCGCCCAGTCGAGCAGATTGCACTTTTGGCTGGATTTCCTTCCGCGTTGGCGCTGCGGCGTCATTTTAAAAAACAGCTTAACGTGACGCCGCAGCAGTACCGCAAAACCTTTCGCGGTCAATCAGGAACCGATGTCGCGTAATGCTTTGCCTTGCATCAGGTTGCGTTCGATGTGTTCCAGCGTGACATGGCGGGTTTCAGGCACCAGCCAAATGGTGATCAGGATGAACACCACGTTCAGCGCGGCATACAACCAGAACGTCGGCGCATTACCTAACGTATCCAGCAAGGTCAGGAAGGTGGCACCGACCACCATATTCGCAACCCAGTTGGTGGTGGTGGAGGCGGTGATACCGAAATCGCGCCCTTTCAGTGGCTGGATCTCCGAGCACAGCAGCCAGATAACCGGACCTGCGGCCATAGCAAAGCCGACGATAAACATCAGCAGCATGGCGATAGCGAAATACTGACGGAACGGCGTTTCTACGCCCATATGCAACAGCGTGCCGAGTACGCCCATACCCACCGTCATGATCAGGAAACTGGTCACCAGCATCGGCTTACGGCCCCAGCGATCCACCAGACCTACGGCGATCAGCGTGGAGAGCATGTTCACCGCACCAACGATCACCGTGCCCCACATCTGCTCGTGGGTGTTAGAGAAGCCCGCAATACTGAAGATTTTTGGCGCGTAATACATCACCACGTTCATACCGGTGAACTGCTGCATCACTTGCAACAGAATGCCGAGCCACACGGCACGACGGAAGTTGCTGTTGCTCTTAAACAGCGACCAGCCATGCTGCTTGACCTGCAAGCTTTCGCGGATCTCGTCCAACTCCTGCTTTGCCTGTTCATCGGAGCTACGCAAACGCGCCAACACGCGCTGTGCTTCATTGAAGCGGCCATGGGCGGCCAGCCAGCGTGGGCTGTTTGGCAGGAACAGGACACCGACGAATAAAATCAGCGCCGGGAAAGCGATCACGCCCAGCATCCAACGCCAGCTGCCGCTGTAACTCAGGGCGGTGTCAGACAGATAGGCGACTAAGATGCCGGTGGTCAGCATCAGTTGATACATGGAGATCATCGAGCCGCGCACGCGCTCGGGGGCAATTTCAGCCAGATAGAGCGGGGCGGTGTAAGAAGCGATACCCACCGCGAGGCCGAGAATAACGCGGGCACCAATCAGCGATTCCACGCTGGGAGAGAAAGCAGACCACAGCGAGCCAATCACAAACAGCGTCGCACCGGCCAGCATGCTTTTCTTACGTCCGAGGTGGGAAGAGAGCCAGCCTGCGCCCAGGGCACCGATGGCAGCACCAAACATCATGCTGCTGACCACCCACTCCTGAGCATGATTACTGATATTGAGATCTTTAGATAAAAACGGTAACGCCCCGGCGATCACGCCGATATCCAGACCAAACAGCAGGCCACACAGCGCTGCCATAAAACAGACAAACCAGATAAACGACTGATTCTTTTTCCCTGAAAAAGGTTGGGCACTCATCCTGAACTCCTTAAAATTATGTCAAGAAAGGTAATGTTAGATAAGCATCGCCAGGAAAACAGTGTTACCGGTCACATGATGAGCGATTGCTGATTGGGCCGTATAAGGCACGGGGCATCAATACAGCCGCACTTATTGATTGCCATACTGCGCGTTTCGTCTCAGGAGATAAGCAGATGTTTTCATTCAGGAAGCCATTGGCACTGATGTGTGTTTCACTGGCACTGTTGGGAAGTGCTTCAGCTTCTGCCGCGCATGTTTATGGCGAGCAGCTTGAGGGATTTAGCTACCCTTATCCGTTGCATCACTTCAGTTTTGCTTCTCAGCAGCAGCAACTGAGCATGGGATATATGGATGTTCCTGCGGAAAAGTCTGCTAACGGACAAACCGTGGTGCTGCTGCACGGTAAGAACTTCTGCGGAGCCACCTGGGACAGCACCATCAAAGCACTCAGTCAGCAGGGCTACCGGGTTATCGCCCCCGATCAAATCGGCTTCTGCTCTTCCACTAAACCGGCAAATTACCAGTACACCTTCCAGCAGCTAGCGCACAACACCCATGAGTTATTGCAGAGCCTTGGGGTGGAGAATGCCACCATCGTCGGCCACTCTACCGGCGGTATGCTGGCGGTACGTTATGCGCTGATGTACCCGCAGCAGACGCACAAACTGGTGCTGGTGAATCCCATCGGTCTGGAAGACTGGAAAGCGAAAGGCGCACCGTGGCGCAGTGTTGATCAGTGGTATCAGCGCGAACTGAAGCTCAATGCCGCTGGCATCAAGAAGTATGAACTGAGCACTTACTACGTGGGGAAATGGAAGCCGGAGTATGACCAATGGGTGGATATGCTGGCAGGATTGAACAGCGGGCCGGGCCATCAGCGCGTGGCGTGGAACTCGGCGTTAATTTACGACATGATTTTCACCCAGCCAGTTTATTACGAACTGAAAGACATTAAAGTGCCGACCACGCTGATGATTGGGACGGCGGACACCACCGCGATTGGCAGCGACATTGCGCCACCTGCGGTGAAGGCGAAACTGGGGCACTACAATGTGCTGGGTAAACAGGCGGCACAGTTGATTCCCGGTGCACGCCTGATCGAATTCCCCGGTATGGGCCATGCCCCGCAAATGGAAGACCCAGCGCACTTTAATCAACAGCTGCTGAATGACCTTTCACGTTCCTGACGTCGGATTAGCGGCAGGAATCATCACTGCCGCGTCTGGTGCTTCTCGCGTTTGGCTGCATACATGCGTGCATCGCTACCTTCCAGCAACTGCTCCAGGCTCAGTGGATGGAGCGGGTCAAACTCCACGACGCCGCTGGAAAAATGCAGCATATATTGTCGATGAAGGCTTTCCGTGTGCTGCTGCAAATAGTCGTCAAAGCGCAACAACACGCGATGCGCATCATCAAGATGCAGGCCATGGAACAGCACCACAAACTCATCACCGCCGAGGCGTGCAAACAGGTCACCGTTGCGGAAACTCACTTTCATCGCATCGGCGAAATCGATCAACGCGTGATCTCCCTCTTTGTGCCCAAGGGTATCGTTGATCTGCTTGAATTTATCCAGGTCGAGAAAGGTCAGACAGGCAGGCTGATGCTTCACCAGACACTCGTTTAACAGCAGCTGGCCTAGCGTCATAAAGCCACGGCGGTTGGTAATTCGGGTTAACTCATCAGACGTTGCGGTCTGGAAGGCGGTCAGCTCTGATTCCGCCATCGCCGCTAAATCGCGCAGTGTGGTGTAATCCTCGCTGTCGAAATGGCGTGGCTGATGGTCAATAATGCACAGCGTACCCACTTTCGCACCGCTCGGGGTACGCAACGGGCAACCGGCGTAAAAACGGACGGGCAGCTCATTATTCACGAGCGGATTATCATGAAAACGTTCATCTTCCAGCGCGTTTTCCACCACCATCACATCATCTTGCAAGATGGCATGGCCGCAGAAAGAGGTATTACGCGGCGCGGTCTGCGCGGCATAACCAGCGGCAGATTTAAACCACTGATGATCCTCTTCCAGCAAACTCACCAACGCAACTGGCGCATTAAATAGCCGACGGGCAAGACGAGTTAAACGGTCAAAGCGCTCCTCCGCAGGGGTATGCAGCAGATTGAGCGCGCGCAACTGTTGCAGACGTTGGGGTTCGTCTACCGGAAGTTCGGGAGCTTTCATGTGTCCTACTCTTTAATTATAAGAAAACAGGTGTGACTTACTGGTGTTCACGAAAAGCCCTGCGACGGCAAAGCGCAGCCGCAGAGTTTAAAGAGGATCAGAGCACTTTTTGCTCTGCTAAATCAAGGGCAAAATAACTGAAAATCAGGTTGGCACCGGCACGTTTAATGGCACCTAAACTTTCCAGTACCACGCTACGCTCATCAATTGCGCCTGCCTGAGCGGCAAACTTGATCATCGCGTACTCGCCGCTGACCTGGTAAGCCGCCAGGGGCAGCGTAGTGCGTTCGCGAATTTCACGCAGTACGTCGAGATAAGCACCCGCGGGTTTCACCATCAGTGAATCCGCGCCTTCTGCTTCATCCAGCAGTGATTCGCGAATCGCTTCCAGACGGTTCATTGGGTTCATCTGGTAGGTTTTACGGTCGCCTTTCAGCGCGGTGCCTGCGGCTTCACGGAACGGGCCGTAATAAGATGAAGCGAACTTGGTGGAGTAAGACATGATGGCGGTGTCGGTAAAGCCCGCCGCATCCAGTGCCTGACGAATCGCCTTCACCTGACCATCCATTGCTGCCGATGGCGCGATGAAGTCCGCACCGGCCTGCGCAGCCACCACCGCCTGCTTGCCGAGATTAATCAGCGTCTGGTCGTTATCCACACCGTGATCGCACAGCACGCCACAGTGGCCGTGGCTGGTGTACTCGCAGAAACAGGTATCCGACATTACGATCATCTCTGGCACGGTCTCTTTGCAGATGCGTGACATACGCGCGACCAGACCATTCTCCTGCCATGCATCGCTACCGGTGGCATCAGTATGATGAGAAATACCAAACGTCATCACCGAGCGGATACCCGCTTTCGCGATACGTTCAATTTCATACGCGAGACGCTTCTCAGGAATGCGCATCACGCCCGGCATGGCTTCAATCGGTTTGTAATCATCCACGCCTTCTTCAACAAAAATCGGCAAGGCCAGATCGTTGAGGCTCAGCGTGGTTTCCTGGAAGAGTTCGCGCATTTGCGCGCTTTTGCGCAGCCTTCTTGGGCGCTGGATCAGGGAAAAGTCAGACATACTCGTTTCTACACAGTATAAAAAAGTGTCAATAGTGTACTCCTTTTACAGAGCAGGTATGAAGGTTTGTGTGCGGTAGAAAAAGCCCCCTCCAGAGGGAGAGGGCGAGAGAGGCAGATTAGTCGTTAATATCCGGGTGCTGCTGCACCAGGGTCTTACGTTTGGCTTCGAGGCGGGCAATCTCAACGTCGATATCTTCGATCTTCTGCTCGATGTTATCGTGATGCTCTTGCAGGATCTCACGCGCTTCTTCGATATCCGAAGCCGCAGGCGTTGCGCCGCTAAGTGGCTTGTTGGCGGTCTCTTTCATATAGATACCGGTCGCCAGACCAATCACCGCAATTACCATCAGATAGTACGCAGGCATATACAGATTATTGGTGCTCTCAACCAGCCACGCCGCAAGCGTTGGCGTTAAACCTGCCACCAGAACGGAAATGTTAAACGCACTTGCCAGGGCGCTGTAACGAATATGCGTCGGGAACATGGCTGGCAGGGTGGAGGCCATCACGCCGGTAAAGGCGTTGAGGATCACGGCCAGCAGCAGCAGGCCAGCGAAAATCAGCCCCAGCACATTACTGTTGATCAGCATAAAGGCCGGGATGGCGAAGATCAGCAACGCAATACTGCCGATAATCACAAACGGACGACGGCCAAAACGGTCACTCAGCATGCCCATTACCGGCTGCACAAACAGCATACCAATCATAATCGCAATGATGATCAGTACGCCGTGATCTTCGGAGTAGTGCAGGTTATGCGACAGATAGCTCGGCATATAGGTGAGCAGCATGTAGTAGGTGACGTTGGTGGCGATCACCAGTCCGATGCAGGAGAGCAGGCTCTTCCAGTGCTTGCTGGCAATCTCTTTAAACGACACTTTTGGCCCGTCACGCAGGCCTTCACGGTCACCTTGTTCGAGTTTATCCACGTGTTGCTGGAAAGCGGGTGTCTCTTCCAGCGCATGGCGTAGATACAGACCCACAATCCCTAACGGCAGTGCCAGGAAGAACGGCAAACGCCAGCCCCATTCCATAAAGCGATCTTCGCCGATGATGGTGGAGAGCAGTACCACGACACCCGCGCCCAGCACGAAGCCAACGATCGAACCAAAGTCGAGCCAACTGCCCATAAAGCCGCGTTTACGGTCCGGGGAGTATTCGGCGACAAAGATCGAAGCGCCAGTATATTCACCGCCCACTGAGAAGCCCTGGGCCATTTTGGCGAGCAGCAGCAATATCGGTGCCCAGATGCCTATCGAAGCATAAGAGGGGATTAACCCGATACAGAAGGTACTGACGGACATGATGACGATGGTGATGGAGAGGATTTTCTGGCGACCATATTTATCGCCCAACATACCGAAGAACAATCCGCCCAGCGGACGAATAAGGAAGGGAACGGAGAAGGTGGCCAGTGCGGCAATCATCTGGATGCCGGGAGAAGCCCCTGGGAAAAACACTTTCCCTAATGCGTAAGCGACAAAGCCATAAACACCAAAGTCAAACCACTCCATCGCGTTCCCCAGCGACGCAGCAGTAATCGCTTTGCGCAACCGCGCATCATCAATGATGGTGACATCACTGAGCCCAATAGGTTTTACACGCTTCCTACGTAGTTTCATATATTTACCCTGTTCTGGAACATGAAAGTCCTCAACGGTGCGAACCGATTCAGTGCCTTCAGACCGCAGCGTTGAGAAAATTAAAGCATAGCGCTGTTAACGAAATTTCCCTGTCTATGCGTCACAATAATTACTATTAAAATTATTGCTTTCCGCCACAGAGTATAGCGTTTTTATGTGATTGTTGTCACATTTCACCCGAAAGCCCCGTTTCTACTGGCTTTTTCCGCTAAAAATGCTGCGGTTTTCGAAGTGAAAAAAAATTTCGCGGTGCGATTTTAAGAGAATCGTTATAAACATAAGATTAATTTATGCTTTAAAGGGTTTTTCTCCTGCGACTTGCCAGCCGAATCACATTCGGTAATACTCTGCGCCTCGCAGAGGGCGGAGGAATAATGCAAAGAAAAAAGACCGAGCCTTTTACTAATCCCTGGCTGGCGATGATCGACAGTGTAGAAAAAAAATTAATGTATTATGTCGACAAGCACCCGGAGCCTATTAAAGAGGGGATTCCCCATGCCTGGATTCACTGCGGTGAGCGGGCGGAAAGCATGCTGGCGCGTATGGCGGCACATCCCGATGAGCTATTACAGCAGGCGGATGGCTGGTTCAAGGCGGGATGGCTCACCGCTCAGAGCCTGGAACAGATTCGTCGCGTGCAGCGCGTTTGGCAGGAGTTGCAACGCAACCCCACTCGCGGTGCCAGCAGCAGCCCAATGGAAGAGTATCAGCATTTGATGGGGCAGCTGATGCCCACGCTGGAGCGCATCCACCAACGGATGGACGCGCGTCATGGGCAGGAAATAGCGCAAGAAGATGACAGTGTTGAAGTGGCCCTGCGCATCGTGATGAAGCGACGCGAGGGGGGAGACAAGCCGGTTTAATCTACTGCGTCGCCTTCAAGCGGCGTTTTCCCTTCAATTTTCAGCCAGTTGCGTAGCCGATCGTTATCCATCGGGCGGGCATAAAAGAAACCCTGAATAAACATCACCCCGTGCTGACGCAGATAAAGATACTGCAAAGCACTCTCAACCCCTTCGCCCAGCACCTGCAACTGGATCTTATGGCTTAGCGCGATAATGGCATCCAACACCGGCGTCTCGCCGTTGAGTTGCTCAATGGCATTGATAAAGCCACGATCAATTTTCAGGTAATCCAGTTCGAAGGTTTGCAGGTAGCTCAGTGAGCAATGGCCGGTGCCAAAATCATCAATGGCGACTTTAATCCCGCGCTCGCGCAGGGAAGCCAGCTTTGCCGCGACGCCTGGGCCATCTTTGATCAGACTATGTTCCGTGAGCTCCAGCGTGATAGTGAGCTTTTTGTCGGCGATGCGGCGTGCGAAGGTCAGCACATCTTTGACGAAATCCGGGTGCTGCAAATGTTCTGCTGCCACGTTAATCGCGAGATGAAAGCCCGGTTCCACTGCCCATTGCTGCACATCTTCAGCAATCAAATGCAGCACATGATGGGTCAGCGGGATGATCATCTTTTCGCTTTCGGCGGCATTGATGAACATATCGGGTCGCACCAGTTCGCCATTGGGTCGACGCCAGCGCATCAGCGCTTCAACGCCAACGCAACACTGCTTCTCACTGTTGTAGATGGGCTGATAATTCATATGAAACTGCTTCGCCTGAATGGCCCGGCGGATTTCATCACGCCATGAGATGCGCCGCCGCAGCCAGTTGGCGGTGAGCAGCATCAGGAGCAGAGAAAAAATCGCCGCCATGGGCATAAAAATAAACATCACCCGCTGCCATGCGTTGCCCAGTTCGCTGCCGGGTGCAACCAACGTGACATCAATCGGATAGCGGGATGAGCTGGCGTGATACGTCATAGGGTGAAACAGCGAGGTACGATTATCAGGGTGGTTGAGGCTAATAACGCTGCCTCCGCTGAATTGCATGCGCATTTGATAACCCTGTGAACTGCCAACCGCACTCATAAAGTCCAGCAAATACTGGCCGTCAATAATCGCCCAAAAACCCTCTCCGTCCGGCAGCTGGCGGACAAAAACAATCGCTGAGCGATCGGGCACGCCCGCCGTACCGGCAATCGACAGACTCCACCAGGCTTTGCCCGTGACCGGCACGGCGCGGCGGATCATCTGCTGCAAGGTACCTGGGTTATTGCCGTAAGCGGAGGAACAGTTAACGTTATCGCCACGCAACGTGCCGATAGAGCGAAAATAGGCGTTCAGCGTTCCCGCCAGCTGGAGCTGTTTTTCAATTTTGTCGCAGGGTTGGTAGTGATACTGGCGCAGAGAGGTGATCATATTCCATGCGCTGTCACTCATCTTTTCTGCCTGAGAGAGCAGGGTATTGGCCGCGAGAGCCTGTTGATGCTGGACGCTGTTTTTTGCTTCGATGGCGGTACCGATAATGCCCAATACCAGCGGCAACAATCCTGCTAAGACGATCAACAGCCAGCCTAAATCACGTTTTTGTTTTAATGGCGGCACCACGGAGTCCTCTGAAGTGAAATGCGTCAGTCAGGTGGTGCAGGGGCTCACGCAGCATAGCATGTTCCTGCGCCACGCCGAGCGTGCTTTTCGCTGATAAATTCAGCGCCCGCTGACGGTTTATCGACCCGTGAAGCCGGTTTTTTACTTTTATTTTGTGCGCCGGGAAATTTCAGGAAGGGAGGGGATGCCACACCACGCCTGAGCGGCGTGGGTGGCAGTCAATCAATGTTGCTGGCGGTGTAATAATCTCTGGGCCAGAGCCATCAGGGTAAGCGTAGCGACCAGCGTGAGGGTGGCCATTGCCATGCCATCACCCACGGAACCTTGCTCGAACTGCCGCCAGATAAACAGTGCCACGGTTTGGCTGCCTGCGGGGGCTAACAGTAAAGACGTCACCAGCTCGCGCGAGGCGATAGCAAACACCATCATCATGGCGGCAATCAATGCGGGAGCCACCAGCGGTAGCACCACCCAGCGCAGCGCCTGCCAGCGCGATGCGCCGTGTACGCGGGCGGCAGACTCCAGTGCAGGTGAAAGCTGACGCAGCGCACCGCTGACATAGCGCACTGGCCACGGCAGCAGCAGGCAGCAATAGGAAATCAGCAAAATAACCAGCGTGTTATAAGGCGTTACCGGCCAAAACCCGCGATTCCAGACCAAAATCAGGCCCACGCCAATCACCACGCCGGGCATGGCAGCAGGCAGCAGCGCCAGTCCATCCAGCCACGCGAGGCCGCGACTTTTGCCTTCACTGACGCGCGTTGCCACCAGGAAGCCCAACAGCCCGGTCAGCAGTGCGGCGGCCAGCGCCAACCCGATGCTGGTAGAAAATGCGCTTAACGCCTCGCCCTGCGCACTAAACAGCGCGGAGAAATGACGCAGCGACAGGTTACTCCACTCAAGCCCGCCGGAGAGCGTGTTCAGCAGCCCACTGAGGGTCATGGATGACAGCGGCAGTACCACCGCCAGAAACACCGTCAGCCCAAACAACAGCAACATGGGGCAAACCCAGATGCCCGCCTGAATACCTTCGTAAGCACTGGGTTTGCCGTTTTGTGTTGTGACTTCCTGCTGACTCAACCTGCGCTGGAGTAGCCAGGCTGCCAGCGCCACCATGCTCAGCAGCAGCGACAGGCTGGCAGCGCCCGGCAGGTCGATGGGCCAGTCGCCCAGCTTCTGCTCAATGCCTACCGTCATCAAGGTCAGATGTGCGCGGGTGCCCAGTGCTGCTGGCACGCCATACTCATCAATAGCCATGGTGAAGGCCAGCAGCAGGCTGCCCGCCAGCGCAGGCAAAGTCAGGGGCAGGGTGATGTGCCACCAGGCGCGCCACGGGGAAGCGCCATGAACCCGAGCCACGGAAGCCAGCCGTTGCCCATTGCTCAGCAGTGTGCGCGACACTGCGAAGTAGATTACCGGAAAGATATTCAGCGTCATCACCAGCATCATGCCGCTGGCGCTAAAGAGCAGGCCGTCGAAATTGATGCCGGTGAGCTGTTGCACATAGCCGTTGCGTTGCAGCGCCAGCGTCCAGCTTAACGCCGCAATATAGGGCGGCGTCAGGAAAGGCACCACCAACAGCAGGTCCCACAGGGCAGCGCCGGGCAGGCGAAACAGCCCACGCAGGCTACCCAACAGCAGGCCGGGGATCAGGCTACACAGCGCCACCCCGACGCCGATCTTCAGGGTACCAGTCCACATCGGCACCAGTTCGCTGTCATTTAACAGACGCGGTAGGGCGGAAAACGCCCCACTCCAGCGTCCCTCACTGAGCAGCGGGAAGATCGCCTGCAACACAATAAACAGCAGCGGCAGGGCTACCAGCAGCAATAACGCCAGCAAAATAGCCAGGTTGAGCCAGGAGCGTGGCATATTACTGACCAAACAGCGTGCGGAAACGTTGTAGCGTGGCGGCGCGTTCACTGCCTTCGCTGGCGCGCTGCGGCAGCAATTTGATTTCGGTGATCAAAGGGCGCTGCGCTTTGATATCCGTGCGCGCTGGCATCAACCAGGCGGCGGCAACCTGCTGCTGACCTTCTGGCGACAACACGTAATCCACAAAGGCTTTGGCATCGGCGGCGTGCTGGCTGTTTTTCAGAATCATCATCGGACGCGGTACCGCGACGGTGCCATCCTGCGGGAACACGACTTTCACTGACTCCCCCTGGGCAATGTTGTTGTAGGTGACGTAATCCACCGCACCAAACACCGCGGCTTTCGCCCCCTGCAACACCGGTGCGACGGCCTGTGCGTTTGGCCCACTGATCACCAGCCCGTTGCTTTTCAGCCGATCAAAAAGTTGCCACGCCTGTTCGCCTTCGGCGTTTTGCAGCCCGATGAGCAAGTCGGCTGAGGCACCTGACAGCGCCGGATCGGGCATGGTGACGTTGTTTTTAAACGCCGGGCCGGTCAGGTCGCTCCAGCTTTTTGGCTCAGGCGTATTACTTTTGCTGTTCCACACGATGCCCAATGCGGAGATCCCCTGGGCAACGAAATCGGCACTTTTATAGGCGTCCGGTACTTTAGCCGCATTTGGGCTTTGGTAGGGCAGTAGCCAGCCGCGCTGGTGCAGATCTTCTGCGGTATCCCATGACGCGGAGATCAGCACATCGGCCTGCGGATTGGCTTGTTCTGCTTCCAGGCGCGCCATGACTTTGCCAGTGGTGGCCTGGAAAATATTCACTTTGATCCCGGTCTGCTTCTCAAAGCCGCTCGCCAGGCTTTTGGCCAGCGCACCGGGGCCAGCGGTATAAACCGTGAGGGCGTGGGCTTCTTGCATCATCATGGCACTGGTCATCATCAGGGCGGCAAGCGCGCTGGTTTTAAAACGGTTGTGTGAGGGCATCGGGGTTTCCTGCGTTCTGGGTGATGGAGTGAACCTGGCCCTGTGCCAGGTGGACAATACGGTCGGCAATGATGTTCGCTTCTTCACGGTCATGGGTGACGTACACCGCAGTGGTGCCACTCTGGCGCAGCAGCTGTTTCATGCTGTGGGCCAGCGATTCACGCAGATCCCGGTCGAGGTTGGAGAGCGGTTCATCAAACAGCAGAATGGCGGGTTCGGCGATCAAGGCTCGGGCTAGCGCCACACGCTGCTGCTGGCCGCCGGAGAGCGCGGAAGGTTTTCGTTGGGCAAAGCCTTCCAGCCCCACGCGCATCAGCATCTCTTCCACGCGCGAGTGAAGCGTGGCTTTCTCCACGCCGCGCATACGCAGCGGAAAGGCGACATTTTGGGCAACGCTCATATGCGGCCACAGGGCGTAGTCCTGAAAAACCATGCCGAGCTGGCGGCCTTCTGGCGGGGTGCAGAAACGGGCGGAAGCCATGCAGCGATCGTCAAACCAGATCTCGCCGCTTTCTGGCTGGGTCAGGCCCGCCAGCAGTTTTAACAGGGTGCTTTTGCCACAGCCGGAGGGGCCGAGCAGGGCAACGGTTTCACCCGCCGGGAAGGTGAGTGACAGGTTGTGCAATATGCGCTGCTTCCCAACTGACCAGTTGAGATCGCGCACTGCCACCAGAACAGGTGCAGGCTTCATCAGATTGTGATCCTCTTTGGGATTTACTGTCGGCTAGTCTGGCGATGGGATATGACGAAATGATGAAGCAGCGCACCCGCGTGAGTGCAAGCTGTGGCAAAAGCGGTATAGTGATTTTACCGTAAGCAAATTCAATCAATCACGAGCGCAATACGTCATGCCCCAACCAGCCACACCAGCAGCGGCTCCCAGCGGTTTTCAGCTCAACCTGGTCATTCTCTCGATTGTGATTTTCAATTTCGCCAGCTATCTCACCATCGGTTTGCCGCTGGCCGTACTGCCGGGTTTTGTCCATGACAGCCTGGGATATAGCGCCTTTTGGGCCGGTCTGGTGATTAGCCTGCAATATGTTGCCACGCTGATTACTCGCCCTCATGCCGGACGGTATGCCGACCTTTGGGGACCGAAACGCGTGGTAGTGTTTGGCATGGCGGGATGTCTGGTCAGCGGCGTCTTCACCCTGTTGGCTGCGTTCACGCAGCACACGCCAGTGATTAGCCTGGTACTGTTGTGCATTGGGCGGCTCATCCTGGGCACCGGGCAGAGTTTCTGCGGCACCGGCACCTCACTGTGGGGCGTGGCAAAGGTGGGATCGCTGCACATTGGTCGCGTCATTTCGTGGAACGGGATTGTCACCTATGGGGCGATGGCGATTGGTGCGCCACTGGGCGTGGTGATCTATCGCACTGGGGGATTGTTGTGGCTGGCGGCTGTGGTTATTACGATATGCGTGCTGGGGATTGCGCTGGCGCTGCCAAAGCCCGGTGTTAAAGGCAGTAAAAGCAAGCCGCTCCCGTTTCGCGCCGTGCTGGGGAAGGTGTATGGCTACGGCCTGATTCTGGCAATGGGTTCCGCCGGATTTGGCGTGATTGCGACCTTTATTACGCTGTTCTATCAGGCGCGTGGTTGGGAAGGGGCGGCTTTTGCGCTCTCGCTCTTCAGTGCTGCTTTTGTCGGCACGAGGCTGCTGTTCCCGAATGCGATTAATCGTCATGGCGGGCTATTCGTGGCGGCAGTGTGTCTTGCCGTGGAAGCAATGGGGCTGTTTTTCGTCGCGGGTGCGTTTGCCCCCTGGCTGGCTAATTTGGGCGCGTTTCTTACCGGAGCGGGTTTCTCGCTGGTGTTCCCGGCAATTGGCGTGGTGGCCGTTAAGCGCGTGCCGCAGCAAAACCAGGGCAGCGCACTGGCAACCTATACGGCGTTTATGGACCTTTCCCTTGGCATCACCGGCCCGCTGGCGGGTTTGATCATGAGCCTGGTGGGGTTTTCATTTGTTTACCTGCTGACCGGATTATTGGTGTGCCTGGCGCTCTACTGCACGCTGCGTCTACGGCGACGTGAGCCGGAAACGCCCAGCGAAGTCCATCAGGGATGAGGGATAAGATGGTCGCGGATCATGTGTTGAAACTCAGCAAGCGTATCGTCCGTGATATCCACTCGGCGCAGCAGGTTTTCATACTCTAGCCGTGCCAGGCAGAAATTGGCGTTGATCTGACAACTGGCTGCCACTTCCTCAACGCTAAAGTTGGGGTAGGTGCGCAGCAGATAGAGCGCATGCCCCATTGGCTCATAGTTTTTAAGAAAACGATCCCACTGAATGGTGTCGCGCGCGAGCAGATCAAAATCGGTGTTACTGCGGATGTGCATCTTAGTGGCTAGCGCCCGAAGTGAGAGGTGTGGCGCGCGCAGCAGCGTTTTTTTCGCCATATTCAGCATCTCGCCGGGGATGCCTGTTTGATTGCGGCGCTGTTCTGTCAGCCGCAGACACTCAACGTCAATATGATGCAGGATACCCAACCGCTTTGCGGCTTGTAATGCGGTCATGGCTGGTGTTTTACGCAAGAGCGCTTGTGCCTGATTGAGTTTTTCATCGCTAGCGTGCAGCGGGTGCAGATACTGTGTGTAGCGGCGGCAAAAGTCGCGATCCTCCTGCTCACGTTGCAGCAAGCGGCGCTCTGCGGGGTGGGTAATGACAAATCTTTCCGCGATAGTTTCCCAGTTATTTTCCCCCTCCGCGCGCAGTGCTCGTCGAGCACTGTTCATAACGTCATCGCTGACGTAAACGCTATCACGCTGTTCAACCTCATGGCGTAAGTGGCGCAGGTCCCAATGGCTAACCAGGTTATGCTGCTCTGCCGCTTGCTCAGCCGAGAGGCCTGGCTGCTCGTAGAGGGCATCCCGCGCCTGGTTCATCCGCTCCAGCGTGGCGGGCGGCGCATCCCGCCACTGTTCCACAAAAGTCAGGTAGAGCTTATCCATACCATTACGAATAGCTAACTGCTGTGCCACTTGCTCTGCGCCCATTCTGGGCTGGCGTTCCAGCATCTTCAGTGCGCTATGCATTTTGGCTGTCGGGGTTATCTCGCGCAGTCGGGCCCGAATCTCTACGGCATTCAGGCGGTTATACAGGGCATGGTAGTTCGCCCCCAGCAGCATCAGGCTGCCTTCATCGGTATCTTCACCGTTAAGCCCCGCGAACAGGCCAAAACCCAGCTCCTGTAACGCTTCCACGCTGTTGTAATAGCGCTCAAGGTAGCGTTGCGCTGCAACATCGGTTTGCAGCCTGAGGGCTGGCAGCTGAAGCAGTTTCTCTTCCAGTGCCTGCGTCATTAACGTTACGGCGGGGGTCTCCGGTGTTGTCGCCTGGCGGAGGTTATCCAGCAGTCGCCGCGCCTGGACTCTGTCGTCCAATGGCTGACTGGCAACCCATTGCCGCGCCTGGTGTGAAGTCTGGATGCTTTGAGGGAGGTTGATCAGGCTGCGGTCATGACCGGCTGGCTGAAGGTGATGCACTGGTTGCATAAGTTTTCACAGACAGAAGAGAGGTGCTACTGGGTGGCAGGAAATAAGGCAGGGTTCATTGACGAGAAAAGAAGAAAAAAGCGGCCTCCGACCGAGGCCAAAAAATGTGTCCGCAGACACAGATAAGGATCTGTGGTGCGGAGCCGGCAAACCGACTCCGCGCGATACTAGCCTTGCAGCAAGGCGATACTGTGGCGAATTTGTTGTTCTATCTCCTTTTCATCCCAGCTGCTCAGCACAGAAGAGAAAGGTTCAAAGGCGTAGATGCCTTTATAGCCTCGTTTCTCCAGTGCCTGTACCTGCTGCACACTTTTCAGCAGGTCTTCTTCGGTTAACATAATGCGTTCTTCGTCGGTCAGCGCTGCGGTGGGGCGTGGATCTTCCACCCCAGACAGGTGTACCAGACCAATGTCCGGCGTAATGTCCGCGTTGGCCTGCTCCTGCTCTGCATTTTCATACAGATGGTGATGGAAGGTATCCAGCACCAGTTGGAACGGCAGATTGGCTTCGCGGATCAGATTGCGTGCTTCAACCGCCGAACGCAGAGAACTGACAGGGAAGCCCAGCGGCTCAACCAGACCTTTCACGCCATATTTTTCAAACAACGGTGCCAGGGTTTTCAGCGCCGCCAGCGTAGTTTGTGTATCAATGCGGGTGCCGTCGTTCAGCGGGCACATCACCAGTGCCTGTGCGCCAATACTTTTCGCCTCTTGCAGCAGTGCTTCAGCACGGGCCAGCAGATCATCGCTGATCTGGTTGAACGGATAGAGCGCATTAATGGTAATAATTTCAATGTTGTACTTTTCCGTCAGCGCACGAAGCTGTTCCGGGGTCAAATCATCGGTGACTTTTCCACTCGGCATATCGTTACGCAACTCCACTTTGTGCAGGCCGAGACGCGTGACCAACTGGAAGAAGGCTTCAATAGACAGATTCGGTGCGATTTTACGGTTGATGCAAAAACGGGTTGGATCGATAGCCATGGAAACGGCTCCTGTAGGTAAGGTAAGCAAGTACACGTCAGTAAGAAGCGAAACAAAAAATCAGCCCTAAAGAAAACATTTATTTCATTTTAAGTGAATTATGAAATGTAGATTATTAGATCTCCCTCGCAATAATTTCATTTTCCGTTTCTGGCTCTGGTAAAAAACGTGGCGATATGACGTGGTAAAACACCTTTCTGAGCGGGGTGATAGGGGTTAGAGCGCTAATCATGGCGGGCAGTGTGGACGTTTCAGTTTTGTAATGCACCTGTGAAGAAAAATGCGATCCAGGCCTCTAAAATTGAATCTTTCAAAAAGATTTATTTGAAAAATTTATTCCACTGTAATAGGTTCATACCACGCTTTTCGGTTTTGCCTGGTCAGGCAGCGTGATCTCAAGCACGGCAGCTCTGCAGGGAACTCATCACATTCAAAGAGGCAACAACATGACTATCGTAGGAAACTTTATTGGCGGTCAAACGACCTTCAGCGCCAGCAACGAAACCATCCCTGTGTACGATCCTGCCACTGGTAAAGTGGTACGTGAGCTGACGCAAAGCACTGCTGATGAAGTCGCCCATGCGATTGAAGTCGCTCATGCCGCTTTCCCGGCCTGGTCTCGTACTTCACCGCTGCGTCGTGCTCGCGTGTTGTTCAACTTTAAAGCGCTGATGGAACAGCACCGTGATGAGCTGGCCGCACTGATTGTTTCTGAACACGGTAAAGTGTGGTCGGATGCGCTGGGCGAGCTGACGCGTGGTATTGAAGTCATTGAATTTGCTTGTGGTATTCCACACCTGATCAAAGGCGAATACTCCGCTAACGTCGGTACTGGCGTTGACAGCTACTCGCTGATGCAGCCGGTTGGCGTTGTTGCGGGTATCACGCCATTTAACTTCCCGGCGATGGTGCCACTGTGGATGTTCCCAATCGCACTGGCGTGCGGTAACACCTTCGTTCTTAAGCCACCAGCCCTGGACCCATCAGCCGCCGTGCGCATGGCTGAACTGCTGACTGAAGCAGGCTTGCCAGATGGCGTATTCAACGTGGTACACAGCTCTAACGAAGATGCTGAGCAGCTGTACAAAGACCCACGTATTGCCGCTGTGAGCTTCGTGGGTTCTTCCGGCGTTGCGGAACACATCTATACCACCGCCAGCGCACACGGTAAGCGCGTGCAGGCGTTTGGTGCAGCGAAAAACCACGCTATCGTCATGCCAGATGCGGATCTGGATGCCACCGTAAACGCCATCATGGGCGGTGCATTTGGTTCAGCGGGTGAACGCTGCATGGCGCTGCCGGTTGTGGTTGCTGTGGGTGATGAAACCGCAGACAAACTGATCAGCCGTCTGACGCCGCTGGTGAAAGCCCTGCGCGTTGGCCCTGGCCACAAGCAAGGCGCAGAAGAGAATGAAATGGGGCCGGTGGTTTCTGCCGCGCACCAGAAGAAAGTACTGGGCTACATCGACAAAGGTGAGCAGGAAGGCGCGACCCTGATTGTTGATGGTCGTAACTATCAGGTGCCGGGCCACGCAGAAGGTTACTACGTTGGCGGTACGCTGTTCGACAACGTGACCACGGATATGACCATCTGGCGTGAAGAGATCTTTGGACCGGTGCTGAGCATTGTGCGTGCGCCAGACTACCAGAGCGCCCTGAAACTGGTTAACAGCCATGAATTCGGCAACGGCAGCGCTATCTTCACCAGCAACGGCAACACCGCTCGCGACTTCGTGCAGGAAGTTGAAGCGGGCATGGTTGGCGTGAACGTGCCCGTACCGGTGCCAATGGCCTTCCACAGCTTTGGTGGCTGGAAGCGTTCTGTGTTCGGTGCCCTGAACGTGCATGGTCCAGACGGCGTGCGTTTCTACACCCGCATGAAGACCGCCACAGCGCGCTGGCCGAGCGGTCAGCAGACGGTGTCTGAGTTCAGTATGCCAACGCTGGGCTAATCTTATCCGGCCAGGCGTTGATTGGGCTGCAGTGGGCGAAATGCCGCTGCAGCCCATCTGCTATTAATTCCCTGCGCGTTGCGACCCTACTGCCGTAACGCGAAGTATGACGGAGGATCAGGATGTCTTTACTCGCAAAAGCACAGAAGCCGGACAGCAACGGTCGTATTCAACACGTCACGCCGGAGAATGCAGGCTGGCGTTACGTTGGCTTTGATGCCTATCTGCTAAAAAAAGGCGATACGCTGCGTTTGAATAGCGGAGATAAAGAGCTGTGTCTGGTACTGGTTGCCGGGCTGGCCTCGGTAAAAACGCGCAACGCTGAATTCCCGAGCATCGGCAGACGTATGTCGCCGTTCGAGCGCATCCCTCCTTATTCTGTCTATGTCCCACACAACGATGAGGTTGAAGTGGTGGCGGAGAGCGATTTGGAACTGGCGGTGTGTAATGCGCCGAGCCAGGGCAACCTGCCTGCGCGTCTGATTGCGCCGGGCGATGTCGGCGTCGAACAGCGCGGCAAAGGGCACAATAAGCGTCTGGTTCATAACATTCTGCCGGATGACAAACCGGCTGATAGCCTGCTGGTGGTGGAAGTCTATACCAACGAAGGCGATACCAGCTCTTACCCGAGCCACAAGCACGACCAGGAAGACAGCGAAAACGAAACCTACCTTGAAGAGACTTACTATCATCGCTTCGACCCGGAACCTGGTTTTGCCTTGCAGCGCGTCTACACCGATGACCGCTCGCTGGATGAAGCCATGGCCCCGTACAACCGCGATGTGGTAACCGTGCCGCGCGGCTATCACCCGGTGGCAACCATTGCAGGCTACAACAACTACTACCTGAACGTGATGGCAGGACCGGTGCGTCTGTGGAAATTCACCTGGGAGAAAGATCACGCCTGGGTTAACAGCGACCAGTATCCACGCGGCTGAGTTTTAGGGGCTGGCGACTGCGCTGGCCCCGTTATTTGTCTTTTTATCCGCACTTTTTTTCCTGCTTGTTTCCCAGCATAACCCCCTTAATCATCAGCCAGCCTGTTGCTTTCGCGATGCATTATTCCAGCCGTTCTCCGCTGCTGGCAGGATGTTTTTTCGCGGCAAGGCGAGTGGGCTGAACCGCTAACGATCTGAGCTGTTTTTTGCGCCATCCTCCGATTGACATCATGCTTAAATTTTGTGAATGTTCCGCCGGTTATCTTTAAGACATTTCGCACCATTTCGGACTTCATGCCGGGGCGATCCCCTGACTGATGCCGCACGTAAGGACAGAGCGCAGTGAGCGACGGATACGCGGCCCGCATGGGCGACCCGATTATTCACACCACGCTGCTGGCGGACATCATCAGCGTGGTGGCCGAAACCGCCACCTACGGTCTGGCAGGCGCTTACGTGATGGCCGCCGCCACCGCCGCCGCGCCGTTTGTGGCGGCCGGGGCCGTGGCGATGACCGTCACCGCCATCAGCAGCAGTTGTGTACTCAGCGGCATTGTGGTCGGGGCGGTAGCGTCCCTGACCGGGGCCTCCTCCGTTATCAGCAACATGGCCGACAGCCTCGGCAACGCCATCTCTCCCCCCGGCAAGGCGGGGACCATTTCGACTGGTTCGCCGGACGTCTTTATCAACGGTCTCCCCGCCGCCCGCGCGGCAGGTATGCCGACGCTCAGCGCAGACAGCGCCTCAAATATCGACCCGCAGCCCCCTGAGACCTTTGCCGACTACGGCGGCTGGCTGCTGGGCATGGCGGGCGGCATGGCGCAGATGCTGTGGCAGCCGGTGATCGCGACGGCGGCCAAAGGCACCGTCGCGCTGGAAGAGGACCGGGTGAGCTGCGAGAAGCACAGCGGCCCGCAGTACCTGGCAGAAGGCTCCTCCAGCGTGTTTATCAACGGCCACCCGGCGGTGCGCAGCGGGGACCAGACCACCTGCGGCGGCAAGGTGGGCGGCACGGTGTCGCCCAACGTGATTATCGGCGGCAAGCCGCTGGTGGTGCGCGACATCCTCAGCGGCAAGCAGCCGGGGCTGAACCTGGTGCCGCTGGCGCTGGGGCTGATACGCGGGCGGCCGGGCAGCCTCCTGCGCAACATGTCCTGCATCTTCGCGGCGGCAGCGGCGGGGATGGCGGCGGATGCGGCGTTCAGCCACGTGTTTGCGTCGGGCAACCCGGTGCACGCGGCAACCGGCGTCAAGGTCCTCAACGACGAGGCAGATCTCGATTTTACCGCCCCGGCGCATTTTCCCCTGCGCTGGCAGCGCTGCTACAACAGCCTGAATCCGCGCAGCGGCATGCACGGCCCCGGCTGGTCGACGCTGTTTGACGAAGTCATTTTGCTGGAGGGCGACCGGGCCACCTGGCACGAGCAAAGCGGACGCACCCTCAGCTTTACCCTGCCTGCGCCGGACGGGGCGCTGTACAGCGTGAGCGAGGGGCTGATTATCCGCCGCAACCCGCAGGGCGACGTGCTGATTGCCGACGACGACGGGGCGGCCTGGCGGCTGTTCCGCGCCACGCCGGGCGAGCCGCAGCGCCTGCGGCTGGCGACGCTCAGCGACG
>NZ_VWXF01000015.1:0-109251 GCF_011752615.1 Candidatus Pantoea multigeneris
ACCCGTCGGTGCAGATACAGTATCTGCACTGCGACCTGAACAGCGCCCCGCTGGAGTGCACCGACGAACAGGGCCAGCTGCGCTGGTCCGGCGACTACGCCCCGTTCGGCGAGGTCACCAACCCGGTTATCAACAGCATGCCGATGCTGAAAAATCAGGTACATATCCCGCTGCGCTACGCCGGGCAGTACGAAGATGAGGAAACCGGACTACACTACAACCTGTTCCGCTATTACGATCCGCAGGTCGGCCGCTTTACGACCCCGGATCCGATTGGTGTTCTGGGTGGGTTTAATCTTTACCAGTATGCGCCGAATCCGAACGGTTGGATTGATCCGCTGGGGCTGTCATTTGGTTCGGGTAAAGGTACTCATACTGCTAATGCCACATTATTTGATTCTGATGGTAATATAAAAGCACAAGGAATATGGCAAAGTGGCAATATGACACCGGAAGAAAAAGCCCTTGGCTTTCCCCAGAGTTCACTGGCAACCCATACAGAAGCGCGAATAACACGTGAGTTAGATCAAATAGCTTCACCAGGAGACAAATTGGTTATTGATGGCCAATATCCTCCATGTACTTCATGCCGTGGAAAGATGAACAAATTTAAATTAAACACTGGTTCAGATGTCGTCTATACATGGCCCGATGCAAAAGGTGAAAAAAATGTCTGGGCTGCCGCAGGTAAAAAATTAACAAGAGCCAAAACTTGTTCTGGCCTAAGGAATAATCAATGAGTTCTACTAAAAAAATCGATGCTATCTGTGTAAACTGCTCTGATGAAGACGATGTGCTTACACTGGCAGTGGGCGATGATAACAGCGATCCTAAAAACTTTTTTATAATCGGAAGATTTGACGAAGATGATTTATCTGTTGATGAATGTATTGGGTTTCAGAATGAGTCTACTCAATACGAGATACCATCAGCAATAGAGTATGTTGAGCTAAATGATAAGGAATTGGTGATTACAGTGAATGACATGGCCTCCAATGAGGCTGGTGCAAAAATTTTTCATGCTGTTTTTAATACTACTATTGATAAAGAAAAAATAAAGCAATTCCTAAAATCTATTTTTAAAGATAGCAGTACAAAATTAATTACAAAATAGTTTTCTAAAAAATAACAATTAAAAGTCAAGTGCCTGAATCTTGACTTTTAACTTTTAAATATGAGCAGCTAGAATAATAGTAAACTCATAGCCTGGGAACTTGCATATAGAAAACTCAATATTATTAGACTAATTCACGGTAGTTTTGGAGAAGTTAACTAGCAGGCAGAAGGCTTCCACAGATTCACGCAAAAAAAGTAGATGTTTTCGGAAATGAAAGCCCCATATCGGAACAAGAAGCATGGTTATCTCCCAGAATGATCCCACACTCCGACTATCATATTAAATCATTATTGAAATATGCTTATGAAATTAAAGGTAGATAAATAAAGGGGTGCATATGAATGATTTCAAATTTTGTGGTTGGGAGAAGAAGCCAAGAACCATGCTTCGTTTTGTTAAGCCTGGTGATATTTTTTGTTTTCGATTAGATGATAAAAAATATTGCTTTGGTAGAATTATATCAAAAATCATGCTTGGCCATGTTGCTGAGATCTTTGATTCTATATCTTCCTTACCGGAAATAAGTGAAAAGGAAATAATTACAGCGAAAAAAATTATTGACTTGGTTGTAATTGACACATATTCATTATTTGATAAGAAGATAGAAAACGGTAGTGATTGGCGTATTATTGGCCATCAAAATAATTACACACCTAAAGATATAGATGGTGTTTATTTTACATATGGCTTAGGTAAGTCTTGTAAGAAAGTGGATGTTTTTGATAATGAATCTTCAATATCAGAGGAAGAGTCAAAGAAATTCCCTCGTTTAATCCCCCATGGTGATTTTGATATCAAAAATTTAATTAAAAAATAATGAAAAATGTGGGGCTAGGCCCCACTTTTTTCATCAGCTATTATACTAAATGGTCATCAACAGCACGCCCATGTTGAAAATTAGGCATATATCACGCTGCGCTAAGCCGAACAGTTTTAAGGTGAATAAACCAACCTGTTCCACTACTACGATCCGCAGGTCGGCCGCTTTACGACCCCGGATCCGATTGGGGTTCTGGGTGGGTTTAATCTTTACCAGTACGCGCCGAACCCGAACGGGTGGATAGATCCGTTAGAGCTATATAAAGGTGAGGGGCAACGAGGTTTAGGTAAATACCATGTGTTCCATGAGCACACATTAGATCCTTCAGAATACACCATGACGGATAAAGAGCATTTTAGTCGTGCTAATGAGTCGGTTTATAAACGCCTGCAAACTGACGCTGAATTTAAGCGTGAGATACAAACAAAATATCCTGGTGTGGTGGATCATGTTCAGCCAATGCGAAATGGCAATTTTAGAGGCTCTTCTCCTAAAGGGATGACATGGCATCATGGTGACTCACCAGGCTCACTACAACTTGCTGATTTTAATGACCATAAAAGCTATCACAAGATTTATCACCCTGATGGAACCGGGGGGCGTAATAAATGGGGTGGTGGAACTCAATGTCGAAAACAAAGGGGGTTTTAAATGATTGTTATCTCAGGTTTTGATGAGTTGCTACAGAAATATAAAGAACTTCCAGATGTAGGTTGGCTATATGTGGAAAGTTCCTTTGATTTAGAATCTAGGAGCGATATCCATAGTGGAAAATATTATATTTCAGAGAATGAAGATGAAGAAATGGATTTTGAAGAGAACTATGGGACTTTTTTAGAAGCTCCTATCTT
This sequence comes from Candidatus Pantoea multigeneris, assembly GCF_011752615.1. Classification (NCBI taxonomy): domain Bacteria; kingdom Pseudomonadati; phylum Pseudomonadota; class Gammaproteobacteria; order Enterobacterales; family Erwiniaceae; genus Pantoea; species Candidatus Pantoea multigeneris. The sequence goes on from NZ_VWXF01000015.1 coordinate 2,789, forward strand.
TACTGCTATCATTGAAAATAAACTTGAGAATAGCCCCGATTCGACTAAAGAAGATCTTTTTGAAGCCACTATATATTATCTGGAAAACGACGACTTCTTAGACTGACTATAAAGCCGGAAGCGATCTCCACGATCCTTCCGGCTTGTTCTCTTTAACTGCCCGCAGTCAGAATCAGACAACCCTGTTCAATCGTCACCGTTACCTTCTTGTCAAAGGTGATGTTCAGCTTAAAAATCACACGATCAACCAAAGGTAATAACAATGTCAGATATGATTGGGAAAATTTATTTAACAGATGATTAAACAATTTATTTATAAAGAGATATTGATTGCATATTAATATATTTAAGTAACATAGGTCATTATTACTTTAACGAATCAACAATTGATTAGGAAAGATATAGAGCATATGAGCAAGAAACTACTAACTTCATTGAAGATAATGAAATTAGTAAGTTAGTATCGAGGGTCAGGGGGGGATTGGAAGTAAATTTTAACTTGAACTTGAACTTGAACTTGAACTTGAACTTGAACTTGAACTTGGAGAAGATGATATGGACGATTTGGAGCAATCTACTGAAAACACTAAATATTGGGAAAAACCATAATTGTGAAAGCATATATTTGATTTTAAAAAATATATTGACAATTCATTTAGCTTATTAGTGAATAATGATATAGCTACATTCCCACCCACTAATTTTAAATAGTTCTGATGATCCAAGATGGCTGATTGGTGGCGTAGAATATCTACGCTTATGCCTCTAAACAGGGCTACACTATAACCTGTTTCGCTATTACGATCCGCAGGTCGGCCGCTTTACGACCCCGGATCCGATTGGGGTAGCGGGTGGGTTTAATCTTTACCAGTATGCGCCGAACCCGAACGGGTGGGTGGATCCGCTGGGGCTGACTCCAGTTGATGCAGCAGGTTATAGTGTTTATGGTTTATTTGATTCCGGAGCGAAAGAGCCTTATTACGTTGGTATTACCAATGATGCGGATCGAAGAATGGGTGAGCATATGGCATCAGGGAGATTAACTTCTCAGTCATCAATGATTGTTCTTGATGAAAATATAACATATGGTCAAGCCAGAGGTTATGAGCAGCATTATATAGAAGAATATAAAACCAGAACCGGAACCATTGGAGAAAAACCATCGCCAATCAACCGAGGAAATAAATATAATTCGTTTGAACATGGACGAACTGATCCCAGAGCGCTGGCATTTAAAGATGCTTATAATAGTAAGAAAAATGGTTCCGATGGAGGAAGATGTGGATGAGTAACTTTAAATTCTGGAGTTGGGATAAAAAACCGAGAACAATGCTGCGCTTCGTGAAGCCAGGAGATATATTCTGCTTTAAAATAGACGATAATACATATCGATTCGGAAGGATCATGTCTAAAATAATAACGGGACATATTGCTGAAATATTCGACCACTCATCTGAAAAGCCTGAAATAACTATGGATGTGGTTAATAAAACACAGAGGTTAATTCCACCAATCATAATAGACACTTATGGACTGTTAGATAAAAAAGTATATAAAGATGGTGACTGGAGAATCATTGGCCACCAAGAAAATTACATCCCTCAAAACGTGAGTGATGTCTATTTTGCATTTGGCATAGGGAACAACTGTAACAAGAAGGATTTCTATGGGAATAATACACCTATATCTGAAAGTGAATGGGAAGCACTACCGAAGTTATCCCCCAAAGGAAACCTTGATATTATAACCCTGCTGAATAACATTCAAAAACAATAAAACAGGCTATATAGGCGTGATTTTTTATTATTTAACTTTGGTTCAACCTACCAAACCAATACATTCTTAACCCTCGCCACCGCCAGCGGTGCCTCGTAAATCTGCTGGCGGGCTTTCTGTATCTTGTTACTGTTCGGGATAAGCACCACAAAGCCCTCCAATTGCTGTACCGTAAACGACGCCTCCGTCTCAAAACCCACTGTTACCAGCCAATTCTCTTTGATAATCATCACCAGATACTGCGTGTAGTTTTGAACATCTCCCGGTCACACTGTTAGCAACACTGATATAGGGCAGGTTCTCGTCCTCCCCAATCAGGCCAGAGTCGCGTGTTGTTGACCGGTACGGCCCCGGAAGCACCCGCTACCAGTACGATACCGCGGGCCGCATGACCAGCGTAATCCCGCACCCGCATACCCGGCCCATGACCCACCTTCGCTATGACGGGGCGGATAACCTGCTCGACGAGACCCCGGTGAGGCTGAGCAGCAAGGACGACGCCCCGCTGCACCACGTCACCGGCAACCGCCTGCGCCACTGGCAGCGCCTGTTTAACCGCTATGACCCGTGGGGCAACCTTATCAGCCGCCGCTGCGACTGGCTGGAGCAGCACTACGAATACGATGACGACAACCGCCTGATTCGCGCCCGCGGCACCGGCCCCCAGGGCCGCTATCAGGCCGAATACCACTACGACGCGCTGGGGCGGCGCAGCAGCAAAACCGTCACGCGCGAGCAGTGTGACCCGGAGACCACCCGCTTTGTCTGGCAGGGCTGGCGTCTGCTGCAGGAGCAGTTCGCCCCGCACGCGGGCTACGGCGACCGCTGCCGCACCTGGTGCTACGACCCGGACAGCCCGTGGACGCCGCTGGCCGCGCTGGGCCACACCGGCGGCTACCCGTCGGTGCAGATACAGTATCTGCACTGCGACCTGAACAGCGCCCCGCTGGAGTGCACCGACGAACAGGGCCAGCTGCGCTGGTCCGGCGACTACGCCCCGTTCGGCGAGGTCACCAACCCGGTAATCAACAGCATGCCGATGCTGAAAAATCAGGTACATATCCCGCTGCGCTACGCCGGACAGTACGAAGATGAGGAAACCGGGCTACACTACAACCTGTTCCGCTACTACGATCCGCAGGTCGGCCGCTTTACGACCCCGGATCCGATTGGGGTGGCGGGTGGGTTTAATCTTTACCAGTATGCGCCAAATCCGAACGGGTGGATTGATCCGTGGGGGCTTTCTGCTGAAGGTCTGGTTCGCTATAAACCCGTTTCCACACTCAGCTCCCAACCAGGAGCAAGAGCGACCGCAATAAGCCGTGCCTGGGGTGAGGAACGAGAACTAGTTGCGGCTGGTGGAGGAACTAGAGAATGGTCAGCCGGCGAACGAGAAGTAATCATCAGTACAAAAAACAACCGCCAACTTTCTTCGGTTATGTCTGATATGGGATATACTGGCCACCACATTAATAGTGTCAAAGGCAATGGCATACTGGGCGAAAAATGGCAGGGTGATCCGCGAAATATTGTTTTCCTGCAAAATGCTAATCATCCTAGCGGCTTCGATGAGCACCTGCATGGACTACAAGGTCACCGTGGCAGCTATGAAACTCCTGGAAAAGGCCGTTTAATTGACAGGAGTTTGACTCGAAAAAACTTAACTGGGTGTAACAGGATGTCTAAATAGACCGGAGAAATGTGATGAATGACATGCATAGTATATTTAAAAACTTCGTTTATGCTTGTGAAAAATACTCCATCCCTGGTGATTTCAAAGTTACAAACGGTGAAGTTGAGCTTTTTTTTGATAATCTCACAAACTCCAGTGATATTGGTTTTTTTTACAAAAATTACAACCCCGAAGGATTAAAAATTGAAACCGGATTCACACCAATAAAAATACATTCCATTACGGACATAGAAAAAGGTAAAACTGGATACGCTTACTTACCAGATAATTATCTTGTATTTGGTGATGACGTTGGCGGAGGGAAGCCCATAATAGCTGCATTTAATGACAAAGGTACATCAATATATGCGAACTATGATGTTGGACTACCATTTGAAATAGGAAGTAGCTTTTGTGAGTTTATTTCATCATTAACCAAACTAATTGAGTTGGTTTATGGTAAATATAACATCTTCGATATTACTGATGATGAAGACATCATCAAAACTGAATTCATTGAAGATTTAAGAAAATCTATAACACCAGTCATAGGGAAGGAAAAATTCCTTAAATTTTATGATTATTTTTATGGGTGATCAATAACCTATTCATAGCTTCATTAAAATAGTGAGTCAGGATAATGCATCATAGTAACAAAAGCATCATCCTGCCTCAGGATTATTTTCATTTAAAGGAAGAATTTATACCATTGTATTAAAAACATTAAACTGACCTTTTCATAAAAAATGATATTTCCTATACATCCCCTGAAGGTCAATTATTCAAAATAAGGAATCACCCTAAATATCTGGGTGGAATAGTGCTCCACTTTTTGTCGGCCATGATGGGACTGGGTGCTTTCGCTGCCACTTGCTGTTACATCAGGTTTACCATACCTCGTTCTAACATACCTGCCAGCCCCCCGCCGCCTCTTATCCCTTGGCCCATGACCAGCCTGCGCCACTGGCAGCGCCTGTTTAACCGCTATGACCCGTGGGGCAACCTTATCAGCCGCCGCTGCGGCTGGCTGGAGCAGCACTACGAATACGATGACGACAACCGCCTGATACGCGCCCGCGGCACCGGCCCGCAGGGCCGCTATCAGGCCGAATACCACTACGACGCGCTGGGGCGGCGCAGCAGCAAAACCGTCACGCGCGAACAGTGTGCGCCGGAGACCACCCGCTTTGTCTGGCAGGGCTGGCGTCTGCTCCAGGAGCAGTTTGCCCCGCACGCCGGCTACGGCGACCGCTGCCGCACCTGGTGCTACGACCCGGACAGCCCGTGGACGCCGCTGGCCGCGCTGGGCCACACCGGCGGCTACCCGTCGGTGCAGATACAGTATCTGCACTGCGACCTGAACAGCGCCCCGCTGGAGTGTACCGACGAGCAGGGCCAGCTGCGCTGGTCCGGCGACTACGCCCCGTTCGGCGAGGTCACCAACCCGGTTATCAACAGCATGCCGATGCTGAAAAATCAGGTACATATCCCGCTGCGCTACGCCGGACAGTACGAAGACAGGGAAACCGGGCTACACTACAACCTGTTCCGCTACTACGATCCGCAGGTCGGCCGCTTTACGACCCCGGATCCGATTGGGGTTCTGGGTGGGTTTAATCTTTACCAGTATGTGCCGAACCCGAACGGGTGGGTGGATCCTTGGGGGTTAACTGGTAAACCTCTGAACTCACCTTTGCTAGATAAGTGGAATGAAAAGGGTGGAACAGTCTGGCAGGAGATTGATACCCGTACATGGGTGTATCAGGATAATAGTGGTAATATTGTCCGATATCCAAATGGGTATCCAGATTTTAAACCTTATGAGATTCAAAGCGTTGATGTACCAGATCTTAAGGGGAATCATCGGCTCGGCCCTAGTGGTGATTTTGGCAAAGCCAACGCCTTGGCTCCTAATGGACCCGCTAATTTGGAGAGCAATACATGGCACCATCATGAAAATGGGATTACGATGCAAGAAGTACCCAAAAATATTCATAGTAATTTCACCCATCGTGGTGGCGTTTCTAAAATTAAAAAATCTTGCCAATAAAAAGGAAATATAATTATGCCTATTTCTTGTGGAAAACCATTATTAGGTCCAGAAATCCATTCATTGGAAATGAAGTACAATACTCGTCTTCCAGATGATTATAGAAAATTTTTGGAAAAGAAAAATGGATTTGTAGTTAAAAGCCCAGATTTTAGCGAATTACACTATGATGGTGTTGATGAAGGAATCATCGCTTTCCATGGATTATTCGGCATAGAAACTCAAAACCATTACAATGATGTCTATTACCACAATGATAACTTCCTAAATGAAGTTGACTTTTTAAAAGAAAAGATGATTATTGGCGATGATCCAGGAGGGAATTACTTTTTGATTATTAACATTGACAATAAAACAGGAGTTTACTACTGGGACAGAACCCACTTACATTCGGAAGATGACATTCAAATCTTCGCAATACCTGAAAAAAATGATAGTGGAAACATATATAAAATCACAGATGATTTTACATCTTTTTACAAAATGGTGCTGCAGACAACCGCAGATCTAGGAATGAAAATAAATAATGACCTTTGAACATTAAGTGAATAACATTGCGACAAAATAATTTCCAGCATGGATTATAAAAAATCCAGCTGGTTATATTTGTCAATAATTTAAATATAAAGTTTTCATAAAAAATATCACTATCATGCGATTTGTAGAGACAACCGTTTAAGAAGCCACGTTGCTCAGTAGGCAAACACGAACAGCATCATAGTGTAAAATATGAATCATTTGAAGTTGAGAAAAATAAAAACCATTTAATTTTAAATATTTATGGCTGACATAGATTTATCAAGATTGAAATCATAACGTTGTTCGCTACCTTGATGGACATCCGAATTTCATCGTTTAAAAAGGCAGGAAATTAACATTCCAGAATTAAAAAGTGATCACAGCCAGTTAATGGGTAAAAATTTCAGACAAGCAGATGCGAAGTCTCCTTTGGAGACAGGCTGACTATAATATAAGTACTTATTATAAAAATCAAAATGGAAAAAATGCAATCCCCCACCAAATATAAATAAAAACCTTTACAGAAATTAAGGAGTTTAAAATTGGCTATTTTAACAGGTGTTAGCATCAGTCAAATAGATATAGATTTATTAGCTAAAAGGTTGTCAGTAGTGTTTCCTGACGATTACAAAAATTTTCTAAGCAATTACAATGGCTTTAGAGTATCATCTCCGGATCATTGCGATATTCCATACAATAATGTAGATAATAATTTCATCTCATTCGATGCTTTGTTTGGTCATAAAGTTAATAATGACAACTATGATATCGAAAGTGTGAATGATGATGTAATTGACGAATTATCATTCATAAGTAACGCAGTAGTTATTGGTATTGACCCGGGTGATAACTTCTACGTGTTGGTTACTGAAGGAGAAAAATCAGGGGTGTACTATTGGGATAGGGCCTGTTTGCATGCTGATGATAAAAAAAATAATTATTCTATTTCAGGCGAAGATGGCTATCTTCACCTCTATTTTTACGCAAAAACATTTAAGCAATTCTTTGATCTGTTGATAGGTCAAACAATAAAAAAAGGGATGACAGTATCCTCAGGACTATAATATATCTAAAAAATATTCTTGATATCGTGCTCCCTCAAAATAACATGGGTATTATGCAACCTACAGAACGAAACTCACACTAAGGGATTATCCACAGCGGCAACTTCAGTTAAAATAAAGCAATCACTGAAAAAAACATACATATCCAGAAATGTTATAAGGGTAAAAATCATGTCCTTAACCTTAGAGGGATCAGAAGAAAATATCACTTTAGATGATATAAGAAAATTTGAAATGTCTAATAATGTAGAGCTACCAACCAATTTCATTGATTTTTATTTGATAAATAATGGCGGCTATTCCCCCGAAAAATATGAGCCTAATCCGTTTTTGCTGGGTGGTTTTTTCTCATTTTCACATGGAAAAGTTCCAATAGAAAAACGCTATAAAGAACTGTTAGAAGATTGGCCTAATCTTTTGGGTCTTATTCCATTCGCATATGATGATGGCGGGAATTTATTCTTAATATCTACTGTTTCGGACAGTTATGGTGAAATAAAGATCTGGATCACTGACGAAAGTGAGTTAGGTAATGTTTCAATGTCGTTCTTATCGTTTATAAATGAAATGAAAAAAGATTACCTTTTCATTCCCTAAAATTATGCATCAGTGATTTTCTCTAGTTCAAGGTGGTGAAAAATGCTAAGTGAAATTGAGTTGCTTGGGGTAAAACATGCTCCAATTGAGACGATCAAAAAAAACAATCTATTAGGAAAACTGGAAAAATTAACTGGTGTTCTGCCGAAAGATTATAGTGATTTTTTATTGCATTTTGGTAGCAACATAAATTTTAATACCATGGTATATTTCAAGAGCATTGAACCTTCTCCATGGGCAGATAATAATAAATTAGATGCTATTGAATATTTTTATGGATTGAGTAGTACCGATGATGGTTATACTATTTTCGAAGCTATAAATACTTACCAGAATAATTTTAAAATGAAATTAATTCCGATTGGTTTCTCTTCAGGTGGAAACCAAATATGTATATGCACTAAAGGAAAAAGAAGAGGAAGCATCTGGTTTTGGGATCATGAAATTGATCCTATTTTTGATGAAGGGATAACTATATCAGGATTAACATTGGTTGCATATGAATTCAAAGAATTTGTTGCCAAACTAACAGTAGAAAAAGATAACTCACCCTCAAAAGGTATTGGCGGCCACTTTGATTTTTAATATTAAATTAAAGATAAAAAATAAAAAATAACTGGAATTATTAAATAAATAATTCCAGAAACAAACTCATCAACAGAGTTGTGTTATTTTACCTGAGGCTTCACGCCAAGAAATAGTTGATTTGGTTTATGATGATTTAATATTAATCCAAGATGCCTAATCCAATTAACAACCTCACCACATCCCCACCAAAAACGGCAGCGAACCACCTGCCGTTTTCAGTGACGGGTTGAGCGACTACTCGACCCGTTGATGTTCGTCTTCATCGACGGCGAAGCAGGCAACGGCCTGATCGCCGTAGGTTTTTAGCTGCGGCTGGAACTGGGTGCAGGTGCCGAAACGACGACGGCAGCGGGCGTTAAAAGCACAGCCAGGGGGTGGATTGAGCGGGCTGGGCAGTTCGCCGGTGAGCTTGATGCGCTCACGCCGCTGCTCTGGGTTGAGGCGTGGCGTGGCCGATAACAGCGCCTGTGTATACGGATGCCGTGGATGGGCAAACAGCTCTGCCTTGCTACTTTTCTCCACGCAGCGTCCGAGATACATCACCATCACCTCATCGGCAATGTGTTCCACCACCGACAAATCGTGGGAGATAAACACATACGAAAGCCCCATCTCCTGCTGGAGATCCATCATCAGGTTCAGTACCTGAGCGCGCACCGAAACGTCCAGGGCTGAAACCGGCTCATCGGCAATCAACACATCCGGGTCGAGCATCAGGCCGCGTGCAATGGCAATGCGCTGCCGCTGTCCGCCTGAAAACATATGCGGATAGCGATCGTAGTGCTCGGTTTTCAGGCCCACTTTCGCCATCATCTCCAGCGTTTTTTCCCGCCGTTCCGCTTTGGTCAGTGACGTGTTGATCAACAGCGGCTCTTCCAGAATCTGGCTGATTTTCTTACGTGGATTCAGCGAGCCATAGGGATTTTGAAAAACGATCTGAATCTTTTGCCGCCGCAATTTTTGCGCCTGCGGATCGTGTTTCAATAAATCCTGGCCGTGCCAGTAAAGCTCGCCCGCGGTGGGGGTTTCGATCATGGTGAGCAAACGTCCCAGCGTCGACTTACCGCAACCCGACTCCCCTACCACCGCCAGCGTCTTGCCGCGCTCCAGATTAAACGACACGCCATCCAGCGCTTTAACCAGCCGTTGTTCACCAAACAGCCCTTTTTTCACCGGGTAGTGCTTTTTCAAATCAACGGCCTGTAACAGGAAATCCTGTGGGCCTGCATTAGTGCTCATAAGTGGGTCTCCCGGCGTCATCCAGCGGAAAGTGGCATTTTGACTGGCGGCCTGGGATATCCCGCAGAGCAGGCTCCTCCTGGCGGCAACGGTCAGTCACATAGGGGCAACGCGGGTTCAGCAAACAGCCGGTTGGGCGGTCATATTTGCCCGGTACCACTCCCGGCAGCGAGGCCAGACGCGCCTTGTCACTGGAAAACTCGGGCAGCGCACGCAGTAGCGCCTGGGTATAGGGGTGACGCGGCGCACGGAAAATATCCGCCGCTTTGCCGCTCTCCACCACCTGCCCGGCGTACATCACAATAATATGGTGTGCCGCTTCAGCCACCAGCGCCAGGTCATGGGTGATCAGGATCAGCGCCATGTTCTCCTGTTGTTGCAGCTCCAGTAACAGCTCAATAATCTGCGCCTGAATGGTCACATCCAGCGCGGTGGTTGGCTCATCGGCAATCAGCAGTTTGGGTTTGCAGGCTATCGCCATCGCGATCATCACGCGCTGGCTCATCCCTCCCGAAAGCTGATGCGGATACACATCCAGCCGCGAGGCGGGATCGGGAATCCCCACCTGCGTCAGCAGATCTATCGCCCGTTGGCGGCGAGTGCGGCGATTTCCTCCCTGATGCACCTTCAGCGCTTCCATGATCTGGAAGCCGACGGTGTAACACGGATTCAGGCTGGTCATGGGGTCCTGAAAAATCATCGCCACTTCCGCCCCCACCAACTGACGACGCTCTGCTTCTGAAATCCGCTGTAAATCGCGCTGATTAAATTGCAGCGAATCGGCCTTCACCTTGCCTGGGAAATCAATCAGCCCCATTATCGCCAGCGAACTGACCGATTTACCGGAGCCGGATTCGCCCACAATCCCCACCACCTGGCCTTCATCCACCTGATAGCTAATGCGATCAACCGCGCGGAACGGGTGGCCATCATCGCCAAAATGTACCGAAAGTTGTTCTACCTGAAGTAATGACATTTTCGGCCCCTACTGCTTGAGTTTTGGATCGAGCGCATCGCGTAAGCCATCGCCCATCAGGTTAAATGCCAGTACCGTCAACAGGATCACCAGCCCAGGGAAAGTCACCACCCACCATGCGCTTTGCGCATATTGCAGCACGTCAGAAAGCATGGTGCCCCACTCTGGCGTCGGGGGCTGTGCGCCCATGCCAAGGAAGCCCAGCGCCGCCATATCGAGAATGGCGTTGGAAAAGCCCAGTGAGGCCTGCACGATCAGCGGAGCGAGGCAGTTCGGCAGAATATTGATAAACATCTGACGCAGCATGCCAGCACCGGCCACGCTGGAGGCGGTCACATAGTCGCGATTGACCTCAACCAACACCGCAGCGCGGGTCAAACGGATATAGTGCGGTAAGGCGACAAAGGTCAGTGCCAGTGCGGCATTGACGATCGAAGGGCCAAAAATAGCCACCAGCACCAACGCCAGCAGCAGGCTTGGCAGCGCCAGCATGATATCGACGATGCGCATGATCACCGCATCCACCACGCCGCCGAGGTAGCCCGCCAGCAGACCAAAAATGACCCCCAGAATCAGAGAAAGCACCACCACCAGGCAGCCCACCAGCAGCGACAGACGCGCACCGTACATCAGGCGCGTCAGGACATCGCGGCCAACGTCATCGGTCCCGAGGATGAATTTCCAGCTGCCGCCCTCCTGCCACACCGGCGGGTGCAGCAGCGCGTCGCGAAACTGCTCAGCAGGGGCATGAGGCGCGAGCAGACCGGCAAAAATAGCCACCAGCAGCATCAAAACGATATAAACCAGACCGACGACCGCACCATGATTGCGCCGGAAGTAGTGCCAAAATTCCTGAATCGGGGTCATTGGCTTGGGTGCAGCGTTTACGCTTGCAGGATCAACAACACTCATTTTTCCCCCTCACTTCTTATGGCGGATGCGTGGGTTAACCACGCCATACAGCAGATCAACCAGCAGGTTGACGAGGATGATCAGGATAGCGACCAGCAGCACGCCGCCCTGCACCACCGGATAGTCACGGCGTTGCAAAGCTTCAATCAGCCAGCGGCCCAGACCTGGCCAGGAGAAAATGGTCTCTGTGAGGATCGCCCCCGCCAGCAGCGTTCCCACCTGCAAACCAATCACGGTGACAACCGGCAGCATGGCGTTACGCAGCGCGTGTACCACGATGACGCGCATCCGCGTCAGCCCTTTGGCCCGCGCGGTACGGATATAATCTTCTCCCAACACTTCCAGCATGGATGAGCGGGTCATACGCACAATCACCGCGAGGGGGATAGTCCCCAGCACAATGGCCGGTAATAGCATGTGCATCACCGCATCTTTGAAGTCGCCAGGCTCACCCCAAAGCAGCGTGTCGATCAGCATAAAACCGGTCAGCGGGTGGCTGTCATCGAGGAACAGCGTATCGCTGACGCGCCCGGAAACCGGTGTCAGGTTAAGCTGCACCGAGACCAGCATAATCAACATGATGCCCCACCAGAAAATCGGCATGGAATAGCCGGTCAGGGCGATGCCCACCGCAGTGTGATCAAAGATGGAACCGCGTTTTACCGCCGCCAGTACGCCAACCGGAATACCCACCGCAATCGCAAACAACATGGCGCAAATGCCCAGCTCCAGCGTGGCTTTAAAGCGCGGCACAAACTCATCCCACACCGGAATACGACTTTTCAGGGAGACGCCCAAATCGCCATGCAGCACCCCATTGACGTAGGTGAGGTATTGCTTCCACATGGGCTGATCGAGACCAAACTGCGCCAGTAACTGGGCGTGGCGCTCGGGGGAGATACCGCGTTCACCCGCCATGATCAGCACCGGATCACCGGGGATCAAATGGACAAACGCGAAGGTCAACAGCGTGATGCCGATAAACGTCGGGATGACAAGGCCCAGACGCCGGAGTACGAACTGCAGCATAAGCCAAATTCTCACTTTTCCCGCACAAACAACGCGGGTACTGATTGCTCACAAACGCGCCCGACAAAAACAGCCGAACGCCACGCCTTACGCGCGCAAATAAAAGGAAGTGACCGGAGCTGGGCGATAACCTCTGGCACCCGGGTAAGTGCCGTTATCGCCCGGTCCGCAAAGGTTATTCCTGAATATCGACGTTTTCGAAGTGATGTTTGCCCAACGGATCAACCACATAGCCAGTCACTTTCTTACTGACCGGTTCGTACACCGTTGAATGGGCAATGATCAGAGCCGGAGCCTGGTCATGCATCACTACCTGCGCCTGTTTGTAATACTCAATCCGTTTATTGTGGTCGGCTTCAGCGCGCGCGGGCTGAATCAGGTCTTCAAACGGTTTGTAGCACCAGCGGGAGTAGTTGGAGCCGTCTTTGGCTGCTGCACAGCTGAACAGCGTCGCGAAGAAGTTATCCGGGTCGCCATTGTCTCCGGTCCAGCCCATCATCACGGTCTGATGTTCACCGGCTTTGGCGCGTTTCAGGTATTCGCCCCATTCGTAGGTCACGATGTTGGCTTTCACGCCGATTTTCGCCCAGTCTGCCTGAATCATCTCCGCCATACGGCGTGCGTTCGGGTTATACGGGCGCTGCACCGGCATCGCCCACAGGTCGATACTGAAGCCATCTGGCATGCCCGCTTCTTTCAGCAGGGCTTTCGCTTTGGCAGGGTCGTAAGGATAGTCTTTGACGTCATCGTTGTAGCCCCACATGGTAGGTGGGATCAGGTTTTTCGCCGCCTGGCCCGCCCCCTGATAGACCGCATCAATGATCGCCTGCTTGTTCACCGCCATGGTCAGTGCCTGACGCACTTTGACGTTATCCAGCGGTTTTTTCTCGGTGTTGAATGAGAGATAGCCCACGTTCAGGCCTGGCTGCTCCAGCAGATTGATATTGGTATCTTTCTTCATGCTGGCGATATCTGCCGGGTTGGGATACGGCATCACCTGGCACTCGCCTTTCTGCAATTTGGCGTAGCGCACGGAGGCATCCGGGGTGATGGAGAAGACCAGACGATCAATTTTCGGCTTGGTGCCCCAGTAGTCCGGGTTGGCTTTATACAGGATGCGCGAATCTTTCTGGTATTGCAGCAGCACAAACGGGCCAGTACCAACCGGATTAAGGTCGACTTTTTCTGGCGTACCCGCTTTCAGCATGTTATCCGCGTATTCCGCAGACAAGATGGAGGCAAAGTCCATGCCCAAATCGGCGAGGAACGGCGCTTCAGAACGCGTCAGGGTGAAGCGTACGGTATGGTCGTCCACCTTCTCGATTTTGCTGATCAACTTCGGCATGTCCATGCCTTCGAAGTACTCGTAGCTGCCGCCAGAGACACCGTGATACTTATTGTTTTTGTCGAGCTGGCGTTCGAAGGAGAACACCACGTCATCAGCGTTGAAGTCGCGCGTGGGTTTAAAATCTTTGGTGGTTTGCCACTTCACACCCTGGCGCAGGTGGAAAGTGTAGGTTTTGCCATCTGCGCTGACGTCCCATTTTTCTGCGAGACCAGGTTGCAGTTCAGTGGTGCCGGTTTTGAACTCGACCAGACGGTTGTAGATCGGTACTGAGCTGGCATCGTAGGTGGTGCCGGAAGTGAAGAGCTGCGGGTTGAAGCCTTCCGGTGAACCTTCTGAACAGTAAACAAGGGTTTTTGCCTGAACACCGGCGGCCACGGTCATAGCCAATAGGCTAAGACCGACCTTCAGCATCCTGGATTTTGCCAGGGAGTTGCTCATGTCGTTGCTCCATCGTGATGTGTTGTTGTGTGCTTCGTCCGACCTCTGTTTTTTTTGTGCGGTTCGGACAGGTCACGTCAAATGACCCCTGCGCGTGGCGATTTTTTTAGTAAACCGTTCTGGTAAGAAGCGGGTTATTTGACCACTGCGCAGCGTGACGACTCAATTTGTCAACAGTTGCAATCAACGTCAATACAAGCACAAGTTATTTACATAGAGTGTGAGTAACCGCAAGCAACGATAAAAAAGTGAAAAAAACGTGACCAGTAGTGATTAATTTTATCTTTCAGTGGAAAAATCCAGTAATCACGCTGTGAACTATCCCCTTATTAGCCATTTTTCATCGCTAAAAAACCTTAGTATATTAGCGGCAATTGCTGACAATATGAGCGATATTGCGTGCGTTATGACGTTCAGGCAGCAAAATATGCTGCTTTGCGTGTATAAGAATTAGGCAAGTGGTCGATTTTTATCATAAGAAAAATGTGTCACGAATTAAGATTCGAGCGCAGATACCGCAAGGGCTGAGAAGAGATTGATCTGCTTTTTTACGCGTTGAACTAATGAAAAGCCGCTAAGCCGGATTTTTTGGTAATTACTGACAACGGTAACAAAACATGACGTGAGCGCGCCACTCGCGGAGGAAATCAGGGGAATTTACACAGATGGGGCAAAAAATAGACGAAAAAAAACCTGCTTTTTCAAGCAGGCTTTCTTAAAGATGGTCGGCGAGAGAGGATTCGAACCTCCGACCCACTGGTCCCAAACCAGTTGCGCTACCAAGCTGCGCTACTCGCCGATGGGGGCGCATGTTACTGCTCCCTCATGGGAGCGTCAACCGCTTTTTAATCCCCCCGGTTTGATTGCCTGAAAAGCAGCCAAATTAGAGCCAAAACACCGTTTAAAGTGGATGCGCCACCGGTTTTGCCGGTGGCTGACACCAGTTGTTCGCCGGGTTGATCCCACCGTTTGGCGAGGTATAACCGAGGCAACCCAGAATGGAGTCAAACAGCTCGACGTGACGATGGGGTTGGCCCACACGCTGTTCTGCCTGCAAACGCTCAAAGCGAGCGCGGTTCTGTGCGTCCGCCAGATAGCTATCGGAAGCCCACACCAACATAGGCACGCGGAACTGCTCTGGTGGAGCCATCTCGCGTGGCGTCCCGTGCAGGTGCATATTTTCGCTGATCGATTCACCGTGATCGGCCGCGTAGAACACGATCGCTTTCTTGTTACGTAGCTGGTCAAACACGCTATCGAGCATGTTATCCACGTACATCACCGAGTTGTCATAAGCGTTGATCAACTGTGCTTTACTACAGAAATCATCCACACCGATACATTCTGGCTGGTAGTGGGCAAAGCTGCGTGGATAGCGCTGAGAATAGAGATAGTGCGAACCCTTGGTATGCAGGATCACCAGATGCTTGCCCTGAGGATAGCGTTCCAGTGACTTCTGCAATTCAGGCACCAGCAGCATGTCATCCACGGCTTTCCCTGCATTGTCTTTTTCCGAGCCAATCTGCTCGCGGAAAGCAAAGTTGTTGACGTTGGTGTTGTCGTAGAACCACACCTCACTCTGCATAGCAAAGAGTTCAGAGGTGAACCCCAACGATTTCATCACTGCGAAGACGTTTTCCTCTTTCAGGGTGCGGCCTGGGTTATCCATGGTGCCGCCCTCGCGTACAAACATGCAGCGTAATGAAAGCTTGGTTGCGGTATCACATGACTGGCCACGGAAAGCCACCAGGTTCTTCTCCTGTGAAAGCTTCGGCGTGGTATTCCGCTCATAACCAAGAATGCCCATGTGATCCCAACGGGTGGTTTCACCGATGACAAAGACCACGTAGGTGTCATCAATACCCGCAGGGGCTACGTAAGTGAAGGCTTTGGCCGGATCGAACAGTGACGATTTATCCATTTTTTCGTCGATGCGAGTCCAGGTGAACAGCCCCAGAGCCGCCAGCCAGTTCGAAGGCAGGTAAGAGTGGGCAACCACGCCGCCATAACTGGGTAAATCGATATTGGTGATTTTCTCCTGCACTTTTTGCAGGCGATCAAAATAGCGGATAGGCAGCCAAACCAGCGCCACACACAGCAACAGCGTCAGCGTTGGCCGCAGGCGCTGCCCCGGCGTACGCAGCTGTTCGAGCAGGGTATTGCGGAGATGACTGCGCCAAATCAGCAGCAACGGCAGCGCACTGACCAGCACCATCCACACCACATAGTGAAAACCCACCACCTCTTTGGATAAGTCGGTATCGGTGGTCATCACTGAGGCGACAATCCCATAGCCAATCACCACGTTGAAAAAGATCATGTAATAGGCGGCAGCCACCGAGATCAGTACCAGCAGGCTGGCAAGGATGCGCCAGGCCAGCTTCCCGCCCAGAGAACAGAGGCGAATTAAGAAGAACGGTAACAGCACACTCGCCATGATTTCAGCGAGCGCAGAGAAAAGATTGGTCAAAGAGGGGTGCTGCAAATAACCGTCAAAACGGCGGTAAAAAATCGGCAAATTCAATAAGATGCCGATATAGAGCGCCAGCAGCATTGAGAGCTTTTGTTGGCTCAGCGTTTTAATAAAATTCATTGAACACAGGTATCCCGAGGTGAAGAAAATAAACAACAAGCCTTACTGTGACTAAAGCGAAACGCCAGAGTTCGTTTTATCAGCAAATTGTGAGCAGATTGTCTCATTCTGGTGGGGATTCTGAAAGGAAGCAGGCCCAGAACGGGCCTGTTGTGTGACAGGGATGCTTTAACGCCAGTATATGTTGTTAGCATTTATGCTCAGAACACATAACGCGTCCCTATAGAAATCTCACTGGTACTCAGGCGGCCTTTCATTTGCTCATCTTTGAGGCCACGTACATTACTGAAATTGTTGTAGCCGCTTTCAATTTTCCCCATATCCACATAACGGTAGCCTGCATCAATACTCAAGCGAGCTACGGGGATATAGCTGATACCAGCACCCACCGCCCAGGATAAATTATTTTGCGTGTTAGAGGCATATTCACGCGAGGGATTCCCCTGCCAGCCACCCGCATCCACTTTTGTTATCCCCAGCCCTGCTGTACCAAACAGCGATAATCCGTAACCGATATCGAAGTCACGATAGGCATTGAGCATTAACCGTTCGGTTTTTACTTTTAAATGGTTATAACTCGTTGAGAATGTGGAAGAACCGCTAGTGAACTCGGTTTTCTGAGGAACGGTATACTCCCCTTCAGTACGCCAGCCATTGCCATACTGGTAGCCAGCAGCCAGTGAAATGCCGCCATGACGCGCTGTTGTCTTACCTTCCACAAACTGCCCAACGCCGGGGCGACTGCTCGTGTCCTGCCCACTGGCACGTTGTTCACTGTAGGCGTATTTCGCGGCAGCATAATACCCTTCGTCATCTGGCGCAGCCAGCAGTGGACTCGCCATCAGCATAAGGGGAATCGCTAACAAACCCGTTGTTTTTTTCATCTTCATTGATCCTTGTTGTGCTATCCCGCCTTCTCAGGGCGATGGTGGGATACGTTTCGTGAAGTTGCATGTGGCGACCTGTCTGTGCGCCATACTAAGAAACGTTCAACGAGGAAACTATTGAGGCAATTACCTAACTAACCAGGTGTTTTTACGTATTTTTCTTTAGCGATCCCACCATAGATTTGCAGTAGCTTCGGCAGTGACTTTACGTCCAGTTTGATGAAAATATTCGCGCGATGCGCTTCAACGGTGCGAGGAGAGAGGGAGAAACGCTGAGCGATTTCTTTGCTGGAATACCCCGTCATCATCTGTGCGAGTATCTGTTTTTCACGCCTCGTCAGCAGCGAGAGTTTTTGCTGCAGTGGCTGCACTCGCTGTTGAGCTTCTTGCTGTTTTTTCTGCTGTTCAATTGCCGCGCCAACCACCTCAAACAGCAAGTCTGCATCAATGGGTTTAGTGAGAAACTCAAAAGCGCCGTCTTTGAATGCACGGCGGCATAAATCAATATTTCCGTGTCCCGTCATGATGATAACGGGCAATGTCAGCCCTTGCTGTATCCACTCATGAAGCCATGTTAACCCTGTTTTCCCGGGCATACGGATATCAAGCAAGATACAGCCTGCCAGGTCGTTTAAATTCCCCACCTGCCGCTGAAAATGCTGAGCACAGCTAAAGGTTTGTGTTTGCCAACCAACGGTTGAAAGTAAAAGGCTAAGGGAGTCGCGAATTGCCACATCGTCGTCAATAAGCCAGATTTTGGGCCCCATTAATTTGCCTCTTCCCTTAGGGGAAACCACAGCCGAAAACAAGCACCCTGGCCCGCAATATTGCTCGCCTCAATAGTGCCGTTCAGTCGATGCACCAGGGTATCCACCAGTGCCATCCCCAAACCAATTCCTGCCACTCGCGTGGTAAAAAATGGCATAAATACCCGTTCCAGCGCTTCTTCTGAAAGGCCAGGTCCGCCGTCGGTCAGTGTCATCACTATTCCTCGATCTTTGTGTCGCACATCAAAATGCAGCCACGCCGCCGCACACCCCACCTGAGCCTGAATCGCGTTACTGGCGATATTATGGAGAATTTGTTCTACCCATAGCGGTGGTGCTACAAGCATCGAGAGATCGTCTGCAAAATGGCTGCTCAGGTGAACTTTTCCTGCACGAAATTCGTTATCCAGTAGCTGGCATACCCGCAGCCAAAGTGCCGGGAGCACTATTGGCTGATCAGCGGCATCATCACTGGCGAGTCTTTGTCGGAATTGGCTGAGCAGCGCATCAATGCGCTTTATCTGGACGACGGCGGCGTTAAGGAGACCGGGAATTTGTGCCAGCTTATTCTGCTCAATTAACCTCACTGCGGCTTGGTTATAACTCATGATCGCAGTCAGGGGTTGGTTGAGCTCATGCATCATCCCTCCAGCAAGTTCACCCAGCGTATTCAACCGGGTCAGCTCAGCATAGTGAGCGCGCAGATCGGCAATATCCCGACGACGCTTGTTCGTCTGATACTGTGTGAGTAAATAGAGCGCTAGCGCCCAGAAAAGCGCCGGTGATCCTACCCACCACCATGGCAGCGTTTCCCAGGTCGGGTTGCCACCCGCAGAGAGGAGAAAAGGCTGATTCGGGCTGACAACGGTTTTATCCCATCGCCACCAGGTAGAGGTATTGCCATCCCCCTGTTCATATAACCTGGCCTGCTGCCAACTGATGGCAAAATGCTGGAAGGTCTTTTTCTCTTCCTCACCCGCAAGCAGCACCGTTAGGTCAATCAGCAACGATAAACCGCCATGACTCAACCAGTATTGTCCCTCACCCTCGGGAATCACTGGCATGCGAGGTGTCAATGCAGAGTCGTGTCTCCACTGCACAATCTGCGGCAGCATATGTGTTACTTCAGCCATATTTTGTTGGGTCGAAAGCAGTGGCATGATCGCGTCATGCTGCGAGAGTTTCACCGTGATATCGCGGTAGAGGATACGGAAATCAGCTGATTTTTCTTCATATTGCTGTAGCAGAAACCAACCACTAAGACTGGCACTGCTAAGCAGTGTGAGAAGTAGCCAGGTGACGCCCCTCAACATGTCAGTGCTTTTCATAGATGCAGGCTTTGCAGAATAAAGGTTGCTAAGCATGGACTGATGGGTGAAAAAAAAATCTGGGATGCGTCGGGTAAGGCCACTGGCTGGAAAAATAAGGCATAAAAAAACCCGCCAGCGGCGGGTCATTTCATCTCTCTTTGATACTTTTCAATCTAACAGCTGACGTCCCAAATACGGGTTTGCATGTAACAGCTTCATCAATTTCTGAGCCGTAGCAGAAGGACGGGTACGACGTGCTTCCCAGCTTTTTACTGAAGAGACACTTACGCCCATGACTCGGGCAAATTCATCCACCTGCATCCCGGTCAGTTCACGTAAGCGCTGCGGCTCAGGAAGTGATGGGGTTGATACCTGCACCGCAGGCTTCAGGCTGTCACGCGTTAAAACAATCTGTTCAAGGCTACTCAGTAATTCAAAAACAGGATCTTTTACTTCCATAGAGAACTCCTTAAAACTCACTATGAATCACGCGAAAGTAGGAAGATAAGAATCTGCAAGGAGATCCAAAGACCAGGACCGCAGGCTGCATCCCGCAAGGGTTTATAATTTTTAGTGTAAAACCCCTACGGGACACAGCCTGCCCGTACCACCCGAAACAGCGGCACCCATGTATGTTGGCCTGGGAAGTAATTATGGATAAAGAAAGCAACTTTTGCCGGGCAAAACAGGGAGATTATTTCAGCTTTACTTTTCATTTACATTGCAAAGCCGCTAACGCTTTATTGCGTCTGGATATTCTTCCTACCGCTACGCTTTCATAGCCAAAGCTGATATAGCATAAATTGCTACAACGCCGTTCCACCTGCCAGGCCATCACCGGAGAGTGAAGCAATAAACGCACCATTTTCACCCAGCAGGCCTGCATGGCCTAACGCAGCTTAAGGGCCACTCCACTGCGCTGTTTTTGTGCAAAAACGCACTAACATGCAGCAACTGCGCCAGTTACCCCTCACCGCCATTGTGCCGACTCAGGCCTTTGTTCTATCCTTTAAGACTGTTCTTATCCCAGCAGATTTTTCGCCATTTTACTGACAGGAGTTGCAGACATGGCTATCGGACTAACCCGCATCGGGAAACGCGCAGGTTTGCTGCTCGTCACCGCGCTTATGGTTGTGCAGCTCACGGGCTGTGGCGACAAACAGGGCGATCAACGTAAAGCATTTATCGACTTCCTGCAAAACACCGCCATGCGGAGCGGCGAGCACCTGCCTTCACTGAGTGAAAGCCAAAAACAGAGCTTTGGCCCCTACGTCAGCGATTACGCCATCATTTATGGTTTCTCACAGCAGGCGAGCAAAGCGGTTGATCAGGGTATTCGCCCGGTGGTCGATGAGCTGGCCGCCATTCATGTGCCACAGGATTACCTGACCCGCCGTGATTCTCTGCGCCAGGCGAGCGGCGCGTTAACGGTGGTCACACAGCAGGTTGAGAGCGCTAAATTACAGGCCGATAGCGCGAAAGCGACCCTGAAACAGCCGGACGACCTAAAAAGCGTGTTTGATAAAGCGTATGACCAGGTTGTCACGCTGCCATCAAACCAGCTGACGCCGCAATTGACCCAGTTGCAGAGCCTCAGCCAGTCTGCGGTTCAGGCAGGCGATCTGCTCCAGGCACAAGGAACCCACGTCAGCTTCAATAATGGTGGCGTGCAGTTCTCCAGCCAGGATCCTGCTACGCAGTACAACGCACTGATGAGCCAGATTGCCACCGATGCCCCCGCATTAGTGCAGGCTCAGCGCACGGTGCAGAGCGCGCAATAACTGAATAGCGGTTAAGCCAATAACTGGGTTTAACCGCTCTCCTGCTATTAGTTACCACCCCGCCGATTCACCAACGCACCCACACGTGACCAAAGTGTGATCTGCGGCATTTTTGACCAAAAATTGTTTGTGATTCAGATCACATTAATGAAACAAACACCCGCCACATAAAAGTGACACAAATCACAAAAACACCTCTTATTTGTACAGAAAAAACCCACATCGCCGCACTTATCGCGTTTATGTGTGATCCCGATCACGCAAAATGGCCTCCACCCCGGGGGGTTAAAGTGATCCAGATCACACTAAAGTGCACCGCTACGCAGCGTCATATTCGCGTGATAGAGTCCGCGTGCATACAGTAATAGCGACGGCTCCCCGCCGTAACGCCTAAACAAAAACAAACGCGCTCTCCTGGTTTGCAGCGCGTCTCGAGAAGAGAAGGGGTGGATTTATGTCCTCATCAGCTAAGGTCAAAGTTCAAAGCTTTGGTCGTTTCCTGAGTAATATGGTGATGCCTAACATCGGTGCGTTTATCGCCTGGGGTATCATCACTGCGCTGTTCATTCCAACCGGTTGGATCCCAAATGCCACGCTAGCTAAGCTAGTTAACCCGATGATCACCTATCTGTTACCTCTGTTGATCGGCTTTACCGGCGGTCGCTTAGTGGGTGGCGATCGCGGTGGTGTGGTGGGTGCTATCACCACGATGGGGGTTATCGTCGGTGCGGATATGCCGATGTTCCTCGGTGCGATGATCGCAGGCCCGCTGGGTGGCTGGGCGATTCGCGCATTTGACCGTGCCGTTGATGGCAAAATCAAAAGCGGCTTCGAAATGCTGGTAAACAACTTCTCCGCAGGCATCATCGGTATGCTGCTGGCGCTGTTGTCTTTCAAAGCCATTGGGCCACTGGTGGAAGGGCTGTCGCATATTCTGTCGACCGGCGTAAACATCATGGTGCAGCACAACCTGCTGCCGCTGACCTCCATCTTCGTTGAGCCAGCAAAAATCCTGTTCCTGAACAATGCCATCAACCACGGTATCTTCTCACCGCTGGGCATTCAGCAGGCCAGTGAAGCAGGCAAATCGATCTTCTTCCTGATTGAAGCGAACCCAGGCCCAGGTATGGGTGTACTGGTAGCCTATATGCTGTTTGGTCGCGGTAGCGCGAAACAGTCTGCGGGCGGTGCGGCAATCATTCACTTCCTTGGCGGTATCCACGAGATCTACTTCCCTTACGTGCTGATGGCTCCGCGCCTGCTGCTGGCGGTAATTTTAGGCGGGATGACCGGCGTGTTTACCCTGACCCTGCTGAACGGCGGTCTGGTTTCTCCCGCTTCACCAGGTTCTATCCTGGCCGTGCTGGCGATGACACCTAAAGGCACCTACGTCGCAAACATCGCAGCGATTATTGCCGCCTTTGCCGTCTCCTTTATCGTCTCTTCTGTCCTGCTGAAAACCAGCAAAGTCAAAGAAGATGACGACATCGAAGCGGCGACCCGTCGTATGCAAGAGATGAAAGCACAGTCTAAAGGCCAGAGCAGCGCAGGCAGCACCGTGGTGGCGGATGCCAACAGTGTTGATCTGACTCACGTGCGTAAAATTATCGTGGCCTGTGATGCCGGTATGGGCTCAAGCGCCATGGGTGCTGGCGTACTGCGTAAAAAAGTTCAGGATGCGGGTCTGACTAACGTTTCCGTCACCAACAGCGCGATTAATGCGCTGCCGGGCGATGTTGATCTGGTGATTACCCACCGTGATTTAACGGAACGCGCTATTCGTCAGGCTCCGCAGGCACAGCACATCTCACTGAATAACTTCCTTGATAGCGCGCTGTATACCAATCTGACCGACCGTCTGGTGCAGGCTAATCGCAGCGAAGGCCATCGCGAGAAAGTCGAGCACACTCTGGCAGACAGCTACGATGACGGCCAGTCTCAGCTCTTCAAACTCGGCGTCAGCAACGTGTTCCTGAATCTGCATGCGGATAACAAAGAGCAGGCGATCCGCTTTGCCGGTGAGCAGTTGGTGAAAGGAGGCTACGTTGAGCCAGAATACGTTGATGCCATGCTGCAACGTGAAATGCTGACACCAACCTATCTCGGCGAATCCATTGCTGTGCCACACGGCACCGTGGAAGCTAAAGATCGCGTGCTGAAAACCGGTATCGTGTTCCTGCAGTATCCAGAAGGGGTGCGCTTCGGTGAAGAGGAAGATGATATCGCCCGTCTGGTGATCGGTATTGCAGCACGCAATAACGAACACATTCAGGTGATCACCAGCCTGACCAACGCCCTGGATGATGAAGGGGTGATTGAGAAGCTGGCGACCACACACAACGTGCAGGAAGTGCTGGACCTGCTGTCTGGCAGCACAGCGGCTTCATAAACAGGCTGTTTTTCCTGGGGCGGGTGAGCCCGTCCTGAATCCGGGGCGGGCCTGCCTGCCCCATTGTCATTTGCAACGGGTCTCTACTATGAAAGCGTTACATTTTGGTGCGGGCAACATTGGTCGCGGCTTTATCGGCAAATTACTGGCAGATGCGGGCATCGAACTGGTGTTTGCCGATGTGAATCAGGTGGTGTTAGATGCGCTGAATGCTCGCCATGAATACCCGGTGAATGTCGTAGGCGAGCAGCAGCAGGTTGAGATAGTGCGCGGCGTGAGCGCCGTGAACAGCACCAGTGATGACATTATCGGACTGGTGGCTGAAGTGGACCTGGTGACCACCGCCGTTGGCCCTACCGTGCTGCAACGTATCGCACCGGGTGTGGCAAAAGGGTTGATTCAGCGTCACGACAGCGGCAACACAAACCCACTGAATATTATCGCCTGCGAAAACATGGTGCGTGGCACCAGCCAGTTTAAGCAGCATGTACTCCAGGCCTTGCCAGAACAGTACCACGCCTGGCTGGAACAGCACGTTGGCTTCGTCGATTCAGCCGTAGACCGTATTGTTCCGCCTGCCGACAGCGCCAGCAATGATCCGCTGGAAGTGACGGTAGAAACCTTCAGCGAATGGATTGTGGATAAGACACAGTTCAAAGGCGCGCTGCCGGTGATTGCGGGCATGGAGTTGACCGACAACTTGATGGCGTTTGTCGAGCGCAAGTTGTTCACCCTCAACACCGGTCATGCTATTACGGCTTACCTCGGCCAGTTGGCAGGTAAACAGACCATTCGCGATGCCATTCTCGATCAAGCGATTCGCCGTGTCGTGCTGGGTGCCATGGAAGAGAGTGGCGCAGTGCTGATCCAGCGCTATGGCTTCGATGCGGCTAAGCATGCGGCTTACATCCAGAAAATTTTAGGCCGTTTTGAAAACCCGTGGCTGAAAGATGATGTAGAGCGCGTTGGCCGTCAGCCACTGCGCAAACTCAGTGCGGGCGACCGTCTGATCAAGCCCACGTTGGGTACGCTGGAATATCAGCTCCCGCACAGTAACCTGGTGCAAGGTATTGCTGCTGCGCTGCACTATCGCAGTGAACAAGATCCTCAGGCGCAGGAACTGGCTGCGTTGATTGCAGAGAAAGGAGTGAAAGCCGCACTGGTCGAGATCTCCGGCCTGGATGCCGATAGCGAAGTGGTCGCCTCTGCGGTAGCCGCCTATCAGGCTACGGCTTAAGGTACTGGGCACAGCTTTGCTGTGCCCGTTTTACAGCAAATATGCAGGCAATAATGGAAGAGAAGCAGGCTTTTGAGAACCGGGTGCTGGAGCGTCTCAACGCTGGCCGCTCGGTGAGAAGCTTTTTAGTGGCCGCTGCCGAACTGCTGGCGGAAGCGGTGCATCTGCTTGTCCTGCAGGTTTTCCGTAAGGACGATTACGCGGTTAAATATGCCGTTGAGCCACTGTTGTTGGGCGACGGTCCGCTCGGTGAACTGGCGGTGCGACTGAAGTTAATTTACGGCCTCGGCGTGCTCAGTCGCCACGAGTACGAAGATTGCGATCTGCTGCTGGCACTGCGTGAAGAGCTGAATCACGATGACGCCGACTATCGCTTTACCGATGATGAAATTCTTGGCCCATTCAGTGAGTTACACTGCGTGGCAGCCTGGCCACCCAAGCCGCAATTTCACGCCGAAGACAGCGAACTGCATCTGATGCAACAACAGCGCTATTTACAGATGGTGCGCTCAACCATGGTACTTTCACTCACTGAGCTCATCTCCCGAATCTCTCTGAAACAGGCATTTGGTAAATCCTCAGGTTGAGTCTGTCACCTGTTGCTCGGTTTTGCTGTATGCTTTGCCTGTTTTCCCTAACGAGTTGTTGTCATGAAAGAGCCAGAAAAGAACGAAATTAAACGTCTCAGCGATCAACTGGATGCCCTGAATCGCAAAGAGCCACAGCTGCTGGAATCCGGTGAAGCCGAGAAACTGGGCGAGCTGTTGAAAGAGAAAGAAGTGCTGGTGGCGGAGATTGAACGTCTGCGTGATGTCCGCGATCAGAAACTGAGCAAAGAAGCAGAAAAGCTGATGAAGCTGCCTTTCTCACGTGAAATCACGAAGAAAGAGCAGGCTGATATGGGCACGCTGAAAAAAACCGTACGCGGCATCGTGGTGGTTCACCCAATGACCGCGTTAGGTCGCGAGCTGGGTCTGAAAGCCATGACCGGCTACGCGAAAAAGGCGTTCTGATTACTCAGACGCGGGTACGATGTACTCCTCGCCTGCCGCTGCCATCACCTGCTGCGCTAAGCTGTCCAGCAGGCTGTAGCGGCGGCGGTACTCTGCCCGCTTTTTGCTGGCAATCTCTTCCAGTGATTTACGCGTCATGCTGAGCGGTAGCTGGAACATGCCGTCTTTACGCCCTTCCCCACCCAAAGATAACCAAAATTCACTGTAGCTGGCGTGGAAATGCTGACCTTTGCTGTGACGATAACGCAGGCTGCGGAAGACGTGTGTGTCATCGCCTACGGCGGAAATCGCCTGCGCGCCCGTGACTTTAGCCAGTAAAAATACCGCTTCCATCACCAGACGTTTAGGGAACAGGCCATGCGCGGATTTTGTCGCATCGCGGACTGCTTCCGCATAGATATGCTTGCGTGGGCCCTGTAAGCCGCCAATCAGCAGCGTCGGAACACCCAGTTCCTGCACCAGTGAGAAAGAGAGCGAAGCGATCAGATGCTCCTGGAAACGCAGTTCCAGCGTGGCTTCTCCTTCACGGTCAAACCGGCCAGGACAGCAGTGGATCTGAAACACCTCTTCGTTTTTACCCCTGAATTCAGCCAGCAGGTGATCGCCTGGATGCTGTAGCAGGTAACGCAAGGCGGGGTTAGCGATCTTAGCCACCGTGCGATAGTGATGAATAATGGCTTCGGCACGTTCCGCTACGCTAATCCCTGCGCGCAAATAAGGTCGGTGTAATTTAACCGGCAGCAATCCCTGCACTTGCAACAAGGCCGGGAGTTCGGGAAGTTGAGAAAGCGAGTTAAGGTAGCGCAGCGTGCTGACCGGGAAAGCCAGGGTACGCAAGGCGAACTTAACGCGAAAGCCTTTACTGAGCCACATGTGATTCGCAGGGACAACTTTGCCGTTCAGCAGCTGTACAAACAGTGAAGCGGACGTGCGCTGCTCCGCAGCCGGAGTGGTCAACATAGACATGAGAATTCTTTATTTGCTCAAAGTTGATTAAATTACCGGCAGGTTAAGGCAGGTATCTTCAACGGCAATTGAATATCACGCCGAGAAACTACTCGTTCGGCTGAAAGTTCTCTTTTGTTTAATGTGGGTTTAAGAAAAATTCAAGACGTTAAAAAACCGGTGCCTGACAGGCTACCGGTTTTGGTGAGGGGCACCGCTAATTCAGCAGGTGCGATCGCAACACTTATTTAGCAGAAGCGAAACGTGCAGCTGCTTCGTCCCAGTTCACAACGTTCCAGAACGCTTTGATGTAGTCAGGACGCTTGTTCTGATACTTCAGGTAGTAAGCGTGTTCCCACACATCCAGACCAATGATTGGGAAGCCTGATGCGCCAGAGATGGCTTCGCCCATCAGTGGGCTGTCCTGGTTAGCGGTAGAAACCACAGCCAGTTTGTCGCCTTTCTTAACCAGCCACGCCCAGCCTGAACCGAAACGCGTTGCTGCTGCTTTCTCGAATTCAGCCTGGAAAGCTTCTACGCTACCGAAATCTTTTTCGATGGCTGCTTTCAGGTCGCCCTGCAGAGAGGTACCCAGTTTCAGGCCTTTCCAGAAGAAGCTGTGGTTAGCGTGGCCGCCAGCGTTGTTACGCAGTGGGCCTTTTTTGTCTGCTGGCAGTTGATCCAGTTTAGCGATCAGTTCTTCTACCGGCAGGTTTGCGAATTCAGTACCTTCCAGCGCTGCGTTAGCGTTGTTCACGTAAGCCTGGTGGTGTTTTGAGTGATGGATTTCCATCGTCTGCTTGTCGAAATGCGGTTCCAGTGCGTCATAAGCGTAAGGCAGGGATGGCAGTGAGTAACTCATGTTCTTCCTCTCCATTTAGTGTTGGGCAACGCCTCTCAGCGGGCGCGCCGCGTAAGCAGTCAGGTCATTATAGTGAAATTCTTGATCGGTAACAGCGTAATCAATGCCCTAATGTTGCTAAGGTTTTTCACCGTCTGGCAAAAGGAATTGTGCTGAAGAATGAGGGAGATAGCGGCGGGTCTGGCAGAATAATACGCGGGGTTGTATCGACAACCCCGCTTGTCCGTTAGTGCCCTAATGCGGTTAAAGAGGCATCCAGCGCACCGACCAGCCAGTCGATATCGCTTTCCTGGAACGCCAAAGGTGGACGCAGTTTCAGCACGTTGCCATAAGGCCCGGCCACGGATGTCAGTACGCGGTGTTCACGCAGTTTTTCAATCAAGTCCAGCGCCAGCGCTTTATTTGGCGCTTTGCTGTGACGATCTTCTACCAGCTCAAAACCAATAAACAGCCCGGCACCGCGCACATCGCCGATGCACTCATGGCGATCCATCAGCTTGCTCAGCTCTGCCAGCAATTTCGCGCCCACTACGCGGCTATGCTCTTGCAGCCCCTCTTCTTTGATCACTTTCAGCACGGCCTGGGCCGCCGCCATCGCTACCGGGTTACCGCCAAAGGTGTTGAAGTAGGGAATATTGTCGCTAAATGAGGCCAGTACATCACTTTTTGCCAGCAAGCCAGACACTGGAATACCGTTACCCATCGGTTTGCCGGTGGTAATCACATCCGGCACCACCCCATGGCGGCCAAAGCCCCAGAAGGCATCGCCGGTACGGGCAAACCCTGGCTGCACTTCATCGGCAATAAAGATCCCGCCGTTGGCGTGCACCACATCCACCGCCTTTTTCAGGAAGCCGCGCGGGTTAGGTAATACGCCATCAGAAGAGAAGATGGAGTCCGCCAGGAAGCCGGCAAATTTGATGCCGTGCGCTTTCATATCATCAATCTGTCGCTGAATTTGATCGGCAAACCATTCGCCAAGATCCGGTGCATTAACGCGGTAAGCATCCGGTGGTGACACCAGGCGCGTCGTCGGCGCCAAAGGCTGACCCGAACCCAGCGCTGGAGACGCCCCAGAGGTCAGTTCACTGGTGCCGTGATAAGCTTCCTGCGTCACGATAATCCCGGTGCCGCCACTCCAGGCCCGCGCCACGCGCATTGCCAGGTCATTCGCTTCTGAACCCGTACACATGAACATGGCACGATCGATTTCGTCCGGCGCGGTGGCCAGCAGCTCTTCACTGTAATTCAGAATATTTTCATGCAGATAGCGCGTATGTGTATTCAGCATCTTCATCTGCTGATTCACCGCTTCAATCACTGCCGGATGGCAGTGACCAATACTCGCGACGTTGTTATAAACGTCGAGATATTTATCTCCCGCCGCATCCCATAGATATTGCCCTTCACCGCGCACCAGGTGTACCGGCTTGCGATAGAACAGGCGATAGGATTCGCCCAGCACTTTGCTGCGTTTTTCGGTTAGTTTGCGTGTGTCGTCGTCCAGCGCCGCAGCATGTTCAGCGCGAAAGCTGTTGGTATCCATGATAGTAGAGCGAGTGACCATGGGAACTCCCGTTGCGAAGGTGAAAAGGGGTGGTTGATGGTTTTACTATGCCTGCTTTTTTATAAAATGCAACCAAATACACAAACACAACCAAATACACATGACGTCATGCACCGACTACGATAAACTTGCCGCCATTCGCGTTTATCAGGAAGCATCATCATGTTGCAGGAGACCCGTTTACACCGCATTCGCGCACTGCTCACTACGCTGCATCAGGTGAGCACCGAACGCATCATTACCGAACTGGGGATCTCCCGCGAGACCGCTCGCCGCGACATCATTGAGCTAGAAGCTCAGGGCGTAGCGCGGCGTGTGCATGGCGGGCTGGTCGCGGTTGAGAGTCAGGAAGAAGCCCCGCTGCGCGTGCGCCTGAGCGCACAGGCCAAAGAAAAACGGGCGATTGCGCGGGCTGCCGCCTGTTTATTGCAGCCAGGGCAGACGCTGTTTTTGGATGCAGGCAGCACCACCACCATGCTGGCTGAAGAGCTGCGCACCATGTCCGGCCTGACCATCATTACCAACAGTTTGCAGGCTGCGCTGGCGCTGAGCGCAGGAGAAGAGCGGGATACGCTGAATAACGAAGTGATTCTGCTGGGAGGCGTGATGGGCGCAGGCGCTCAGCAAACGCGGGGGGAATCCACCATCGCCGAAATTTGCCGTTTCCGTGCCGATGTCGCCCTGCTTTCTCCCGTCGGGATTGACGCCAAAGCCGGGGCCAGCAGCTTCTACCCCCACGAAGCCGCGATTGCCCGCGCGATGGTACAACAGGCAGCGCGCACCGTGCTGCTGGCCGATCACAGCAAAATTGCCGTAGTCAGCCGCGTGGTTTATGCGTTGCCGTCGAACATCAGCGTACTGGTGACCGATGCCGGAGGCCAGCATCCTGCGGCGCTGAAAGCGCTACGCCAGGCGTTGCCAGAAGTGATCAGCGTTTAAACCAACCGTTGTGGATGGGTATAAATGATGCCTCGTCCCGGTTTGGCAAAACCGACCAGTGTCAGGTTAGCGCGTTCTGCCACCTCCACCGCCAGCCGGGTCGCGGCGGAGACGGCAAACAGAATCTCGACGCCACACATCGCCGATTTTTGCACCATTTCATAGCTGGCGCGGCTGGAAACCAGCACCGCGCCCTGCTGCCACTGTGCTTCGCTGCGTAGGCCCAGTAGTTTATCCAGCGCCACATGACGACCCACATCCTCGCAGCCACCGCTCAGACTGCCGTCTGGGGCGATCCACGCCGCGGCATGCGTGCAGCCGGTTTTATCGCCAATCGGCTGGAACTGACGCAACTGTTGTAATGCGCTATCCAACTGCGCCAGCGCGAAGGTTTGGGTAAAGGGTAAAGGCGTAATGGGGCGCGCAATATCAGCCAATTGCTCCACGCCACACACTCCACAGCCAGTACGCCCAGCCAGATTGCGGCGGCGCTCCTTCAAAGCCATAAAACAGCGGCTCGCCAGCTCAATCTGCACTTCAACGCCTCCACACTGCATCACCACCTCAATGCCATAAATGTCACGTGGATGCGCAATGATGCCCTCTGAGAGAGAAAAACCCAGCGCAAATGCAGCAAAATTGCCGGGTGTTGCCATCATCACTACGTGGGAAATGCCGTTGTAGACCAGCGCCACTGGCACTTCATCGGCCAGCCAGTCTTGCTGAGTATTGTGCTGATCTTCTCGTGACCAGACATTGCGCTGTGCCAACCCTTGAGCGGCTTCAGCGGATAAAATTTCATCACTCATTTTCACGCTACGCGCTCCTGAAAATCCGGCCTGGTGCCAGAAAATAACTGGCAAGTCATGGGCGAATACCTCTATTCTGAACCTGACAGGCAAGGAGGACAAGGAGACGCGCTGCGGGGAAACTGGCGCAGATGCACAGCCGCTTTCATGCTGGCATCAGCAAACGCTGGCTATACTGGCCATTTCGCCCAACCATCAACACAAAAGGTTTCTGATGACAATTCGCATCATCCCGCACCCGCCGCTGGAGAAGCGCGATAGCTTACTTAATCAAGAGACACCGCTGTTACTGTTTCCTCAGCTCAAACCGCTGTATCAGCGCCGTACCGCACGCCTGCGCCAACTGGCAGAGCGCAATCCGCTGGGTGACTACCTGCGTTTTGCCGCCGTGATTACCACGGCTCAGGAGATCGTCCTGTACGATCATCCGCTGCATTTCAATATTGTCGAGCAACTTACCGACAGCGCAGCCCGGCAAAAACCGCCATTGGATATCACCACGCTAGCGCGCAGCGATCACTGGCAGCGCTTACTACACTCCCTGATCGCCGAGCTAAAACCGGAGATGAGCGGCCAGGCACTGGCGGTGCTGGAAAATCTGGAAAAATCCTCCGCCAGTGAGCTGGAAATCATGGCTGAAGCACTGTTAAAGCATGAATTTGCGCAGGTGAGCAGCGATAAATCGCCATTTATCTGGGCTGCGCTCAGCCTGTATTGGGCACAAATGGCCGCGCTGATCCCAGGTAAAGTCCGTATAGAACAGGGCGAGCACCGTCAGTTCTGTCCGGTGTGCGGTAGTCTGCCGGTTTCTGGCATTATTCCGCTGGGCGGCAAGCAGGATGAGCCACGTTATCTACACTGTAATTTGTGTGAGTGTGAATGGCTGGTGGATGAGGGCAGATGCTCGAACTGTGAAGAGGAGAACGAGCTGCACTTGTGGTCGCTGGAGGGCGAGCAGTCCGCCGTGAAGGCAGAGAGCTGTGGCGTTTGTGGCACCTACCTCAAACTGCTGTGGCAAGCGCGTGACCCGGCGATTGAACCGGTGGCCGATGACCTTGCTTCACTGCTGCTGGATGCCCGCATGGAGCAAGAGAGCTTCTCACGCAGCAGCCTGAATCCCTTTATGTTCCCCGGAGACAGCTGATTTCTGCGTTAATAACGGAGGTGAAAATGAAACTGATCGGCAGCTATACCAGCCCTTTTGTGCGGAAGATCTCCGTTATGCTGTTGGAAAAAGGCATCATTTTCGAGTTTGTTAACGAATCTCCGTGGCTGGAGGAGAGCGAAGTCCCGCGCTACAACCCGCTGGGGAAAGTCCCGGCGTTGGTGGATGACAACGGACAGTGCTGGTTTGATTCGGCAATTATTGCCGATTACCTCGAGCTTCAGCATACACCTCCCGCCTTTTCACCCGCCGACCCGCTTAAGGCATTGCAGGTGCGTCAGTTGGCGAAGCTGGCGGATGGCATTACGGATGCTGCCGTGCTGATCGTGCGTGAGCAGCAGCGACCGGGCAATCAGCAATCCGAAGCACTGCTGATCCGCTGTCGCGGCCACATTCTGCGTGGACTTGATCGTCTGGAGCAGGAAGCCCGCGACGGGCAGTGGCTGCATGGCGATACCCTGAACCTGGCGGATATTGCGACCGGCTGTATGCTCGGTTATCTCAACTTTCGTCGGATTGTGCCGGACTGGTGCGTGGAACGCCCGGCACTGGTCAAACTGGCAGAAGATCTGTTCCAGCGCGCCAGCTTTGCGCGCACCGTCCCGGCGGCCTGAGCCTGACGCATTCCCGACAATAAAAAAGCCGACCAGCATCATGACCGATCGGCTCTATTCAACCTTCCAGACCTGATAAAGTTACTGTAGCAGCGAGATATCCGCGACTTGCAGGAACAGCTCACGCAGCTGGTTTAGCAGCGTCAGGCGGTTAATACGTACCGCCTCTTCTTCCGCGTTAACCATAACGTTGTCGAAGAAGTTATCTACTGCTTCACGCAGTTGCGCCAGTTCAACCAGTGCGTCCTGATAGCGGCCTTCCGCGAAGTACGGCTGGAGTTTATCACCCAGACCGGTCACGAAAGTGGCTAACTGAATCTCAGCATTCTCTTTCAGCAAGGCTGCCTGCACGCTTTCGTTCAGCGTTTCGGTGGATTTTGCCAGAATGTTAGACACACGTTTGTTGGCTGCAGCCAGTGTGGATGCAGCTTCCAGAGTACGGAAGTGCGAAACAGCTTTCATGCGCGCATCGAAATCAGCCGGTCGGGTTGGACGACGCGCCAGTACCGCCTGAATAGTGTCAACGCTGTGACCCGCTTCCTGATACCAGGTACGGAAACGACCCAGCATGAAGTCGATCACTTCATCGACCACTTTCGCGTTGCTCAGCTTACTGCCGTACAGACGCACCGCTTCTTCTGTCAGGGTTTGCAGATCCAGCGGCAGGTTCTTCTCGACGATAATACGCAGCACGCCCAGCGCAGCACGGCGCAGTGCGAACGGGTCTTTATCGCCTTTCGGATGCTGACCAATACCAAAGATGCCCGCCAGGGTGTCCATTTTATCGGCAATAGCGACTGCACAGGCAACCGGGTTAGAAGGCAGATCGTCTCCCGCAAAACGCGGTTGATACTGCTCGTTCAGTGCAACCGCAACGTCTTCCGCTTCACCGTCATGGCGCGCGTAGTGCATGCCCATCACACCCTGGGTGTCCGTGAACTCGAACACCATGTTGGTCATCAGGTCACATTTGGACAGCAGGCCAGCACGGGTAGCGTGATTCACATCTGCACCGATCTGAGCGGCAACCCAGCCCGCCAGGGCCTGAATGCGATTGGTTTTGTCACGCAGGGTTCCCAGCTCTTTCTGGAACAACACGGTTTCCAGACGTGGCAGGTTATCTTCCAGACGCTTTTTACGGTCGGTATTGAAGAAGAACTCAGCATCGGCCAGACGCGGACGTACCACCTTCTCGTTACCGGAGATGATTTGCTGCGGATCTTTCGACTCAATATTGGTCACAAAGATGAAGTTAGGCAGCAGTTTGCCGTCAGCGGCATAGACCGGGAAGTACTTCTGGTCACCCTTCATGGTGTAAACCAGGGCTTCTGAAGGTACTGCCAGGAACTTCTCTTCAAATGTCGCCGTCAACACCACTGGCCACTCGACCAAAGAAGCAACCTCTTCCAGCAGGCTGTCGCTCAGGTCAGCTTTACCGCCCAGTTTTACCGCGGCAGCTTCAGCATCGGCCTTGATTTTGGCTTTACGCGCAGCAAAGTCGGCAACGACTTTACCGCGTTGCTCCAGTACCTGTGGATACTGATCGGCATTTTCCAGCGCAAATTCAGGCTCACCCATAAAGCGGTGGCCGCGAATGATGCGGTCAGAAGCTACGCCCAGAATCGTTGCCGGGATCAGCTCTTCACCCAGCAGCAACGTCACGGTGTGAACCGGACGCACGAACTGAACATCGCTGTCCGCCCAACGCATCAGTTTAGGAATTGGCAGCTTAGTTAATGCGGTGGCAATCATGGCTGGCAGCAACTGCTGAGCCGTCTCGCCTTTCACCTGCGCACGGTAAACCAGCCACTCACCTTTGTCGGTGCTCAGGCGTTCAGCTTCATCAACGGTGATGCCATTACCACGTGCCCAGCCTTCCGCTGCTTTAGTGGCTTTGCCGTCAGCATCAAACGCTGCCGAGACTGCCGGGCCACGCTTTTCCACTTCACGATCTGGCTGCGCGGCACTCAGGCTAGCCACTTTTACCGCCAGGCGGCGCGGCGATGCAAACCAGTTAATCTCGCCGTGGCTCAGGCCTGCGCTATCCAGTTCGCTGGTAATCTGTGCAGCAAAGGCTTCCGCCAGGCTGCGTAGGGCTTTTGGTGGCAGCTCTTCGGTGCCAATTTCCACCAGGAAAGTTTTTTCGGTCATGGCTGCCTCTTACTTGTTGTTATTGCACATCGGGAAGCCCAGTGCCTCACGCGAGGCATAGTAGGCTTCGGCCACTGCTTTGGTCAGAGTACGAATGCGCAGGATGTAGCGCTGACGCTCAGTGACCGAGATGG
The DNA here is from genome assembly GCF_011752615.1 of Candidatus Pantoea multigeneris. Classification (NCBI taxonomy): domain Bacteria; kingdom Pseudomonadati; phylum Pseudomonadota; class Gammaproteobacteria; order Enterobacterales; family Erwiniaceae; genus Pantoea; species Candidatus Pantoea multigeneris. The sequence continues at coordinate 38,160 of NZ_VWXF01000015.1, forward strand.
CCTTACGCGCGTCCAGCAGGTTGAAGCTGTGGGCGGCTTTCAGGATGCGCTCATAGGCAGGCAGTGGCAGCGGTTTTTCCAGCGCCAGCAACTGCTGAGCTTCTTTTTCATACTGCTCGAAGCAGCTGAACAGGAAATCCACGTCTGCGTATTCAAAGTTGTAAGTGGACTGTTCCACTTCGTTCTGGTGGAACACGTCGCCATAGGTGGTGGTACCAAATGCGCCGTTGCTCCAGACCAGATCGTATACGCTGTCAACGCCCTGGATATACATCGCCAGACGCTCCAGACCATAGGTGATCTCACCGGTTACCGGTTTGCACTCCAGTCCACCTACCTGTTGGAAGTAGGTAAACTGCGTCACTTCCATCCCGTTCAGCCAGACTTCCCAGCCCAGTCCCCAGGCACCCAGCGTTGGGTTTTCCCAGTTATCTTCGACAAAGCGGATATCGTGCACAGTAGGATCCAGACCCAACTCTTTCAGCGATCCGAGATACAGCTCCTGAAGGTTGTCCGGGTTAGGTTTAATCATCACCTGGAACTGGTAGTAGTGCTGTAAACGGTTAGGGTTTTCACCGTAGCGGCCATCGGTTGGACGGCGGGAAGGCTGCACATAGGCGGTCGCCATTGGCTCCGGCCCAATTGCGCGCAGGCAAGTCATTGGGTGTGAAGTGCCAGCGCCTACTTCCATGTCCAGAGGTTGAACAATGGTGCAGCCCTGACGCGCCCAGTAATCCTGCAAGGTCAGGATCAGGCCCTGAAAGGTCTTGGTATCAAACTTTTGCATGTTGAATTCGCACGCGTTGGGTAGATGAAAAAAGTGTGCGCCAGTATACCCTTTGACCGCGCGATGTGCAGCCGGAAATCCTGCGCCCGGTGCGGCTGTTGAAGCAAGGTTACACGACAGACAGCTCTGAAAAGGCAGGTGGATAGGTTGTCGTCTGCTATGCCGCTGCTACCCTTGGTGACGGAGTATCCTGCCAATAGGCTTCCTGACAGCAAAAACGCAACGGATTATGACGCAGAAAATTCACTGGATTAGCAACTTACGCGCGGTGGCCTGTCTGATGGTGATCGTGATTCACACCACCACCTGGTACATTACCGGACCCGAAGCGGTGCGTGGTTGGGGCTGGGATCTGGCAAACTTGCTGAACTCCGCCTCACGGGTCTGCGTTCCCCTGTTCTTCATGATGTCAGGCTACCTGTTTTTCGGTGAGCGCAGCGCACAACCACGCCATATGTTGCGGCTGGTGGCCTGTTTACTGTTTTACAGCGCTGTCGCCCTGGCCTATATCACCCTGCTGACCCCCATTAACGAGGGGCTTTCACTGCTGCACCTGCTGCAAAAACCGGTGTTTTATCACCTGTGGTTCTTCTTTGCCCTGATTGGGATTTACCTTCTTTCACCGCTTATTCAGGTGAAACCGGTACAGGCTCGTTACGTCTTACTCGTGGTATTGGTACTGGCGGTGTTGGCTAATCCCAATACCGCCAGCCAGTCGGTCGGCGCTTTCCACTGGCTGCCGCTGAATCTTTACGTCAGCGGCGACAGCTTTTATTACCTGCTGTATGCGCTGTTAGGCCGTGCCATCGGCACGATGCATACGGAACGGCGAAGCATAACGTCACTGGCATTGTTGGTCTTCGCTGGCTGCGTCATTGGCATTATGTTGGGCACCCGGCAAGAACTGAAGATCAATGGTGCATTCAACGATACCTGGTATCTTTACTGTGGCCCGCTGGTATTTATTGCAGCGATGAGCCTGCTGGTGCTGTTTAAGAATGCGTTTAACCAGCGCCCGCTGCCGTTGCTGGCGATGATTTCACACTATTCTCTGCCCATTTATGGCTTTCACGCACTGTTCATTCATTTCATTCGCACCCACCACTATGACGCGATGCGCTATCCGCTGCTGGACATACCCTGGGTGTTTGGCGTGACGCTGGCAGGCAGCTTACTGCTGGCGTGGGGAGTAAAACGCGTCGACCGTTATCACCTGGTCAGCTGATACATACCCCCTGTCGCCAGGGGGCGTTCGGTTTAGAAGTGGTACTTCATGCGCAGGCGCGCACCGTAGCGAGGATCGCTATGGGAATTGTTCGCCATCTCGCTGTTAATCACGGAAGCGTAACCGCCAAGATAGATGGCAAAGTTGTCCATCTGCAGCATATCCGGCAATTTCCATGACGCATGCAGCGTATGAATGTTGTAGCTGCCCGGCTTAGTTAACCACGGCCCGGCCCCGCCAAAAGCAGCGGGATTGAGCTTATCGATTTTGTTGTGGGCGAAGATATAGCCCAGTTCAACATCACGCCACAAGCCGTTAGCGCCCAGCGACAGATCGCGTTCATCCTTTGCATCCAGCATGGCGGCATTAAAGTTCATCACCAGGTTGTCACGGGGATCAGGCTGCGCCGCCAGCCATTTCATCGTCAGACCATAACCGGTGCGGCGGGACTGATCGACCCATTGACCACGGGTATCATGATAACCCCAGGCATTCCGCATCAGATTGCTTTCCATGCCAGCGGCCACAGTGACGTTCTCACCACGCCATGCCAACACCGGACGCATCCGCAGGCTGTTTTTACGATTTTCCAGTTTATAACCATGGTAAGTGCCATCAGCAAACAGCGCACTGCCATCCTCCAGCACGGTATTAACTTCAAAATACCAGTTATCCCACTCTTTATTGACTAACAGGTTGCCCCCATTTTTACTGCGGCCACGCCCCTCTTTCATCATATAAATGTAGCCATAGCCATCACTGTAAAGATCGTTAGCCGTATTGCCTGAGTGCTCAATAAATGTGTCCTGGTTAAACGCAAACATGTCCCAGGCTTCAAAGCGACCCGCTTTTATTTGCCAGTTTTTAGTTTCACCAAAATAGAAAGCGGCATCATCAAGCCCCATTTCGCCGTTGACTTTTGCCAGTGGCTGCACAGTAAATCCGGCATAATGGCCATCAGCCATTTCTCGTTTTCCATCAAACCCCAGTAATATTCTGCCGCCAATATTCAGGCGTTCGTTATTACCTTCCCCCCAGAAACCCTGAGCGTGCTTGTTTGAGGTCAAACGTCCAGTGCGGCTGGCGGCGTCGAAATCAAATTCCACATCACCATAAAACTTAAGGTTATTTTTACTGTCATTGCTATTTATAAACCCGGTTCCCTGCTGTTGTTGCAGGCGGCGTTCAATTTCATCTAATCGGGATTCAATGTTGTTGTCTTTTAAACTTGCAGACGCGGAGATCGGAAAGAGGGCACAGATTAAAATCGCCAGAGCATTTGCTTTCATAGAAATAATCCTTATGAAAATAAAAAATCCTGATTCTTGATCAGAAGATAACATCAGAGTGTCTTTTTGGTTGTCATGACACAGTAATAATTCACTGCGAGGCGATAATAAAAGGCAACCATTAATTATTCAAGGAGGCTAATTTTACGGTATAAAGATAACTTAAGTTACCAAAATATTAAATACGTTGCATTAAATGCAAAATACAAAAACTTCATATACTTAGCGGAAAGTTAATTATTTAACTAACTTTTTCCGCTCATAATAAAATATAAGAAATTAGTAAGTACGTAATGTTGGAATTGTGTAGGGGATCACATCCATTAACTTAAAGCTTAAAGGGATAACCTTGCATTTAAGTTTTGTATATTCGCGTGCAAACTGCCCTGACAGGCAGCCAACACGGATCACTGGATGTGTACAGAAACCGCCGCCTGGAGCGGGCGGGGAATCGCTAAATCAATAACGCTTCGTCATGCAACGTGACTGCCAACGCTAAACCTTGCGCAGGCGCAACCCGTTCGGGCAAGAAATGCAGTGCGGTATGTTGTGACACCAACGGCAGTGAACAAGCATTGAAACTGTCGTATACGGCCTTGATAAAATGCGTATCTTCACTCCACGGCCCATCAATAATGATATTGGCTGGATCGATCAGTAGCGCTAACTGACTGAGCACTTTGCCCAGGCTGTCTCCCGCCAGTTGCATCACCTCTGCAACGATATCGGGTGCCAGATGACGCGACTCCCAGCTCAGCCCAGCCTGACGCAGTGCCAGTCTGCTGTTGACCGCTGCCACGCTGATTAACCCTTCCAGGCATCCACGGCGGCCGCAAAGGCACATGTCGCCTTCTGGATCGACCGTTAAGTGCCCCACTTCGCCTGCCGTCCAGCTGTCGCCATACATCAGCCGACCCTGCTGCACCAGTGCCCCTCCAACCCCTTCAGCTATTCGCAGATAGAAATGGCTGCTGGTGTGGTCCAACTGCGCCTGTTGCACGGCGAACAGCGCGGCAGCTTTGACATTGTTCAACATCATCAGCGGTAACCGGGTGACAGGCTGCAAATAGCCCATCAGATCAACGTCCTGCCAGCCAAGGGGAATAGAGAGATGTAACCAGCCGCGGCTCGTATCGACAATCCCTAGGAATCCGATCGCAATCCCCTGCAGCGCTGGCCACGCTTTGGTGAGAGTGCGGCAGATATCTGCCAGCTGTTCGAGAACACTTTCGACCTGGTGGTTATGCAGCGGGATAAATGCTTCTTCAACCACCACAGAGAAGCAGTCACAGATACTCCAGTGAATGCCATCTCTTTCCAACATAATACCTGCACTAAGCAGTTTATCTGCGCGTAGGCTGATCTCGATTTTAGGTCGCCCGACCAACGGTTTATTCAGCGGGCCACGTTCATCAACCACGCCGAGCGCGAGTAAATCATCGATTATCAGAGAGACGGTGTTCTTACTGAGGCTTAACGCAGCAGACAAATCCTGTCGAGACGTAGCTTTACGCCTGCGCATCTCTGCAATGACGCGTCTTTGGTTGTGCGATCTGAGTAACGCCGGACCTTTACCTGGCTCTTTCATTATGCTCACCACCGGAAGAGAGTGTAATAAGCAGTGTAACAGCGAGTGAGCCGACATCATCTGGGTCTTTTAAAACTATTTTTTTGGTTACTTTAACTAATCTTAAGGATTACTTAATATTCATCGCCCCGCACGCGACTGCGATAGCTCTCCCAGTCAAATCTTACCCAAAGGCTATTCCCCAGCCTCATTCGGTCCATCACACGCTCTCCCAGCAGCGTGTTCATACCGGCATGGTCGAGGTTGGAGAGCATTCCCGTGGGGCGTTTGGACGAGGAACGCCGGTCAACAATCTGATTGATAATCACTTTTTCATAGCGTGATTCGCTCTGCATACCAATTTCATCGATCACTAACAGATCAACGCTGCTGAGATCCTGTAGCAGTCGCTCTTCGGTGATATCGCTGGCCCCGCTGAAGGTGCCTTTCATGCTCGACATCAAATCGGCGACGGTCACGATCAGGACGCTTTTTCCACGCAGGATCAGATCGTTGCCAATGGCCGCAGCCAGGTGGTTTTTACCGGTGCCCGGACGACCAGAGAAGACAAAGCTGGCAATACTGCCATCAAACTCTGCCGCATATTCACGCGCCAGCGCCAGAGCTTTGCGCTGCCCCTCATTTTCGACCCGATAGTTGTCGAAAGAGCAGTTGATGTGCAGTTCACGAATACCTGAACGCCCCATGATGCGCTGCATTTTCATTGCGCGGTTTTCCCGCACAATCGCTTCTGAGCGGCTGCGTCCCTGCTCCTGATTCCAGTTGAGCAGTTCTTCACCCGAAGTAAATTTCGGTTTTACGCCGTCAGGCATCATTCTTTTTAAACGGCGAAACAGATCGTCAGGCGTTTTCATTAGTCACCTCGGAAGCCATCGGGAGTGGTGCGATCGGGATCAGTGATGCGCGTGATATCGCGCTTAGGCTGACCACCTTGTGTTGCACGCTGCATTTGCACACTGCGAGCCAATTTTTGCTGCCATTGCACATGGTGAAACAGCCGCCCTTCTGCCTGCCAATAGGCCGTGAATCCAGCCAGTTCAGTGGCCGTTAACGGCTCGCTAAGGGCGATTCCCCAAATGGCAGCCTGACGTTCAAAGTCAGCATCCGGTTGCCATTGAGGATACATCGCAAATTTCCCGGCAGGTATGGCCACTGGCGCGCTCTCGGAGCTAAATAAGCTCTCATCTAACATCACATCATTGGGTTGCTGCGCGGCGGCTTCCAGCGCCAATAGCTGAGCTAAGCGCTCAGGCGTAATGGCGTACATTACCGGGGCATACTGCTCCAGCACCGCGAGCGTACCCTGTTCGGCATGTTGCAGCGCAGCCACGGGATCCTGGCGGAACTGATCAAGGCCAATGAGTGTTGAGGTTAAAATTTTGACTGCCATGAGGAAACCTGCGGTGAAGAGATCAAGTCCGCCAAATACCGGACGCTACGACATTAGTGTAACTTTTTTCCTGAGTGGGATCGCCTAAAAAGTCGAACCCACCGCCGCATTGAGCTACACCCCAAAGCCGGATTGCCGCTATACAAGAGTACGGTATAACTATTATTCGGCTGGCGGTAATATCAAGCTCTGGCCAAAAATTTCCCCGTAAATAAGGAACATGACAATGCAACGCTGCGGTTGGGTAACACAAGATCCACTCTATCTGGACTACCATGACAACGAATGGGGCCGCCCACAAAGGGATAAACACAGCTTGTTTGAGATGATCTGCCTGGAGGGACAGCAAGCGGGCCTCTCCTGGATTACGGTGCTAAAAAAACGGCAGAATTATCGCCGAGCCTTCTTCGATTTTGATGCACAGAAAATTGCATTGATGGATGAAGCGGCGCTGGCAGAAAGAATGAGCGATTCAGGCCTGATTCGCCACCGGGGTAAGCTGGAGGCCATTATCAGTAATGCCCGTGCTTTTCTCGCGATGGAGGCCGCAGGCGAGTCATTCTCGTCATTTGTCTGGGAATTTGTCGGCAACCAACCGCAAATCAGCCACTTCGCCAGTTACCGCGATGCCCCGACCACACTGCCATGCGCAGAAGCGCTTTCTAAGGCACTGAAGAAACGCGGCTTTAAATTTGTTGGCCCGACCACCTGCTACTCCTTTATGCAGGCCTGTGGGTTGATCAATGACCATCAAACCGACTGCTTTTGTCACCCTGCTAACGTTTCGGGATGAAACTTTACACATTCAGACCAAACCGCAACCCTTTCCTTATTCTGGCACGGCATAATTACGCTGCTTTTAGTGTTCTGGCGAAGCCTTAGAGGAAAAAATGCAGAAGAAAAATCTAATTTGGGCGCTTACTTTGAGCGCCACCATGGTTCTGACCGGTTGTACGGTCAATCCTTATACCGGCGAATCAGAAGCGGGCAAATCGGGCATTGGTGCTGGTATTGGTGCGGCACTCGGTGCTGGTGTAGGGATGCTCTCCTCATCACGCCACGATCGCGGTAAGGGGGCATTAATTGGTGCTGCTGCCGGTGCTGCATTGGGCGGCGGTGCAGGCTATTACATGGATGTACAGGAGAAAAAATTACGCGACAAAATGCGCGGTACTGGCGTCAGCGTAACGCGTCAGGGCAACAACATCGTGCTCAACATGCCTAACAATGTGACCTTTGATTCCAACAGCAGCAACCTGAAACCGGCGGGCGCCAACACCCTGACCGGCGTAGCGATGGTGTTGAAAGAGTACAAAGACACGGATGTGAATATTGCTGGCTTTACCGACAGCACCGGCACCCGCTCGCTGAATATGCGCCTGTCTCAGCAGCGCGCAGACAGCGTGTCCAGCGCACTGATTTTACAAGGCGTTGACAGCAGCAGGTTGCGTACTCAGGGCATGGGGCCAGATAACCCGGTTGCCAGCAACAGCACTGAAGCGGGTAAAGCGCAAAACCGCCGCGTTGAAATCACCCTGTCTCCACGCAATAGCTAATCATTCGGCTCACCTTTTCTGGGTGAGCCTTTTCTCTCCCGGCGCTATATCACAATTTTCTACTCGTTATTGGTCAAGGCCCGCCAAATGTATCGTGTTAAGTCTGATGCCTGACGGCACGCCAGCTGCGGGCTGGAAACCAAGCGCGGTAGCAACGGTTTACCGCGACCAGCGCCCTGATTTTTGCCTGTTGGCTGTGCTAGTCTCTGGCAGTCTTCTCCTTACAGGTATTTTTAATGAACAGCAGACCGCCGCGTGCCACCATCACGGACGTCGCTAAAACCGCTAAAACCGGCAAAACCAGCATCTCCCGCTATCTGAATGGGGAAAAACATTTGCTGTCTGATGATCTTCAGGCACGCATCGAGCAGGCCATCGCCTTGCTGCACTATCGGCCCAATCAGATGGCTCGTGGCCTCAAACGCGGCAGAACCCGGTTGATTGGTGTGATCATTGCGGATATCACCAATCCCTATTCGGTTGAAGTAGTCTCGGGAATCGAAGCCGCCTGTCGCGAGCGTGGTTTTACGCTGCTGATGTGCAACACCAACAACAGAGTCGATCTCGAAGAACACTACTTGCAGTTGCTGAATAGCTACCAGGTGGAAGGTGTGGTGGTGAATGCTGTTGGTATGCGGGAAGAGGCGCTGAATCGCCTGCAAGAGTCAGCGCTACCGCTAGTGCTGATTGACCGTAAAATTCCTGACTTTACCTGTGATGTGGTTGGCCTGGATAACGCTGCGGCCACCCATGTTGTCACTCGCCATTTACTGGATAATGGCTTTAATGCGTTACTGTTTCTCAGTGAACCGCTTGGTAGCGTCAATACGCGCCGTGAGCGTCTTGCTGCCTTCCATGACTGCTTGAGTCGTTTTCCTGAAATTGCCCATGAGCATGCGGGCGTGCCGCTACAGCAGCCGGAAAATATTGACCAAATCCTCACAGATTTTTACCAGCGCCACGGTGAGAAGCGCTGCGCTGTCATTGCCGCTAACGGCTCGCTGACGTTACAGGTGGCCCTGGCCATGCAACGCTGCCAGCTTAAGCTGGGTGAGCATATGGGATTACTCGGCTTCGATGAACAAGAGTGGGCTGCACTGGCGGGGCCTGGTATTACCACCTTAAAACAGCCCACCCGGCAAATGGGCTATGCAGCTCTGGAACGCGTGATCGCACGTATTGAAGGCGACGAACATCTGCCCCTCAGCGAGCAAACATTTGAGGGTGAGCTGGTCATTCGCGGCTCCAGCCAACCGCTGGGTTAAGCAACGCGCTATAGGATTTCGGTTGTAGCGCTCTTCACGCCAATAGTGTTAACTGTTCGGGCTAAAACAACTCAACATCACTGCACCATGCACACGTTTTTTGCGGGTAGCGCACACCCCCTACCCACTGCAATTCACAAGGAACCTGCAATGAAGCCGAATGTCATTTTGTACAAAACACTCCCAGACGATCTGCGCCAAAAGCTGGACGCCCAGTTTAACGTGACAGAAATTCCTGATTTGTCCGCTGAGAATCAGAAAAAATATGCTCACGCGTTGGCGGAAGCGCAGGGTCTGTTAGGGTCTGGCGACAAAGTGGATAGTGACCTGCTGGCAAACATGCCGCACCTGCGCGCCTGTTCGACCATTTCAGTGGGCTATGACAACTTTGATGTTAACGCGATGAGCCAACGTAACGTGGTATTGATGCATACGCCCACGGTACTGACCGAAACGGTGGCCGATACCCTGATGGCGCTGGTTTTGAGCAGCGCTCGCCGCGTCACCGAACTGGACGCCTGGGTCAAAGCCGGGAAGTGGAAAGAGAGCGTCTCACCCGCGGAATACGGCGTGGATGTCCATCATAAAACGTTGGGCGTTGTAGGAATGGGCCGCATTGGTCTGGCACTGGCTCAGCGTGCCCACTTTGGCTTCAGTATGCCCATTTTGTATAACGCGCGCAGCGTACATAAAGAAGCTGAAGACCGCTTTGGCGCACAGCGCGTTGACCTCGAAACGCTGCTGAAAGAGAGCGATTTCGTCTGCATCATCCTGCCGTTAACCGAGCAGACTCATCACTTGATTGGTGCCGAACAGCTGAAGTTAATGAAGAAAAGCGGCATTTTAATCAATGCTGGCCGTGGCCCGGTGGTCGATGAAAACGCACTGATCGCGGCCCTGCAAGCGGGCACTATTCATGCGGCAGGTTTGGACGTCTTTGAGCAGGAGCCGGTTCCGGCAAACTCCGATCTACTCAAGCTGCCAAACGTCGTCGCATTACCGCACATTGGTTCCGCTACCCATGAAACCCGCTATGGCATGATGCGTGATGCGGTAGATAACCTGATTGCAGCGCTTCAAGGCAACCTGGAGAAGAACTGCGTTAACCCTGAAGCCGCGTCGTAAAACCTTCGGCTCCCCATTGCACCTGCGTGTGGCGGGCGTTATGGTGGAGCCCCATTCCGCAGGAAACGTTATAAACCGCTATGTCTTTTTCTCAGTTCGGCGACAAATTCACGCAAAATTCCGGTATTTCACGTCTGATGGAAGATATGGGCGAAGGACTACGCACGCCTGGCACGATTATGCTCGGTGGCGGTAATCCCGCGCAGATCCCCGCCATGAATGACTATTTCCAGCAGTTGCTGGCGCAGATGTTAAGCGAAGGCAAACTCACCGAAGCACTGTGCAATTATGATGGCCCGCGCGGAAAAGCCGTGCTGTTGGAAGCATTGGCCGGCATGCTGCGTGAAGAATTTGGCTGGCCGGTTACGGCAAAAAATATCGCCCTGACCAACGGCAGTCAGAGCGCCTTTTTCTATCTGTTCAATCTGTTTGCCGGACGCCGGGCGGATGGCAGTAAAAAACGGGTACTGTTCCCACTGGCCCCTGAATATCTCGGCTATGCCGATGCGGGCCTGGATGAAGGCCTGTTTGTCGCGGCCAAACCCAATATTGAACTGCTGCCGGAAGGGCAGTTTAAGTACCATGTGGATTTCGAGCATTTGCCGCTACAGGAAGATATTGGCCTGATCTGCGTTTCACGCCCGACCAACCCAACCGGCAACGTCATCACCGATGATGAACTGCGCCAGTTAGATGCGCTGGCCCAACAGCGGCAAATTCCGCTGTTGATTGATAACGCTTACGGTATCCCCTTCCCTGGCATTATTTTTAGCGACGTTCGCCCGCTGTGGAACCCTAACGTTATCCTGTGTATGAGCCTGTCCAAACTGGGGCTGCCTGGCGCACGTTGCGGTATCGTCGTTGCCGACGAAAGCACCATTGATGCTATCAGCAACATGAACGGCATTATCAGCCTGGCACCGGGTAGCGTGGGGCCAGCCATGGCGTGTGAGATGGTTAAACGTGGCGATCTGCTGCGCCTGTCCGAAACGGTGATTAAGCCTTTCTATCAGGAAAAAGTGGCGCGTACCCTGGCGATCATTCGACGTCATATTCCAGAGGAACGTTGCCTGATCCATAAACCAGAAGGGGCAATTTTCCTTTGGTTATGGTTCCGCGATCTGCCAGTCAGCACCGAGGTGTTGTACCAGCGCCTCAAGGCGCGCGGTGTGTTGATGGTTCCAGGCCACTTCTTCTTCCCTGGCCTGGAACAGGCGTGGCCGCATACCCATCAATGTATGCGTATGAACTACGTGCCGGATGACGCGCAAATTGAACAGGCAGTAGCAATTCTGGCTGAAGAGCTGGAACTGATCTGGCAATCTTAAGCCCACGGCTGACGACACTTAAGCGTTAGCAGGTTAATCCAGCGCTTCACGCCCTCTTCGCACCTTGAGCAAGGTGCGAAGAATCTTCTTCCCCTCAGTCACAGAAATCCGCCTGCCAGCCGCGATTCGCCCACGACATCGGTTATGATGATGAATATGTACAAGCTTTGTTCGCGTTAACATCGCGATCGGGTGTATTGTTGAAATTGCATGCTTCTTTAATTACATCATTGATAAAAATGGATACCTCAATTAACAAGGAACAAGACAATGTCAGTCAAAGATATGCTGTTAGCCCTGTGTGTCGTCGTTGCCTGGGGCATCAATTTTGTGGTGATCAAGGTTGGATTACAGGGCATGCCCCCCTTTTTACTGGCCGGTTTGCGTTTTACCCTGGTCGCGTTTCCCGCGATTTTCTTTATTCGTCGCCCGGCCGTTCCGCTGCGTTGGCTGGTGCTCTATGGCATGACGATTAGCTTTGGTCAGTTCGCCTTTTTATTCCTCGCCATCAAACTCGGCATGCCAGCGGGCATCGCCTCTTTGGTTCTCCAAGCGCAGGCATTTTTCACACTGGTGTTAGGCGCGCTGCTGCTGGCAGAAAAGCTGAGCTGGAATCATATCCTCGGTATGGTTATCGCTACGCTGGGTATTTTTCTCCTCGCGAGCGACGGAATGAGTGGACAGGCCGGGGCTGGCATTACGCTCACGACCATGATGCTGACACTGGCCGCCGCACTGTCCTGGGGAATGGGCAACATTACCAATAAGATGATTATGCGCAACCACAGCGTCCCAGTCATGTCGCTGGTGGTCTGGAGTGCCCTTATCCCGATCGTGCCGTTTTTTGCCTGCTCGCTGCTGTTTGACGGCAAAGCCGCGATGATAAACAGCCTGCTGAATATCTCACTGCAAACCGTGCTGGCTCTGGTCTACCTCGCTTTCATTGCCACCATCGTCGGCTACGCGATTTGGGGCAACCTGTTGAGCCGCTATGAAACATGGCGAGTTGCGCCGCTCTCGCTGCTGGTTCCGGTGATCGGACTACTCAGTGCAGCACTGTTACTGGGTGAGACGTTAAGTGGCCAGGAGCTGGCTGGGGTGTGCGTGATTGTCATCGGTCTGCTGGTCAATGTCTTTGGCGGCGTAATTAAGCAGCGCTGGCTGAATTACGCCGAGTAGTGGCCAGCAGGCAGCCACTGCCTGACTGACTTCACCGCACATTTTCCCTGCGCCAGTTGTCGGGAGAAATCCCCTCTAATCGCTTAAAGGCACGTCCAAGCGTGATCGCAGAATCATAGCCTACCTTGCAGGCTATCGCGTCAAGCGTGAGATGGGGGTAATGCAGCAAACAGCGCGCACGATAGATACGCCAACGCGTCAGATAACCCAGCGGTGTTTCACGCGTGCGCCGATGGAAATAGGCGGCAAATGCGGAGCGTGACATACCTGCACGTCTGGCGAGTTCAGCCACGGTCCACGGATAGGAGAGATCGCTGTGCATATGCCGGATCAGCGGCCCGAGCCGGGCATCCGCCATTGCCGCCAACCATCCCTGCTGACCCTGTTGTTGCGCCAGATGCGCCCGAATAGCCTGCATAAACAGGACATCCGCCAGGCGGCTAATCACAATGCGCGCACCGGGATTATCTTGCGTTGTCTCAAGGACTAAGAGCTGCAAAGTTGCAGCCAAAAGAGGAGAACGTTCAACATCTGCCGGGATAATAGTGGCTCGCGATAACAGGGCCAGTAAAGGCTCAGCCCCTGCGGCATCGAAAGTAAAATAACCACACAAGATGTCCGAAACGGCACCTGATCCACCAAATTGTGCTTCCTGCCCGGCGCAATCCTTGAAGACGTCTTCACACCAGCGTGTCGGGCTGTCGGGGTGATCGCTCAACGCAAACAGCGTCTGTGGCTGAACAATGAATCCCTCTCCGGTGCGAAGCAAGAGTGGCTCACTACTTCCCTCCACCGTCAGCCAACTCTCTCCCGCCATGACAAAACCAAAGCGTAATGAATGACTTTTGATAAATTTTACGCCCCAGGGCGCGCGCGGGTGCAGACGAGAATAGAGCGCACTTTCCAGGCGCATTGCCGCAAAAACACTGTCTAGTGGGTCCATTTACATCCTCTTTTTATGGACGATAAGTCGCTAATTAACGACTTACAGTCATTCTGCGTCCCGTGGGTTAGGCCTAAGGTAATAGCACACCCATGTTACGGAGGCAGTAAAAATGTACAGCTATCGCCTGCATCAGTTTGGCCCAGAGGCGCGGCCTCACCTCAGTGAAGAACCTGTTCCTCAACCTCTGGCACACCAGGTATTACTGCGCATCACCGCGTGTAGCCTCAATTACCGCGACCTGGCGATTCTGCGGGCGGCCAGCACGCTTTCCCCTAAAGCCGGGTTAATTCCGTTGTCTGATGGTGTGGGTGAAGTGATTGCCACAGGGGAAAGCGTCTCGCTATTTCGGCCTGGCGACAGAGTGGCCGGGTGCTTTTTCCCCCACTGGCAGGCAGGGCCGCTCACCGCAGAAAAAGGACGAGGTACCTACGGGAGCCAGAGCGATGGCTGGCTCACACAGTATAAAGTGGTCGATGAGCAGGCGTTGGTGGCCATCCCGGATTATCTGAGTGATGTAGAGGCCGCGACTTTACCCTGCGCGGCGGTCACTGCCTGGAACAGCATTCAGCAATCGTGCCCGTTACAGCCCGGTGAAACGCTGTTGATTCAGGGAACAGGTGGTGTATCCCTGTTTGCTTTGCAGTTTGCCAGACTCATGGGCGTTAGGGTGATTGCACTGACTTCTGATGAGCAAAAAGCGGCCCTGTTACGTCAGCTAGGGGCGAATGAGGTGATCAATTACCGTCAGCACCCCAACTGGTCCAGCGAAGTGCGCCGCCTGACCCACGGGAGAGGCGTTGATCGAGTAGTTGAAATTGGCGGACCTGGCACACTTCAGCAATCGTTGCTGAGTTGTGCCTCAGGCGCAGAGATTGCGCTGTTAGGATTTGTAGCCAAAGGGGATGAAACGGTCGATTTCTTTACTCTGTTTAAAAGCGGAACAACCGTGCGCCCATTTAGCGTAGGCAGTCGCGATGACTTTATCGCCATGAACCGTGCCCTGACCACCGAAAAATTACGCCCGGTGGTGGATAAAGTCTTCCCCTTCACCCAGGCAGTGGAAGCCTGGGACTATTTCGAACAACGCCAGCACATTGGCAAAGTCGTGATTCGTTTCACCCATGAATAGCCAGACAGCGCCGCATCCGGCGCTGCTCTGTCAGAACATGCTGTTACCGCTGACGGTTTTGTCAGGTACCACCTGGGTTACGTCCCAGTGCTCAACAATTTTATGCTGCGGGTCGAGACGGAAAATATCGACAATCGCCTTCGTTTCACCCGCTTCACGACCGGTTGTTTTAACGTGCAAAATCACATAGTCGCCATCGGCGAAGGTGCGCACAATTTCACTGTGCGAATGCGGGTATTTTTGCTGTAGAAAAGCGACGAAGTGACGAAAGCCTTCAATGCCATCCTGCGCGCCAGGATTGTGCTGTTTATAATCATTGCCAAGATATGGCCGCGCGGCATCAAAGTTCTTCTCATTCAGCCCCTTATTGTAGAAATTCACTACATTTTGAATGTTTTGCTTTTCAGCTGGGCTTTCGGCGGCCAGTGCACTGCCGCTCAGAACGGCAAACGCCAGCAGGGCGGTAAGGGTTCTCTTCATCGCTTGCTCCGGTTGAGTTTTCCTGTCGGCAGCATAGCACTTCCTCGCGCGGCATCAGCCTGGCAACGCACAGGTTGAGAAAACAAAAAACCCGGACTTCTCAGCCCGGGTTTGCTCACCATCGTTAACGCTACGACCTGCGCTTATTTAAGGATTTCAATCCGGCGCGGTTTGGCTTCTTCCGGAACGATACGTTCCAGATCGATACTCAGTAAGCCATTTTCCAGCTTCGCATCGCGCACAACGATATGGTCAGCCAGTTGGAATTTACGTTCAAAATTACGTTCAGCGATACCCTGATAGAGGTATTTACGCTCCGGCTGCGCTTCCGGGTGGGCACCGCGCACAATCAGCACGTTGTCATGGGCAGTAATCTCCAACTCAGCCTGGGAGAAACCGGCCACGGCAATGGTAATTCGGTAGTGGTTCTCATCCACCAGTTCTACGTTATAAGGAGGGTAACCGCCGTTGGTCTGGCTCTGATTAGATTCCAGCAAATTGAACAGGCGATCAAAACCGATAGCAGAACGATAAAGTGGGGAGAGATCAAAATTACGCATGTTAAGACTCCTGAATTTCAGCAAGTTTTTTGCGATCTTCCACAATGGACAGATCGTTGATTGAACAGCCATCCCTGTCGGCAATGACTTTCGCATCTGAACTATAAATGGGCGCTGACCACCATAATTCAACCCTCGATGTGCATTTTTTTTCGCCATCCTGAGGAAATGACATACACTCAGCTTTCAACTCTTTTGAACCCCGCGCACATCGCCGCAGAGTGAAGGCGCTTTCAGAAGGACATTCTCAGCCACCGCGATACTGTGACTGAAGGGATTAAATCTAATGAAGAAGATGATGAAGAAAATGCCGCTGGCAGGGATGTTGGTGTGCTGTTCTGTCACCTCGGGTTGCGCCAGTGTGATGTCGCATACGGGTGGTGAGCCTGGCTATTACTCCGGCACCCGCGCCAGCGCTGATGTACTGTCTGATGGTAATGCCAGTTGGGCAATGAAACCTCTTGCTCTGATCGATCTTCCTTTCTCTGCGGTTATGGATACGGTTTTACTGCCGTGGGACTATTTCCGTGACGGCAGTAAAGATCCTGAACACCAGTCAATACGCGATCGCGTACTGACCAGCGAGCAGCAAAATCACACCAGTGAAAGCCTTGCTCAGGCAGCTCCCGGTCCTGGAGGCCCCGACCACGGCGGCCCGGCTAGCGGTGGGCATCGGCCATAAAGAGCTGCCGCCAGCCATCAACATCCCGCATAAAGGCGATATGCTGCCCATCCGGGGACCAAACCACAGCATCAGCCGAAGGGGGCTGTTCGCTGCGCGCGGTTAAACGCTGACAGTCGCCGGTTTTGATGTCACAACGCATCACACTGTTATCTGCCACGAAAGCCACTGCCTCACCATGTGGGTGCCAGCTAAAGGCCGACTGAATGCTGCTGTTCAGATGGGTTATCTGCTTTGGTGTTCCACCGTTGGGTGACACCGTCCAGAGCTGAATACACCCATGATCATCGGCCTGTAAAAAGGCAATTGCACTGCCATCCGGCGAGGCACGTAGCCAATGACGCGGTTGCAAGGCCAGCCCACGCCCAAAGGTGAGCCGCCGCTGCTCTACGCCCGCGGGTGGCGCTGGCAATTGCAGTTCACTGCCTTCCAGTGGCGCATGACCAGCGCGGGCATAGTCAGACAGCGCTTCTGGCAGGTCGACAATAAACACTTCCGGCACTTTTTCCCCCGAGGCTGAAAGCGTGTCGCCAATAAAGGCAATCGCCCATCGCTGCCAGCTTCCATCACTTTTGCGATAGCCTTGGGTGCCAATCCAGCCCTCTTCATATGCCCGGTTGATTTGGTCGCTTCCTGCAACAGGCGTTGACGTCGTCTGGCTGACCAGCACGCAGAAATGGCTGCCGCCATATTCACGTGGGTGCTGTTTTACTGGCTCCACGGCACGCAGTGGGACAGCAACACCCACATTACGTAGCTCTTCAGCCGGGTTTTGCTCATGCAGCACATGATCGTTGTAGGTAAAACTCAGACGGGTGCCATCCGGGCTAAACACATGCACATGGGATCCACCGCGCAGCGCGCCGGGCGTGAAAGGCGCAGTGATGTCACAGGCATCAAGATTCTCCGCTTGTTGCTGCTGGATTATCACACCGCGCCGATGGTGAAAATCATACTGCCACTGGGCATCAGGATGTTCCGGGCCATGAATACAGACATAACGCGCGGGCAGGTCGGGACTGACCGTCACGACCCCGACATGTGCCCCATCGCGGGCCTGGTACAACAGCTCCACCGCACCACTCTCTACGTTGACGCGTTCAATGGTCAGGCCGGTAAAGGATGCCCCGGACGGACGGACATCAAAGGCCAGCCACTGACTATCTGCTGTCCAGACGTTGATATTGGTTAACTGATGGTGCCGCAGTGCGAATGTAAGCTGTTTTTCCTGCATGAGTTACAGCACCAACTCTTCAATGGCGTAAGCAACACCATCTTCCATATTGGTTTTGGTAATGAACTGGGCGATCTGCTTCACGGAATCAATGGCATTGCCCATCGCGACACCCATGCCCGCATACTCAATCATCGACAGGTCATTTTCCTGATCGCCAATCGCCATCACTTCGTGCTGCTGTAATCCCAGCTTTTCTGCCAGCATTTTGACGCCCTGCCCTTTATTCACGCGCGGGTCGAGGATTTCGAGGAAATACGGCGCACTTTTCAGGATGGTATAACGCTCACGCGTTTCGGCAGGCAGATGACGAATTGCGGAATCCAGCACATCAGCGCGGTCAATCATCATGAGTTTAGGGAAACGGGTCTGCGGGTCCATTTCCTCTACCGCACGATAACGCAGGGCGATACCGGTCAGGCTGGCTTCATGGATCGTGTATTCACTGATGTCTTTGTTGGTGGTGTAGAGATAATCGCGCTCAAAAGCCTGGAAATGGACGCCAAGATCCCGTGCCAGCTGTTCAACGTAGAGATAGTCGTCAAAACCCAGGGCCACTTCAGCGACGGGTTCCCCACTGGCCGCTTGCTGAACTAACGCACCATTGAAGGTGATGCAGTACTGTCCGGGCAGTGCTAAATCCAGCTCTTCTAAGTAGCGCTGCACGCCAACATACGGACGGCCCGTTGCCAGTACCACCGCCACACCCTGATCGCGGGCGCGCGTAATTGCCGATTTTACTGCTGGGGTAATCAAATGCTGCGGATTGAGCAGCGTGCCATCCATATCGATTGCTACCAGTTTTATCGCCATAACCGCCTCGTCAGTTCAGAAAGTCTTTCAATGCTAGCGCGATTCAGCTCACATTGACCAGTTACCACTCATGGTTTCATAGCGCAGCGCAAACAAAAAGGGCAGAACTCGCGTTCTGCCCTTCCGTATTTCATTGCTGACTAATCAGATATCGATATTGGCAGCACGCAGTGCGTTCTCTTCGATGAAGGCACGGCGTGGTTCTACCGCATCGCCCATCAGCGTGGTGAACAGCTGGTCAGCCGCGATGGCATCTTTGATAGTGACACGCAGCATGCGGCGGCTATCTGGATCCATGGTGGTTTCCCACAGCTGCTCTGGGTTCATCTCACCCAGACCTTTATAGCGCTGTACTGAAAGGCCACGACGCGACTCTTTCACCAGCCACTCAATTGCCTGCTCAAAGCTGGCAACCGGCTGACGACGATCGCCACGTTCGATAAAGGCATCGTCTTCCAGTAAGCCGCGCAGATCGCCACCCAGATCGTAGATTTTCTGGTATTCCGGCCCCTGAATAAATTCGCTATCCAGCGTGTAGTCGGTATCTACTCCGTGCGTGCGTACGCGCAGTACTGGTTCAAACTGGTGTAGCTCGTTTTCACGAACCTGTGCTGAGTAGGTGCTGCCGTGGACTTCGCGCTCGTTCAGATAAGCAACCAGGCCATCAATCCACGTCTGTACTGCGCTGTTATCGGTAAGATCGACCAGCGTTGGGTGGTAGATCAAGGCACGCAGTAGCGCAGAAGGATAGCGACGCTCCATGCGTTTGATCATCCGCTGGGTGCTGTTGAAGTTCGACACCAGATTTTCCAGCGGCTCGCCTGCAATTGCAGGTGCGCCCGCTGTGGTATGCAGCGTTGCGCCATCCAGTGCGATGGCGATCTGATACTGGTCCATCGCTTCATCATCTTTGATGTACTGCTCTTGTTTGCCTTTTTTCACTTTGTACAGCGGCGGCTGAGCAATATACACATGACCACGTTCGATAATTTCTGGCATCTGACGATAGAAGAAGGTCAGTAGCAGTGTGCGGATGTGTGAACCATCCACATCGGCATCGGTCATGATGATGATGCTGTGATAGCGCAGTTTGTCCGGGTTGTATTCGTCACGGCCAATGCCGCAGCCCAACGCAGTGATCAGCGTAGCGACTTCCTGTGAACCCAGCATTTTGTCAAAACGCGCTTTCTCAACGTTGAGGATTTTACCCTTCAGCGGCAGAATCGCCTGGTTTTTACGGTTACGCCCCTGCTTAGCGGAGCCGCCCGCAGAGTCCCCTTCCACCAGGTAAATTTCAGACAGCGCCGGGTCACGTTCCTGACAGTCAGCCAGCTTGCCCGGCAGGCCGCCAAGATCCAGCGCGCCTTTACGACGGGTCATTTCACGGGCGCGACGTGCTGCTTCACGCGCACGTGCGGCATCAATAATTTTGCCAACAACGGTTTTAGCATCACCTGGGTTTTCCAGCAGGTATTCGCTCAGCAGCTCGTTCATCTGCTGTTCAACCGCTGATTTCACCTCAGAAGAGACCAGTTTATCTTTGGTCTGTGAAGAGAATTTCGGATCCGGCACTTTAACCGACACAACAGCCACCAGGCCTTCACGGGCATCATCACCGGTCGCGCTGACTTTGGCTTTCTTGCTGTAACCCTCTTTATCCATGTAGGCATTCAGGGTGCGCGTCATTGCTGCACGGAAGCCAGCAAGGTGGGTACCACCATCGCGCTGAGGGATGTTGTTGGTGAAGCAGTAGATGTTTTCCTGGAAACCATCGTTCCACTGCAGCGCCACTTCCACACCAATGCCATCTTTTTCATTCGAGAAATAGAACACGGTTGGGTGAATAGGCGTTTTGTTCTTGTTGAGGTACTCAACAAACGCTTTGATACCACCTTCGTAGTGGTAGTGATCGCTTTTGCCATCGCGCTTGTCTTCCAGGCGGATGGAAACACCCGAGTTCAGGAATGACAGCTCACGCAGGCGCTTCGCCAGAATTTCGTATTCGAATTCGATAACGTTGGTGAAGGTTGCGGTGCTTGGCCAGAAGCGGACACGGGTACCGGTTGCATCGGTATCTCCGGTCACGTTCAGCGGAGCCTGCGGCACACCGTGCTCATAGGTCTGCTGGTGCACTTTGCCTTCGCGACGAATGGTCAGTTCCAGCTTAGATGACAGGGCGTTAACCACAGAAACACCTACGCCGTGCAGGCCGCCAGAGACTTTATAGGAGTTATCATCGAATTTACCCCCGGCGTGCAGCACGGTCATGATGACTTCTGCTGCTGAAACACCCTCTTCCGGGTGAATACCGGTCGGGATACCGCGCCCGTCATCCACTACGGAAACCGAGTTGTCGGCATGGATTGTCACTAAAATATCACTACAGTGACCTGCGAGCGCTTCGTCGATTGCGTTATCCACGACCTCGAATACCATGTGATGCAGACCGGTGCCGTCATCCGTATCGCCGATATACATACCAGGGCGTTTGCGTACTGCATCAAGCCCTTTCAGAACTTTGATACTTGAGGAGTCATAAGAATTCGACATCAACGTTTCTCGCTCATTTAATCTTCAGGTTGAACCGCTATTTTACCTTGTTCCACGCGGAACATCTTGCCCTTTTCGTCAGCCATGTCGATTACATGATCGGCGCTTATCGCACTGACAAAAACCTGCGCCTGGGTGGCTTTAAGCCTTTCAGCTAACAGGCGGCGGCGACTTTCATCCAGCTCGGAAGCAAAGTCATCAATAAGGTAAAGACAGCGGCGTCCGGTGTGGCGAGTCAG
Organism: Candidatus Pantoea multigeneris; assembly: GCF_011752615.1. NCBI lineage: Bacteria > Pseudomonadati > Pseudomonadota > Gammaproteobacteria > Enterobacterales > Erwiniaceae > Pantoea > Candidatus Pantoea multigeneris. Next base: position 59,525 of record NZ_VWXF01000015.1, read on the forward strand.
GAACTCGCCTTGCGCCAGGCGCAGTGCACACATCAGGAGTTTTAACTGCCCACGTGACAGCAGATCTTCTACTGGCGTGCCTTCAGCGCGAATACGGAAATCGGCTTTGTGCGGGCCGCTGGCGGTATACGTCAGGGCGCGATCGCGTTCAAAGTTACGTTCGAGCAGCTCCGCGTAGTCACTCTCTTTATCCCAGCCGCGCTGGAAAGAGAATTGCAGCGCGAACTCCGGCAAAAACTGGGCGCAGGTGGCGGTGATATCATCACTAATGGCGGCGCTGTACTCCGCTCGCCACTGGCTAATTTGCTCAGCCAGCGGGATCAGTTCCTGATCCCACGGCCTGATCTGGCTGTAGCGCGAGACCTGACGTAGCGCGGCGTTGCGCTGTTTCATCAGGCGGCGTAAGTTGCTCCAGGCAAGGAAAAAGCCCGGTGTATTGTGGAAGCATCCCCAGTCTACGTAGGCTCTACGGTATTTGGGGCCACCATTGAGTAAAGTAAAGCCCTCCGGCGTAATGAGCTGCATCGGTAGCAACTGCGCCAGCTCAGCGACCTTATGCCCGTCACTGCCATCAATACGAACTTTACTTTCACCCGCACGATTTTTTGTCAGCCCAACCGCCTGCTCACGTTCGCTGCCTTCAATCCGACCATGCAGCACAAACGCCGCCTGATCGTGGCGAATCACACGGCCCGCCTGCAAGCTGCGAAACGCGCGCCCGTGGCCAAGCGTATACACCGCTTCCAGCACGCTGGTCTTCCCGCTGCCATTTGCCCCCACCAGGAAGTTGAATCCCGGCGCAAGGTTCAAATCAGCGTTTTCAATGTTACGGAAGTCTTTAATTAACAGGCGGGTTAAAGCCATATCAGCAGGCAATCCTGGAGGTTAACTTCATGATATTTCTCATTTACCACCGCTTCCGCCTTCGGCTCACGGCTTAACGCTATCTTGCCCAACGAGGGTGGCTGCCCAGGTTTTGCCCCAGACCTTCCCCACAGTCCCTGTCCAACGAGAATTATGCCCGAGTTTTTCCCTAAACCTTTCTCACAGCCCCTGCCCAACGAGAATTATGCCACGGTTTTTCCCTGGACCTTTCTCACAGACCCTGCCCAACGAGGGCGTCGGCGGCGCAGGCAGTTCGGTGCCAATGTGGTCGCGGGGCCTGGGAGCATACTCAAGTATGTGACCAGGGCCTGCGACCACATTGGTGCCGAAATGGCAAGTAAGCCAGGCCGCTCAGTCGTCATGCCATGCGCTTTACAAGCGCATGGGCATTACGACATAAGATGCGGATTGGCTGGCTGCGTCTTCTATTTGCACACTTGATACTGAGTCCGTTAGTAACAGCCTTACGTTCTCGCACTTCAGCGCATTCAGCACATCCAGCACATAACTCACGTTAAAGCCGATCTCCAGTTCGCTGCCATCATAGGCCACGTCCAGCATCTCTTCGGCTTCTTCCTGTTCTGGGTTGTTTGCCGTAATTTTCAGCTGATTTTCAGTGATATAGATACGAACACCACGGAATTTCTCATTCGAGAGAATAGCTGCACGGGCAAAAGCCTGTTTCAGCAGATCGCAACCGGCTTCCAGTGTTTTATCAGGATTTTTCGGTAATACGCGGCGATAATCCGGGAAACGGCCATCAACCAGCTTGGAAGTGAAGATAAAATCACCCACGTGCGCACGAATGTTGCTGCTACCAATCTGCACTTGCAGGGGTGTTTCACCGCCATCCAACAGGCGTACCAACTCAATCACGCCTTTACGCGGCACGATCACCGAATGGCTCGGTAATGACTGACCAATAGGCAACGAGCACACTGCCAGACGGTGTCCGTCAGTAGCTACCGTACGCAGCTCTTCACCCTCGGTTTCGAACAACATACCGTTAAGGTAATAACGCACATCCTGATGCGCCATCGAGAACTGGGTGGCTTCGATCAGGCGTTTTAACGTCGCCTGCGGCAAAGTAAATTCGACCTCGCTCTGCCAGTCATCCAGATTTGGGAAGTCACTGGCAGGCAGCGTGGAAAGTGAAAAACGACTGCGGCCTGAACGCACCAGCATCCGTTCGCCTTCCAGCGTTACACTGATCTCTGCCCCATCCGGCAAGCCCCGGCAAATATCCAGAAACTTGCGCGCCGGTACAGTAGTCGCACCAGGCTCATGTGCCTGCGTCAATGCGACCCGTGCCACCATCTCCATTTCGAGATCGGTTCCGGTTAGCGACAGGCTGCCTTCGTTAACCTGCAACAGCAGGTTACCGAGAATCGGAAGGGTTGGGCGACCACCCAACGGGCCGCTCACCTGTTGCAGCGGCTTTAGCAACTGCTCACGTTCTACAATAAATTTCATAGCGTCAGGAAGATAATGTCCGAATGAGATTAGAGAAATCTTCTTTGATATCATGGCTCTCTTCACGCAGTTGCTCGATTTTACGGCAAGCGTGAAGCACCGTGGTATGGTCGCGACCACCAAATGCATCGCCAATTTCTGGCAGGCTATGGTTGGTCAACTCTTTAGCCATCGCCATCGCCATCTGACGGGGTCTTGCAACCGAGCGTGAACGGCGTTTAGACAGCAAATCCGCCACTTTGATTTTGTAATACTCAGCGACGGTTTTTTGAATATTGTCGATAGTGACCAGCTTCTCCTGTAACGCCAGCAGATCGCGCAGCGCTTCGCGCACGAAATCAATAGTGATGGCGCGGCCAGTAAAGTTGGCATTCGCGATGACACGGTTCAGTGCGCCTTCAAGCTCACGGACGTTTGAACGCAGGCGCTTAGCAATAAAGAAGGCCACTTCTCCCGGCAGACGAATGTCATTTTCATCGGCTTTTTTCATCAGGATCGCGACGCGGGTTTCCAGCTCCGGCGGCTCAATAGCAACCGTCAGTCCCCAACCGAAACGCGATTTAAGGCGATCTTCTACGCCGTTGATCTCTTTCGGATAGCGATCCGATGTCAGGATGATCTGTTGATTGCCTTCCAACAGCGCGTTGAAGGTGTGGAAAAACTCTTCCTGAGAACGCTCTTTGTTGGCAAAGAACTGAATATCATCGATCAATAAGGCATCCACCGAGCGGTAGTAGCGCTTAAACTCTTCAATGGCGTTATTTTGCAGCGCTTTAACCATGTCCTGCACAAATCGCTCAGAGTGCATATAAACGATTTTGGCATTCGGCTTACGGGCAATAATGCCATTGCCTACTGCGTGCAGCAGGTGCGTTTTGCCCAGACCGGTGCCGCCATACAGGAACAGCGGGTTGTAAGCACCACCAGGGTTATCAGCCACCTGACGCGCCGCAGCACGGGCGAGCTGGTTTGATTTACCCTCAACGAAGTTGTCGAAATTATGGCGGCCATTCACATTCGAACGGTAGGTCACATCTGCTGGCGCGGGCACGTTATCCCAACTCGGGCGCAGGTTTTGCGCAGGAGCTGGGCGAACTTCTGCTACCGCAGGTGCAGCCACACTCGCCAGCACCGGGGTCGCGGCAGCCACCTGGCTTACCGGACGCGTGCCTACTTCAAAACGCAACAGCGGCACATCTGGCCCGCAGAATTCATTAAGCAGGCCATTGATACTATTCAGGTATTTATCACGAACCCAGTCCAGTACAAACCGATTTGGTGCATACAACGCCAGCGTGTTGTCGTTTAACTCAGCCTGCAGTGGACGAATCCACATACTGAATTCGGTGGCAGGTAGCTCATCCTGCAAACGGGCAAGACACTGTTGCCAAAGCGTAAGTGACACGGCGGACTCCACTCGTACGAAATCGATAAGAAACGGGCGCAAAATTAGAAGCGTTCATTTTTGATACAGACGCAAGAGCACGCCTGCGACCGCCGTTATGGTTATCCTGTGCCTGTGAACAAAGGCAGGATCATCAGCGGAATGGCGGATCATAACGCAAAGCGCGCCAGAGATCTTCACTTTCTACACAGTTTTGATCCATTTTATCCACAGGCCTATTCCGCGCTGTTTAGTTTACGCACAGCCAGAAAAAAACCCTCGTGATTCCGTAAAATTAGTCTGATTTTCCGGCGCGGCTCGCATGCTGTGCAAAATGATCACAATAAGATCCCGCGCGATCCTTGCGCTTTACCCCCAAGCCCGTATAATTCTCCCCCCGGCGTTGTCGCATCTGCCCAATGCCCGGATGTAACGGGCTGTGGACGGTTTTGCGTCAGCGTAAGCTGCGAAGTAAATTGACTCTGGACTGTACAATTATTACAATCCCGCCTCTTTATTTATGACTCATTGAGGCGTTGGTCGGTTTACTGGCTCAAAAACGCGTCACCCAGTGAAATTTTCAAGTTTAGGTAGAAATCGCCATGAAACGCACTTTTCAACCGTCCGTACTGAAGCGCAACCGTTCACACGGTTTCCGTGCTCGTATGGCAACTAAAAATGGTCGCCAGGTTCTGGCACGTCGTCGCGCTAAAGGCCGCGCACGTCTGACCGTTTCTAAGTAATAAAAGCTAACCCTAGTGGTTAAGCTCGCATTTCCCAGGGAGTTACGTTTGTTAACTCCCACTCATTTCACTTTCGTCTTCCAGCAGCCACAACGGGCTGGCACGCCGCAAATTACCATCCTCGGCCGCCTTAATTCGCTGGGGCATCCCCGCATCGGTCTTACCGTCGCAAAAAAACATGTGAAACGTGCTCATGAGCGTAATCGGATCAAGCGATTGACCCGAGAAAGCTTTCGTCTGCGTCAACATGAATTGCCAGCGATGGATTTTGTCGTGCTGGTGAAGAAAGGGGTTGCCGATCTCGATAACCGTACGTTGACGGAAGCGTTGGAGAAATTATGGCGTCGTCACTGTCGCCTGGCGCGCGGCTCCTGATCGTCCTGATTCGCGTCTATCAACGCGCCATCAGCCCCTTACTGGGACCTCATTGTCGGTTTCAGCCTACCTGTTCTCATTATGGTATTGAGGCATTACGCAGGTTTGGGGTGATAAAAGGCAGTTGGTTGACGGTGAAACGCGTATTAAAATGCCACCCTTTGAACCCGGGTGGCGACGATCCTGTACCGCCAAAAACATTTGATACCAGAGAACATTAACGATGGATTCGCAACGTAATCTCTTTCTCATCGCTTTTCTGTTCGTGTCTTTCATGATCTGGCAAGCCTGGCAGACGGACCACAATCCGCAGCCACAGCAAACACAGACCACGCAAAACGCGAACGGTGCAGCAGGTGATGCCGCCAGTCAGGGTGTTCCGGCCAGCGGTCAGGGCCAAACGATCACCGTTAAGACCGATGTCCTGTCTTTAAATATTAACACCCGTGGTGGTGACGTTGAGCAGGCACAACTGCTGACTTACCCGAACAAACTGGGTTCAAGCGAGCCTTTCCAGCTGCTGGAAACCTCTCCATCGTTTGTCTATCAGGCACAGAGCGGCCTGACTGGTCGTAACGGCCCAGACAACCCAAACAATGGCTCACGCCCACTCTATACCGCTACGCAGACCAACTTCGAATTGGCTAACGGCCAGACCGAACTGCGCGTTCCACTGACCTGGACCGGCGAGAATGGCGTTGTTTACACCAAAACTTTCATCTTCAAGCGTGGCGAATACGCGGTTAACGTTGATTACACCATCAACAACACCAGCGCACAGCCGTTGGAAGTGTCGCTGTTTGGTCAGTTAAAACAGACCATCGACCTGCCTAAAGAGCGCGATACTGGTAGCAAGAGCTTCGCGATGCACACCTTCCGTGGTGCCGCGTACTCCACTTCCGATGAGAAGTATGAGAAGTACAAATTCGATACCATCTCAGACAACGAAAACCTGAACAAAACCACCAGCAATGGTTGGGTAGCGATGCTGCAGCAATATTTTGCTACTGCATGGGTTCCGCGTACTGAAGGTGCAAATACCCTTTACACCACTAACCTGGGTAACGGTATTGCAGCGATTGGCTACAAATCTGCTCCAGTAACGATTGCTGCTGGCGCGCAGAAAGATCTGGCCGCGACCCTGTGGGTTGGCCCTGAAATTCAGGACCAGATGGCTACCGTCGCTCCGCATCTGGATCTGACTGTAGACTACGGCTGGTTGTGGTTCATCTCTCAGCCGCTGTTCAAACTGCTGAAATTCTTGCACAGCTTCATCGGTAACTGGGGCTTCTCCATTATCGTTATCACCTTCATCGTGCGTGGCATCATGTACCCGCTGACCAAAGCGCAGTACACCTCGATGGCAAAAATGCGCATGCTGCAGCCAAAAATTCAGGCGATGCGTGAGCGTTTGGGTGATGACAAGCAGAAGCAGAGCCAGGAAATGATGGCGCTCTACAAGTCGGAGAAAGTGAATCCACTGGGTGGCTGTCTGCCGCTGGTGATTCAGATGCCGATCTTCCTGGCACTGTATTACATGCTGTCAGGATCTGTTGAGCTGCGTCACGCACCGTTTGTGTTGTGGATCCATGACCTGTCAGCGCAGGACCCGTACTACATCCTGCCGATTCTGATGGGCTGCACCATGTTCTTCATCCAGAAGATGTCACCGACCACCGTGACTGACCCGATGCAGCAGAAACTGATGACCTACATGCCGGTGATCTTCACCGTGTTCTTCCTGTGGTTCCCATCAGGCCTGGTTCTGTACTACATCGTGAGTAACCTGGTGACCATCCTCCAGCAGCAGCTGATCTATCGCGGCCTGGAAAAACGTGGTCTGCACAGCCGGGATAAGAAGAAAGCATAATTGCTTATCCAGCGTTAAAGTAGAGGCGGTCATTTGACCGCCTTCTTTTTTTTATAAGAGAGTTCAGCATGAGCCATCACGACACCATCGTCGCGCAGGCTACGCCACCGGGGCGCGGCGGCGTTGGTATACTGCGTATTTCTGGCCAACAGGCGGCAGAAGTTGCTCGCATCCTGTTAGGTAAGTTGCCAAAACCGCGCTACGCCGACTATCTGCCGTTTATGGATGCCGATGGCAGTATTCTCGATCAGGGCATCGCTCTGTGGTTCCCAGGCCCTAATTCGTTTACTGGCGAAGACGTGCTGGAACTGCAAGGTCATGGCGGTCCGGTGATCCTCGATCTGCTGCTGAAGCGCATCTGTGCCCTGCCCGGCTTGCGTATCGCCAATCCAGGCGAGTTCTCCGAGCGCGCCTTCCTCAATGACAAGCTGGATTTAGCCCAGGCTGAGGCAATCGCCGATCTGATCGATGCCAGCTCTGAGCAGGCAGCCCGTTCAGCGGTTAACTCCTTACAGGGAAAATTCTCTGCTCGCGTTAATCATCTGGTGGAAGCGTTGACCCATCTGCGTATCTACGTGGAGGCCGCGATTGATTTCCCGGATGAGGAGATCGATTTCCTGTCAGATGGCAAAATCGAAGCGCAGCTGAATACGGTGATCGACGACCTGAACGCAGTGCGCAATGAAGCACGCCAGGGCAGCCTGCTGCGCGAAGGGATGAAAGTGGTGATTGCGGGTCGCCCTAATGCGGGCAAATCGAGCCTGCTGAATGCGCTGGCTGGGCGTGAAGCTGCGATTGTGACGGATATTGCCGGAACCACGCGTGATGTACTGCGTGAGCACATTCATATCGATGGAATGCCACTGCATATCATCGATACCGCGGGTCTGCGTGATGCCAGCGATGAAGTTGAACGCATCGGGATTGAGCGCGCCTGGCAAGAGATTGAGCAGGCCGATCATGTGCTGTTTATGGTCGATGGCACCACCACCGACGCCACAGAAGCTGCGGCTATCTGGCCAGACTTCGTTGCCCGTCTGCCGGCTTCTCTGCCGGTTACCGTGGTACGCAATAAGGCGGATGTGACAGGAGAAGCGCTGGGTATTTCTGCGCTGAATGGCCACTCGCTGATTCGTCTCTCTGCACGTACCGGTGACGGTATTGATGCACTCCGCGACCACCTGAAACAGACAATGGGGTTCGCAGGCAATGTCGAAGGCGGTTTCCTCGCGCGCCGTCGCCACCTGCAGGCTTTAGAACTGGCCGCAACGCATCTTGATCAAGGCAAACAGCAGCTGCTGGGCGCCTGGGCTGGGGAATTACTGGCAGAAGAGCTGCGTGTGGCACAGCAGGCCTTAAGTGAGATCACGGGCGAATTTAGCTCCGACGACCTACTGGGACGTATCTTCTCCAGCTTCTGTATCGGTAAGTAACGCCATCCTCCACGCCGTGCGGGCCTCAAGCCTGCTCGGCGATCACCTTCCATCCCCTTCAACTGACCATGATTTCAGTCGTTGCATCATTTTTTCAGCGTTCGCCACAATAGGTTCGACAATCTTCACGGGAAAATCATGAGGTAAAGTCGACTTCACTCTGATTACGGCATCGTCAAATTCTTGTACAAAAAACATGAGTATCTGATTCATGCGTTCAACTGAAAACTGCACAGATTTTGCCGTTGCGAGAAAATGACGGGGCTGGATATCATAAATAGCCTCTTTTTTTCCCTTGGTCGCTTTCAACCCCATCGACAGCTTTAGCTTTCGAATATTAAGGCCAGCACCATTTATCAGTGGATATGCTGAAAGAATGTCATAGAAGGGTGTGAGCCGATAACTCCCCCCACGTTCAATAAAAAGTGAGAAGTTTTTGGCGTGCCCATCAGTGGCACCCATTACCCACTGAAAAACCTGAAACTTCATGAAGTTATATTGATCTTCAATGGCATTACTCGACCCCATAAGAATCTGCATAATGTCTTTAATTCCTGGGCCACCATCTGATTCATACTTAACAGACGAAGGGAGCCCTAAAGCCTGGCACATATCCTCTTGCGGTAGCCGTAATAAAGCGCGTCCACCATCAACCCATCGTCTATCAAACCTTTCTACGGCTAAGGCTCTGATACTTCCGGCCTCCACAATAGTCGCGGTGGGTACTTCAAATCCCAGCTCACGTGCGATAAGCAGACAAAAGTATTCATTCTCTACGCTTTGGCTCATATCCAACGTTGCTGCGGGTTGTTTGATCTCACCGATGGGTAATTTCAAGATATGCGTCGTAGGTGTAGGCCCCTGTGGGATAGCCCACCCGCTACTGGTTTTTAACAGCGCCGTTTTCTCCTGCGCGCCTGCAACAGAAATACGAAAATCCTCTTCCTCGCGGATCATTCCTAAAGGAATATCAATTTTGTACGCCGATAAAACGTGCTCAAGTCTGGCAGCAGAGAGCAATTCATAGTTCACCGTAAGATCAGGGGAATTATGCTCAACATCAAGCAGCATGATTGCACCCACACTATCTCTGCCAATTTCTTTCAGCAGATCAAATGGCTGAGCTGTTTTTGCCCGATAACGCGCCACTATGCGATCCCGGACTTTAGGATTATCCGGCAAGAGATTATCGAAGAAATTATAGACAGCAGGGGTAGTGAGAGTAGAAAGCTGGAGTGGTAACGACAAGGATACTGGCCTGGCTAGCGGATTGCTCAACCACCCGGAAAAATATTCGAAAGTGTGGGCACCATTTTTATGCTTAGTCAGCACACCCACCTTTTGCCCGTTCATCCAGGCAACTAATTCCTGTTTCACCAATCCATATCCTCATCACGTTTGCCGTCAGAATCTTTACCGATCGCTATTTGCTCCTTGATTGCCATATCCATTTCTAACGACTGCAATATACGGAAAAGAGTGGAAAGCGTTGTTTTATCAGGATTATTTTCAAAGTGCGAAATAGTAGCTTGCTTTAGACCCACTCTCTGCGCCAGCTCACTCTGTGTCCAGCCATGTTTTTGCCGTTCCAGCCGAATGTAATTCGCAAGTTGTCTTGGGCTATAAATCATCGTGGCTATTCCTGATTGAGCCATCAGCAATCGGATGCTTAAATGACCGCGTGGTGTAGATAAAAACAACAATAGCGCATTTTATCCCTTTGTGGGGATATTTTCTATTTTATCCCCTTGTAGGGATAAGCCCCTCTTTATCCCTTTGTGGGGATAAACTGCAGCACTCTCTTCTCTGTCATCACTGCTTTTGCCCTTATGTTATTTGGCGTGCAGCGACGGTTGCAGTATAACGGTCAAGGTCATGTTTTAAACTCAAGACTGGTTAATTTCAGGCTCACACTGATGCCTGCTCAAAGGAGAGAAAGATGAGTACACCGCTCGATAACGTCGCCCTTGATGCCCTGTTTAACAACGCCCGTACCCATAGCTACTGGCAGAACAAACCGATCGATAAAGCGCTGCTGGAACAGCTTTATCAGTTGACGATTCTCGGCCCAACTTCTGCCAACTGCTTACCGGCACGTTTTGTGTTTGTCACTTCGCAGGAAGGGAAACAGAAGCTGGCACCGGCGCTGTCAGCGGGCAATCTTGAAAAGACCCTTGCCGCTCCTGCTACCGTGATCGTCGCCTGGGATGAAGAGTTCTATGAGCAACTGCCAACGCTGTTCCCACATGCAGATGCGCGTAGCTGGTTCACCGGCAGCCCAGCCTTTGCGGAAACGACCGCGCTGCGCAACAGCAGCTTGCAGGCGGGCTACCTGATTTTGGCCGCACGTTCACTGGGCCTGGATGCAGGTCCGATGTCCGGCTTCGATCCGGCAAAAGTAAATGAAGCATTTTTCGCAGGCACGAAATACAAAGTAAACCTGCTGATTAACCTGGGCTACGGCGAGAGCAGCAAACTACACGACCGTTTACCACGCCTGAGCTTCGACGAAGCAGCAAAATTCGCCTGATAAGTAGCCTAAACCCGTTAGCGACTGCCTGACGGGGGAGAGGACCAACCCTATACCTGTGATAGGGTTGGTTGACCGGTTATGGCTTAAGCGTATGGAAACCGCTGTTGAAGTAAACCATTGGGTCCAGCTCACCGTCCAACAGATGAATGCCCACAATATGCGCCAGCAGAATGCTGTGGGTGCTCCACTCAACAATCTTTTCCAACTGGCAGTCAAACGTGACCAGCGCATCTTTTAGCGCAGGTACGCCGGTTTTCAGGGCGTGCCATTCACCACTCTGAAAACGATCTGCACGGCGAGCAGACTGGCTGAACTGAGCACAAATATCATCATGATGGCTTGCCAGCACGTTAACGGCAAACACACCCGAGCCCGTAATAGGGTCATGGCTGGAGGAGCTCCGATTTACACACACCAGTAAGCTTGGTGGCTCAGCGGTCAGTGAGCTAACCGACGTTGCGATCAGGCCGTGTTTCTCGCCCCGGTGCTCCGTCGTGACCAGAGACACACCTGCGGTCAGGCGACGCATACCGTGACGAAACTCATCCAGAGAGATTGGTGGTAATTTTGAACCAGTTAAAACAGACATAGCAACTCCGCAAAATGCCACCCGTGCGTGACACTATTATCAATAAATTTCCCGTGAACGAGAATCATACACGACATCGAGCGCTACGGGGGAGACGATGAAAAAAACGCTAAGCTTTCCCGTATCGCGCAAATATTGGTACGGTTTTGCTCATTGATTCTGAAAGTGAAGCGGATACAAGCGAGGGGGAGTGCAATCGCGCCAGAAAATTCTTACAATGCCTGTGATGATTTTCTGACCATTTTCACGGAGCGACAGATGGCTGGTCATTTTGTACGTTGGATGGGTAGCAACGACCTGCCTGGCGAGGCACTGAACGTCCCGCAAACCGTAATCGACAGCGCCAACCGCCTACCCGACAAGCGGCGCAGCCGTTTTCTTGCGGCCAGAATGTTGCTGGCACAGCTCATGCTGCGCATCTATGGCATTGATCAACTTCCGCCGTTAATCGTCACACACTGTGGCAAACCCGCCTTTGCTGACACGATGCTTCCGGATTTCAGTATTGCCTATGCGGGTAATGTTGTTGGCGTCTTGCTGGCAGATGAAGGGGGAAAGGCGGGCCTGGATATGGAGATCGTACGGGCGCACAGCCGTCAGTCTCAGGCCCAACTGATGCAGAGCCTCACCTCGGGTGAAATTGCCTGGATCAACGCGCAACAGGATTTTATGGAAGCCGTGACGCAAATCTGGACCTTACGCCAGAGCATCCTGAAAATCGGCGGCGATCAGCAAAATGCCATGAATCTGCTGCGCCTGCATCCGGCTGCCGGTCGCCTGCGTTCAACCCTCAATCCCGATATTCAAGCCATTTGCGATGCTGAACCCATGCTGGTGTGGTCTTGTGCGCTGTCACCTGCGACGCAGTGGCTGCATTTATGGGAGTGGAGTCAGGAACGAGGATGGCAGGATCTGCGGGACGTGGAGATGACGCGGCCCAATATTGGACCGCGTGCCCTGCGGCTAACCAGCCTGCCACAGGAACTGTGAAGCTTTAGTGGGCGTCAATAAACACGATTTTCAGCACAAACAACAGCGCCACTAGCGCCACGCACGGGCTGGTTTCACGCCAGCGGCCTGTCCCCAGCTTCATCACACACCATGCAATAAAGCCCAACGCAATGCCTTCAGTAATCGAGAAACTGAACGGCATCATCACGGCAGTGACAAAGGCCGGCACCGCTTCAGTCAGGTCATCCCAGCGCACGCGCGCCAGGCTGGCACTCATCAGTACGCCAACATAGATCAATGCGCCAGCCGCCGCATAGCCCGGCACCATGGCCGCCAGCGGTGACAGGAACATCACCAGCAGGAACAGCAGGCCGGTTACCACCGCCATCAGGCCAGTACGTCCACCGATCGCCACGCCAGAAGAACTTTCAATGTAAGCGGTGACAGAAGATGTGCCGACAAACGCGCCACCCACTGAACTCACGCTATCCACAAACAGTGCCTGTTTCATGCGTGGGAAGGTGCCTTTCTCATCGGTCAGACCGGCTTTATCGGTAACGCCAATCAGCGTGCCTGATGAGTCAAACAGATTGACCAACATAAAGGAGAAAATGATCCCCGCCATGCTCACGTTCAGAGCGCCTTTCAGATCGGCCTGGCCCACAATGGAACCCACTGCCGGTGGCAGAGAAAACAGCCCGGTAAACTTCACATCGCCGATCATCCAACCAATCGCAGTGGTCACCACCATCGAAATCAACACCGCCGCATGAATTTGTCGGGAGGCGAGGATCGCAATAATAAAGAAGCCCAGAGCGCCCAGCAGGACACTGTGCGAAGTCAGATGGCCCACCGCAACGATAGTGTCAGGGTTTGGCACAATGATACCGGCATTTTTCAGCCCCATCATGGCGATAAACAGGCCAATACCGGCGGTGATACCCACGCGCAGGCTAAGCGGGATATTGGCAATCATCCAGTAGCGCACACGCAGCAGTGTCAGGATCAGCAGTCCGAGCGCACCCCAGAAAATCGCGCCCATGCCGATTTGCCATGAGTAGCCCATCGCCCCCACCACCACGAAAGCGAAGAAGGCATTCAGCCCCATGGCAGGTGCCAGCGCAACCGGCAGATTCGCCACAACGCCCATTAAAATACTGCCAGCCGCCGCGATCAAACAGGTTGTGACAAACACCGCCTGAGTATCCATCCCGGCGACGCCAAGGATTTGTGGATTGACGAAGACGATATACACCATCGTCAGGAAAGTCGTAAAACCGGCAATCACCTCAGTGCGCACGGTGGTGCCATGTTCCTGCAGCTTAAACAGGCGCTGCAACAGGCCAGGGGAGTGACTCATACCTTGTTTCCGGTCGAAAAAATTAACGGCGCGTATCCTGACGACTTTACCCCCGCAATACAACGATTTTTCGCAACCGTTTACGCCGGTTCGCATTCGGTGCATAAAGAGTTAAGGTTAAGTGTCCATAAATTGAAGAGGATAGCGTTGAATGTCTGTAGCCTGCGTATTTTTCGACTGTGACGGCACCCTGGTAGACAGTGAGCGTCTCTGCACTGAAGCCTATGTCACCACTTTTGCTGCCTATGGTATTACCCTTTCGCTGGAGGCGATGTTTGAAAAATACAAAGGGGTAAAGCTGTACGATATTATTCGTGATGTGGCGGCAGAGCATCAGCGCACCCTCCCCGTAGAGGAAGTTGAAACCACTTATCGTGCAGAAGTCGCACGGCTGTTTGATCTCAGCCTGGCTGAGATCCCCGGCGCAAAACAGCTGATTGCACAGATAAAAATCCCGATGTGCGTGGTTTCAAACGGTACGGTCAAGAAGATGCAACACTCACTGGGGTTAACCGGCCTGCTGCCGTGGTTTGAAGGTCGGTTGTTTAGCGGCTACGACATCAACCACTGGAAACCCGATCCCGAACTGATGTATCACGCGGCAGAAAAGATGGACGTTGCGATTGAGCAGTGCATTCTGGTGGATGACTCTGAGGCGGGCGCGCGTGCCGGGATCGCGGCCGGTATTCCGGTCTATTACTACTGCGCTGATGCGCATAATCCGGCGCTGGATCATCCGCTGGTGACGCGCTTTACCGACTTGGCTCAGCTACCAGCACTGTGGCGACAACACGGTTGGGATATTCTTTAATGCGCTGCCCGTTTCGCAACGGGCAGCCAGAGCACTCAGGCAGGTTTGCTGTGGCCGTCTTCACCGGCTAACAGCTGGTCCAGTTTGTCTCCGCCCACGTGACGGAAATCCTGGCCCTTAACGAAGTAGAAGATGATTTCGCAGATGTTCTGGCAGCGGTCACCGATACGCTCAATGGCGCGGGCGCAGAACAACGCGGTCAGGACACTCGGGATCGTGCGTGGATCTTCCATCATGTAGGTCATGAGCTGACGCACAATGCCTTCGTACTCCGCATCCACTTTTTTATCTTCGCGATAGATTTCGATAGCCGCATTCAGATCCATACGGGCAAACGCATCCAGCACATCGTGAAGCATCTGTACGGTGTGACGGCCCAGGAACTCCAGGCTGACTAACAGCGGCTGATGCTGCTGGCTGAATTTCTCCAGCGCGGTGCGGCTGATTTTCTCAGCCACGTCACCGATACGTTCCAGTTCAGAGATGGTTTTGATGATCGCCATCACCAGACGCAAGTCGACCGCCGTTGGCTGACGCTTAGCGATGATGCGGACGCAGGCTTCATCAATTTCCACCTCCATCATGTTGACCTTCTGGTCACCTTCGATCACGCGCTTCGCCAGCTCAGCATCCATGTTGTGCATTGCGGTGATGGCATCCGTCAGTTGCTGCTCCACCATTCCGCCCATGATCATCACCTGGGTGCGGATATGTTCCAGCTCGGCATTGAACTGGCCGGAGATGTGTTTATTCAGATTTAAATTATCCATGATTCTCTCCTGCCCAATCAGCCGTAACGGCCAGTGATGTAGTCTTCGGTCTGTTTTTGTGCCGGTTTGGTGAACAGGGTATCGGTATCGCTGAATTCAATCAGCTCACCAAGATACATAAACGCCGTGTGGTCGGAACAACGAGCAGCCTGCTGCATGTTGTGCGTCACAATAACCACGGTGTAGTCCTGTTTCAACTCGGTAATCAGTTCTTCAATACGTCCGGTGGAGATCGGGTCAAGTGCTGAGCAAGGTTCGTCCAGTAGCAGCACTTCAGGACGAATAGCGATGCCGCGCGCGATACACAGACGCTGTTGCTGACCGCCAGAGAGACTGTAGCCACTCTGATGAAGCTTGTCTTTGGTTTCATTCCACAAAGCCGCTTTGGTCAGCGCCCACTGCACACGCTCATCCATATCGGCACGTGAGAGTTTCTCAAACAGGCGGACGCCAAAGGCAATGTTGTCATAAATCGACATTGGAAACGGTGTCGGCTTCTGGAAAACCATGCCAACACGGGCGCGCAACAGGGCGATATCCTGGCTGGAGGCGAGAATGTTTTCACCATCCAGCAGAATTTCACCTTCTGCACGCTGCTCCGGGTAGAGCGAGTACATTTTGTTAAAGGTGCGCAGCAGGGTGGATTTACCACAGCCAGATGGGCCGATAAACGCCGTGACCTGATTTTTCGCGATATCCAGATTAATACTTTTCAGCGCATGGAATTTCCCGTAATGGAAGTTCAGATTGCGTACCTGAATTTTACCGGAAGATGTCGTTGCCATACTCTTTGCTCATCTCTGTTGGGCAGCGCCGCCAGGGGCCGCGCCGCAAAAATTAGTGTTTGCCTTTGGAGAACACAACGCGTGCCAAAATGTTCAGCAGTAACACGCACAGGGTGATAATCAGCACCCCCGCCCACGCCAGACTTTGCCACTCGGCAAACGGGCTCATCGCGAACTTGAAGATGGTGACCGGCAGGTTGGCAATTGGCTGCATCATGTCGGTGCTCCAGAACTGGTTCGACAGCGCAGTAAACAGCAGCGGTGCGGTTTCACCGGCAATACGCGCAACTGCCAGCAGAACACCGGTAATAATTCCGGAGACCGAGGCTTTCAGCGTAATCGCAGAGATCATCTTCCATTTCGGTGTGCCTAAGGCATACGCAGCTTCACGCATACTGTCGGGCACCAGGCGCAACATATTCTCGGTGGTACGAATCACGATCGGGATCTGTAACAGCGCCAGCGCTACCACGCCCGCCCAGCCGGAGAAGTGCTGCATCTGCGCTACCACCAGGGTGTAGACGAACAGACCAACCACAATCGAAGGCGCTGAGAGCAAGATGTCATTGATGAAACGGATCACCTCAGCCAGCGCCGATTTGCGACCATACTCCGCCAGATACACACCCGCCATAATCCCCAACGGCGTACCAAAGAAGGTTGACCAGAAGATCAGCAAGCCGCTACCAGCCAGGGCATTCGCCAGGCCACCACCCGCCGTATTGGGCGGCGGGGTCGATTCGGTAAACAGTGACAGGCTCAGACCATCAATACCTTTGGTGACGGTGGTAAAGAGGATCCACACCAGCCAGAACAGGCCAAAAGCCATGGTCAGCAGAGACAGCGTTAGCGCAATTTTGTTTTTGGTACTGCGCCAGGACTGCATTTTACGGCGTGAAGCTTCCAGTTCCGCCCGCGCCTGTATCTCAATTGTTGTCATGAGCGCGCTCCTTCACTTTTCGCCAGGCGTAAAATCATCAGCTTCGAAATCGCCAGAACGATAAAGGTAATCACAAACAGGATCAGACCCAGCTCCATCAGCGCAGCCACGTGCACGCCAGATTCTGCTTCAGCAAACTCATTCGCCAGCGCAGAGGTAATACTGTTGCCTGGCATGTAGAGCGAAGCGTTATCGAGCTGGTAGGTGTTACCGATGATAAAGGTCACGGCCATGGTTTCACCCAACGCGCGGCCTAATCCCAGCATCACACCACCAATCACGCCATTCTTGGTGAACGGCAACACGATGCGCCACATGACTTCCCAGGTGGTACAGCCGATGCCGTAAGCAGACTCCTTCATCATTACCGGGGTCTGCTCAAACACGTCACGCATGACCGAGGCGATGTACGGAATGATCATGATGGCCAGGATTACACCCGCCGCCAGAATGCCGATACCAAACGCTGGGCCAGAAAACAGCGCGCCGATAAACGGGATATTGGACAGAAGATCCCCTACCGGCGTCTGAAAATATTGAGCAAACAGAGGTGCAAAAATAAACAGCCCCCACATGCCATAAACGATACTTGGAATCGCAGCCAGCAGCTCAATCGCCGTTCCCAACGGGCGACGCAGCCAGTTAGGGGCCAGCTCGGTCAGAAACAGCGCAATGCCAAAACTCACCGGCACAGCGATGATCAGCGCGATAACAGAGGTCACAATGGTGCCGTAAATCGGTACCAGCGCACCAAACTGCTCGTTAGGTGCATCCCAGGTTTTGTTCCACAGGAAAGAGAAGCCAAATTTGTGGATGCTCGGCCAGGAGGAGAAGATCAGGGAGACGATGATGCCACCCAGCAGCAACAACACAATCAGCGCAGAGAGTTTAACCAGTGCACCGAAGATAATGTCACCTTGCTTACCAGGCGCTTTGAACGTCGGCTTAGTCTCAGCCATAGGAGTCTCGGTATTCAAAAGGTATCAGGGCGGCTTCGCAGCCGCCCGTAACAAGGCCAGCAGACGCTGGCCGGGTATGGCACTTACTGGAACAGTGCTTTACCTGAACTGTCTTTGATGTTTGCTTTCCAGGCTTCACGGATTTGCTTAGTCACTGAGTCTGGCAGTGCTGCGTAATCCAGGCTGGTCGCTGTTTTCGCGCCATCTTTGTAGGCCCAGTCAAAGAACTTCAGGACTTCAGCGCCTTTGGCGGCATCAGCCTGCTCTTTGTACACCAGGATGAAGGTGGTGGAAGAGATTGGCCATGCATCGTTGCCTTTCTGGTAAGTCAGGTCCTGGGCGAAAGACTCGCTCCAGTTAGCGCCTTTAGCCGCGTTGGCGAAGCTGGTTTCGCTTGGTGCTACGGCTTTACCGTCAGCATCAACCAGTTTGGTGTAAGTCAGGTTGTTTTGTTTCGCGTAGGCATACTCTACGTAGCCAATTGAACCCGGCAGACGCTGTACGAATGCGGCCACGCCATCGTTACCTTTGCCGCCCAAACCGGTTGGCCAGTTAACGGTGTTGCCTTTACCAATTTTGCTGTTCCAGTCTGCGTTGACTTTAGACAGGTAGCTGGTGAAGACGAAAGAAGTACCAGAACCGTCAGCACGACGCACCACGTTGATGTTGGTGTCTGGCAGTTTCACGCCAGGGTTCAGTTTGGTGATAGCAGGGTCATTCCACTTTTTGATGTTACCGAGGTAGATATCACCTACGGTTTTACCGTCCAGCGTCAGTTCACCTGATTTCACGCCAGGAATATTGACTGCCAGTACCACACCACCGATTACGGTTGGGAACTGGAACAGGCCATTTTTCTGCAGATCTTCATCTTTCAGTGGTGCATCAGAAGCACCGAAATCGACAGTTTTAGCGATGATCTGTTTTACGCCGCCAGAAGAACCAATGCCCTGATAGTTTACTTTGCTACCGGTCTTCTGCTGATAATCTGCTGCCCACTTGGCATAAACCGGCGCCGGGAAGGTGCCACCTGCGCCAGTCAGGTCGGTCGCGGCAAATGCAGAAACCGCGCTGAGAGACAGGGTGGCGGCAAGAATTTGGGCTACGGTGCTACGCATCAGTGTCATATTCCCTCCACGGGAGTTAATGTCAGGCTTCTGGCCTGTATAGTAGGAGTTAGTTCATTGCTGCTGGAGGGAAAATAGGACAGTTTGGTGACAGTAAAATGTCTGAAATATGACAGTTATATGACAGTCATTTTAGCGACTGCAATAATGCGTGTTGTCTGATGATGAGAACAGAGGATGTTTGCCAGGAACGTTATACTGCCTCTTTTTCCTTTATTGATCTACTGCCTTAATCGTGACGCAGCGATCGCTAAAACCCGTCACGATCAAACGCCCTTTTTGGTGTTCGTTTCTAACAGGACACTCGCTATTATTTGCGGTGGCGCAAATTTTTAAACATTTTTTTTGGCGCTATTCATTAACTTTTCACCCTACTGAATGCTGTGATTTTTTGAATGCTACAGAATGTTTAATGATCGTTCATCATCAACCACATTATTCAAAATAAATATTACCTCATGATTTATGGGCCATCCGTTATCGCATAAAAAGTAAAATTAAGATAATGCCGAAATGTATTTTCATACACAGTGAACGGCAAGATGTGGGAAGTAACACCCCTGGGAATAGTTTCCTGTGCAACACTTCAAAACGGTTAAAATGTCGCCACTTGAACTTTATTTATCAGATTGCTTTTGGGGTTAAATTCCACCACCATTTGGTAAGCGTTTAAACAAAGCCGTTAGATTTAGCCCAGACAGCCTATGCTGTGGCGGTGCCCCAAAAAGACAGAGCAATGTTTTTTATTGAATTTACAACGCCAACACCAGGAACTTTCCAGAATTATAATAAATTGACTTTAAAAAACTCGATAAATCCTATTTTGCCGAAAATTAATACATGACGATTTGTGTTAAAACGTAAGGAAAAGAAATTCATCTTATTAATATTGAAGGAGGTAGACATCGAGCCTGTTTCTTTAATAACATCCAACACCTTGAATAAGCATTAAAAATTATCACCACCTACTAACAAAAAAGTCATAGAATATTTATTGTTTCTGCCGGGGGAAGTATATATGAAAGCCCTGTTGTTAATTATTACCAGTCTGGCTGCGGCTGGCCTGTACGCACAACCCGCCATGTCGTCAGAATGTAACGCGCCTTCCGACGTCATCAGCTGCTATCGCCAGTCGCTGGCGGAGCGGCCACTTGACTATGTCATGATCAGCAAAGAGACATTGCGCGATCAGCCGCCACAAAAACAGGGCGCACAACCCGCCAGCGCGAAAGAGCTGGAAGCACAGCCGCACGTTGACGTCACGCGCTACCGGCTGATGTCACAATCCTGGTCGCCAGATGGGCTGGTAACGCCAATGGCATGGCAGCATGACGTCAATATTTATATTCCTCCAGATGCACGTGGCGATCTGGCCTTAATCGCGGTGGATCTGGATGAGCGTACCAACGCTGAAACCGCCTATTACAGCCATACCATTGTGGTTTCGCTCAACAATGTTCCCAGCGTTGATTTGACCTATCAGGGCGATAAAGCGCCGCGCGAAGAAGATGACAGCATTGCCCGCAGCTGGCAGCTGTACATGGATAAACCGGCATTAAGAGCCCGGCTGCCGCTGCATGTGCCAATGGCTGCGGCAATTTCACAAACGATCCGGTTGGCAAAAGCGGAGTTAAAGCAGCAGCATATCGATAAGTTTGTCGTGACGGGCGCTTCTAAACGCGGTTGGGCAACCTGGCTGGCGGGGATTTCCGATCCTGCAGTGGTCGCGATAGTGCCGTTTGTTGCCGATGTGCTGAATACCCAGAAAATGGTCCAGCACATGTATCAGACCTATGGGGGGAACTGGCCGATTGCCTTTGCCCCTTATTACCAAAACCATACGGATATGGAATACCAAACCGCACACTTTGCCGAATTGATGAAGATTGAAGACCCGATGCAGTACATGGGCACCGATCATCAGCAGCGGCTTGCGATTCCGAAATACATCGTGAATGCCAGCGGAGATGATTTCTTCCCGCCGGATAACACAAAGTTTTACTACAACGCGTTGCCTGGGGTGAAATCCCTGCGCATGGCACCAAACAGTGACCACATTGGTATCAACCGCTTCTTCCGCTCTTCGCTGGTGACTTTCCTCGATCGCCTACAGGAAAAACGGCCATTGCCGGTGATTAATGAAAGCCTGGAACAGCAATCGACCTCGAAGATGCTGCAGCTGTCGTTTTCTGAAAAACCGGTGAGAATTGAAGTGTGGCGTGCGGTGAACCCGACAGCGCGTGATTTCCGCCTGGCTTGCGGCATCCGCTACGGCTCTTCCGCGCTGGTGGTACCTGCGGATAACAAAGTGGATGTTTCGCTGGCCTATTACGGTTCCGGCTGGCAGGCCATGTTTGTCGAAGCCACCTTTAGCGATGGTTATGTTGCCACCTCACAGGTGTATATCACACCGGACGATCGCTACCCCACCGTTGCCCCCATGTCTCAGGGCGGTGCCTGTACGACATTGCCAGGGCGAAGTAATGCAGCGAGTTAAGGCATAAAAAAAGGGCCATCAGGCCCTTTTTTACGCACAGGTGTAATTACTCTACGGTGACGGACTTCGCCAGGTTACGTGGCTGGTCAACGTCAGTGCCCTTGATCAAGGCGACGTGGTAAGAGAGCAACTGCAATGGCACGGTGTAGAAGATTGGCGCAATCACCTCTTCTACATGCGGCAGAGAAATAATCTTCATGCCTTCGCTGTCACTGAAGCCCGCATCCTGATCGGCAAACACATACAGCAGACCGCCGCGCGCGCGTACCTCTTCGATATTGGATTTCAGCTTCTCCAGCAGTTCATTGTTTGGCGCTACCACAATCACTGGCATATCGGCATCAATCAGCGCCAGCGGGCCATGTTTCAGCTCACCGGCCGCATAGGCCTCGGCGTGAATGTAGGAGATCTCTTTCAGCTTCAGCGCACCTTCCATCGCGATCGGATACTGATCGCCACGGCCAAGGAACAGGGCGTGATGCTTGTCAGAGAAGCCTTCGGCAAGCGTTTCAATCACGCTGTCCTGCGCCAGCATCTGTTCGATACGGCTAGGCAATGCCTGCAGGGCATGCACAATCTCATGCTCTTTCTCTGCTGGCATTCCGTGTAAACGACCTAACTTCGCCACCAGCATCAGCAATACCGCCAACTGGGTGGTAAAGGCTTTGGTGGAGGCAACACCGATTTCGGTACCGGCCTTGGTCATTAACGCCAGGTCAGATTCACGCACCAGCGAAGAGCCAGCAACGTTACAGATAGCCAAAGAACCGAGGTAGCCCAACTCTTTAGACAGACGCAGTGCTGCCAGGGTGTCCGCCGTTTCACCAGACTGGGACAGGGTGATCAGCAGGCTGTTTTTACGTACTGCAGATTTGCGATAGCGGAATTCCGAGGCAATTTCGACATCACACGGAATGTTAGCAAGCGATTCAAACCAGTAGCGCGACACCATGCCGGAGTTATAAGAGGTACCGCAGGCGATGATCTGGATGTGCTCAACCTGGCTGAGCAGCTGTTCCGCTTTTTCACCCAGCTCGCTGAGATCAATCACACCATGATTAAAACGCCCGGTGATGGTGTTTTTAATCGCATTTGGCTGCTCGTAGATCTCTTTCTGCATGTAATGGCGATAAGCGCCCTTATCACCCGCATCGTACTGCGCGGTTGATTCGATTTCAGCGCGTTTTGCTGGCTTGCCATCACGGTCGATAATGGTGACTTCACGGCGAGTAATCTCCGCGATATCACCCTCTTCCAGATAGATAAAGCGACGAGTAACCGGCAATAAAGCCAGCTGATCAGAGGCAATGAAGTTTTCACCCACGCCACGACCAATCACTAATGGGCTGCCGGAACGCGCTGCAACCAGTACAGAAGGATCGCGACTGTCCATGATCACCATGCCATAGGCACCGCGTAGCTGTGGGATCACACGCAGTACCACTTCACGCAGCGTACCGCCCTGTTTTTGCTCCCAGTGCACCAGATGTGCAACGACTTCGGTGTCTGTTTCGGAGGCAAAGTGGTAACCACGTTCGAGCATTAACTCACGCAGCGGCTCATGGTTTTCAATGATGCCGTTGTGCACGATGATAATGTGCTCTGAGACATGCGGGTGCGCATTGGCCTCAGAAGGTTCGCCATGGGTCGCCCAACGGGTATGCGCAATACCGGTGCCGCCAATCAGTGGCTGCCCCTCTGCGGCTTCCGCCAGGTTCTGAACTTTGCCCACACGTCGCAGGCGCGTCATATGCCCCTGCCGATCGACTACCGCTAAACCTGCGGAGTCATAACCACGATATTCGAGACGACGTAATCCCTCTAACAGGATTTCAGCGATATCGCGCTGTGCTACTGCACCAACAATTCCACACATAATGTTTTCCTGACTTCATGGCTGATCGCCATTTTCATTGTCATCTGACCTGATCGTTCCCCGAGCCTTGTAGAGAGTGGGGATTATTATCGTTACTGCTCGGCCAGTCTTTGCCAGCCGTTAAAAATTAGTTTTTCTTCACAGGCCGCTGCCAGCCAGATTTTTGGTTCTGCTCTTTACGGTTATAAACCAGATCCGCCGCAGTGACGTCTTTCATGATCGTCGTGCCTGCGGCAATGGTTGCGCCGCTTGCAACAGAAACCGGGGCCACCAGTTGCGTATCAGAACCGACAAACACATCGTCACCAATAATGGTTTTCGATTTGTTCACTCCATCATAGTTGCAGGTGATGGTTCCTGCGCCGATATTCACGTTCGCACCAATCTCAGCATCACCCAGATAGGAGAGGTGACCGGCTTTGGAACCTTTGCCCAGCGTCGCTTTTTTCATCTCAACGAAATTGCCAACATGCGCCTGTTCAGCCAACGAGGTGCCAGGACGCAGGCGTGCAAAGGGCCCTACGGTACACTCGGCTGCCAGATTCGCATCCTCGATCACCGAATAGGGGCTGATGATGCAGTCATCGGCAATGACACTGTTTTTAATGATACAGCCCGCGCCAATCATCACCCGATTACCGAGTTGAACATCGCCTTCAATAATGACATTAACGTCAATCTCAACGTCGCGACCGTGCTGCAGGGTGCCGCGCAGATCGAAACGAGCGGGATCACGCAGCATTACGCCAGCTAACAGCAGCTTTTCTGCCTGCTCAGCCTGATACGTGCGCTCTAGTGTGGCGAGCTGCAAACGGTTGTTCACGCCATCGGTCTCACTGGCGCGCTCAGGGTGCACGGCGTTAATCACCCGGCCTTCATGGTGGGCGAGGGCAATGATATCCGTGATGTAATACTCGCCCTGCGCGTTGTTATTGGTGAGTTGCGCCAGCCAGCGTTTAAGATCGCCGCCGTTGGCAATCAGAATGCCGGTGTTGATTTCGGTGATAGCCAGTTGCTCGGCAGAAGCATCTTTCTGCTCGATAATCCCGGTAATGGTGCCGTTTTCACGCAAGATACGGCCATAGCCGCTGGGATTATCCAGGACGACAGTGAGCAGGCCAATACCGCCTTCAGGCTTGGCTGCACGCAATTGACGCAGCGTATGCTGCCCAATCAACGGCACATCGCCATACAGCATCAGAATGTCTTCATCATCAGCAAAGAAAGGGGCAGCCTGCTGCATGGCATGGCCGGTACCTAGCTGTTCGGCCTGCAATACCCAGTTGAGTTCCGGGTTACTCAGTGCAGCTTTGAGCTGCTCGCCACCGTGACCATAAACCAGATGGACCTGTTGTGCTCCCACCCCAAGGGCGGCGTCGATCACATGCTGAACCAGCGGTTTTCCTGCCAAAGTATGCAAAACTTTTGGCAGATCGGAATACATACGGGTGCCTTTGCCGGCGGCCAGGATCACCACACTCATCGCGCTGTTGGACATAACCTTCCTGTCTGATTTTATAACTGTCGCAAGTTAAACGGTTTACCCCTGAGATTACTACATTTTTCTCAGTTCGAAATTAGCCATTTTCTGGCATCGCGCGCAGCAGGCAAAAAAAAATGCCAGCCCGAGGGCTGGCATTTCATGACGCATAAAGCCTGATTACATCGCTTTTTTGGTCAGTTCGATCACGCGCAGTTTCGCAATGGCTTTCGCCAGCTCAGCAGAGGCCTGTGCGTAGTCCACGTCGCCGTGGCTTCCGCTCATGTGCTCTTCTGCTTTGCGTTTTGCTTCCAGAGCACGTGCTTCATCCAGGTCTTCACCGCGAATCGCGGTGTCGGCCAGAACGGTCACGTTACCCGGCTGCACTTCCAGCACGCCGCCAGAGAGGTAGATATACTCCTCTTCGCCGTGCTGTTTAACGATGCGAACCATCCCAGGCTTAATGGCAGTCAGCAGCGGAGCGTGGCCAGGGAAAACACCCAGCTCACCTTCGCTACCTGACACCTGGATTTTCTGTACCAGGCCGGAGAACATTTGCTGTTCTGCGCTGACAACATCCAGATGATAAGTCATAGCCATAACTATCCTCCCGGGAAACTGTTATTACAGTTTCTTCGCTCTCTCGACCGCTTCTTCGACGGCACCAACCATGTAGAACGCCTGCTCTGGCAGATGGTCGAATTCACCTTCCATAATGCCTTTGAAGCCACGGATAGTGTCTTTCAGCGATACGTATTTGCCCGGAGCACCGGTAAATACTTCTGCTACGAAGAACGGCTGAGACAGGAAGCGCTGAATCTTACGCGCACGTGCCACCAACAGTTTGTCGTCTTCAGACAGCTCGTCCATACCAAGGATGGCGATGATGTCTTTCAGTTCCTGGTAACGCTGCAGCAGAGACTGTACGCCACGCGCGGTGTCGTAGTGCTCTTGACCAACAACCAGTGGATCCAGCTGACGGCTGGTTGAGTCCAGTGGATCAACGGCTGGGTAGATACCCAGTGACGCGATCTGACGGCTCAGTGTCACGGTTGAGTCTAAGTGAGCAAAGGTGGTTGCTGGTGATGGGTCAGTCAAGTCATCCGCAGGAACGTAAACGGCCTGTACGGAGGTGATTGAACCCGTCTTAGTGGAGGTAATACGCTCCTGCAACACACCCATCTCTTCTGCCAGGGTCGGCTGGTAACCTACTGCTGAAGGCATACGGCCCAACAGTGCGGATACTTCAGTACCGGCCAGGGTATAACGATAGATGTTATCAACGAACAGCAGAACGTCACGGCCTTCATCACGGAATTTTTCCGCCATGGTCAGACCGGTCAGCGCAACGCGCAGACGGTTTCCTGGTGGCTCGTTCATCTGACCGTAGACCAATGCTACTTTGTCGATAACGTTAGAGTCGGTCATCTCGTGGTAGAAGTCGTTACCTTCACGGGTACGCTCACCAACACCGGCAAATACGGAGAAACCTGAGTGCTCGATCGCGATGTTACGGATCAGCTCCATCATGTTTACGGTTTTACCAACACCCGCACCACCGAACAGACCTACTTTACCGCCTTTCGCAAACGGACAGATCAGGTCGATAACTTTGATACCGGTTTCCAGCAGTTCCTGAGAGCTAGCCAGCTCTTCGTAAGAAGGTGCCGCGCGGTGAATAGAGTTGATCTCTACTGCGCTGCCATCTTCATTCTGCAGGTCGCCTTTCATATCGATTGGCTCACCCAGCACGTTCATGATACGGCCGAGAGTCGCTTGACCGACTGGTACCTGAATTGGTTTCTGCAGGTCGGTAACTTCCAGACCGCGCTTCAGGCCGTCAGAAGTACCCATGGCGATGGTACGAACCACGCCACCACCCAGCTGCTGCTGAACTTCCAGCACCAGGCGAGCATCACCGTTTTTAACCTCAAGGGCGTTGTACACTTGCGGTACCGCGTCCTGAGGGAACTCGACGTCAACTACGGCGCCGATAATCTGGACAATCTTTCCAGCTGCCATCTTGAATCCTCTACCTAATTCTTAACCTGGTTAAACCGCGGAGGCCCCCGAGACGATCTCGGTAAGTTCCTGGGTGATGCTGGCCTGACGAGCTTTGTTGTAAACCAACTGCAGCTCTTTGACCAGGTTTCCGCCGTTATCGGTTGCGGCTTTCATCGCGACCATACGTGCGGCCTGTTCACTGGCCAGGTTTTCCACCACACCCTGATAAACCTGCGATTCGACATAACGACGCAGCAGGGTATCCAGCAGCGCTTTCGGATCGGGTTCGTACAGGTAATCCCAGGTCTTCGCCTTCATCTCTTGTTCACCTTCCGCAGCCGGTAATGGCAGCAGTTGGGTAACGGTCGGAGTCTGAGACATGGTGTTGATAAACTTGTTGCTGACAATAAACAGCTTGTCGATGCGGCCTTCATCATAAGCCTGCAACATCACTTTTACTGGACCAATCAGGTCAGACAGCGCAGGCTTATCGCCCATTCCGCTTACCTGTGCCACGATGTTGCCACCCACAGAGCCGAAGAATGACAGACCTTTGGAACCGACAATCGCCAGATCGCTCTGTACGCCTTTATCGGACCAGGCTTTCATTTCTGCCAGCAATTTTTTGAACAGGTTAGTGTTCAAACCACCACAAAGCCCGCGGTCAGTTGAAACGACCAGGTAGCCGACGCGCTTGACGTCACGCTCTTCCAGGTAAGGGTGCTTGTATTCCAGATTCCCTAACGCAAGGTGACCAATCACTTTACGCATGGTGTCTGCATACGGACGGCTGGCTGCCATACGTTCCTGCGTTTTACGCATTTTGGACGCGGCGACCATTTCCATCGCTTTGGTGATCTTCTGCGTATTCTTAACGCTTCCAATCTTGCTACGTATTTCTTTTGCGCCGGCCATTAGCTGCTCCTCAAAGCCTTGCGGCTTGTCTCTTCAGACAAGCCGCCAGACATTACCAGGACTGGGTTGCTTTAAACGTTTCGAGGATGCCTTTCAGCTTCGCTTCGATATCGTTGTTGTAGTTACCAGTTTGGTTGATTTCCTGCATCAGCTCAGCGTGTTCGCGGTCTGCGAACGCCAGCAGTGCGGCTTCGAAGCTGCCAATTTTGGCCAGTTCAACGTCGTTCAGGAAGCCACGCTCGGCAGCGAACAGTACCAGACCCTGTTGTGCAACAGACATCGGTGCATACTGTTTCTGCTTCAGCAGCTCGGTCACTTTCTGACCGTGGCTCAGCTGTTTGCGGGTTGCTTCATCCAGATCGGAAGCGAACTGCGAGAACGCAGCCAGTTCACGATACTGTGCCAGAGCGGTACGGATACCACCGGACAGTTTCTTAACGATCTTGGTCTGAGCAGCACCACCAACACGGGATACAGAGATACCCGGGT
Source organism: Candidatus Pantoea multigeneris (assembly GCF_011752615.1). Taxonomy (NCBI): domain Bacteria; kingdom Pseudomonadati; phylum Pseudomonadota; class Gammaproteobacteria; order Enterobacterales; family Erwiniaceae; genus Pantoea; species Candidatus Pantoea multigeneris. The sequence goes on from NZ_VWXF01000015.1 coordinate 87,774, forward strand.
TAACCGCAGGACGGATGCCTGAGTTAAACAGGTTAGATTCCAGGAAGATCTGACCATCGGTGATTGAGATCACGTTGGTCGGAACGAACGCAGAAACGTCACCCGCCTGAGTTTCAATGATCGGCAGAGCGGTCAGTGAACCAGTTTGGCCTTTAACGGCACCGTTAGTGAAACGCTCAACATAGTCAGCGCTTACACGTGATGCACGTTCCAGCAGACGAGAGTGGAGATAGAACACGTCGCCTGGGAATGCTTCACGGCCCGGTGGACGGCGCAGCAGCAAGGAGATTTGACGGTAAGCGATTGCCTGCTTAGACAGGTCATCGTATACGATCAGGGCATCTTCACCACGGTCACGGAAGTATTCACCCATTGCGCAGCCAGCGTACGGAGCCAGGTACTGCAGAGCAGCAGACTCAGAAGCAGAAGCAACAACAACGATGGTGTTAGACAGTGCACCGTGCTCTTCCAGCTTACGTACAACGTTAGCGATGGTAGAAGCTTTCTGACCGATAGCAACGTAAACACATTTGATGCCAGAGTCGCGCTGGTTGATGATGGCGTCGATAGCCATTGCAGTCTTACCAGTCTGACGGTCACCGATGATCAGCTCACGCTGGCCACGGCCGATTGGAATCATCGCATCGACAGATTTGTAACCGGTCTGAACAGGCTGGTCAACGGACTGACGGTCGATAACACCTGGTGCGATAACTTCGATTGGTGAGAAACCGTCGTTGTCGACAGCGCCTTTACCATCAATCGGGTTACCCAGGGTGTTGAGTACACGACCCAGCAGGCCACGGCCAACCGGTACTTCAAGGATACGGCCAGTACACTTAACCTTCATGCCTTCGGCGAGGTCAGCGTATGGGCCCATCACTACTGCACCAACCGAGTCGCGCTCGAGGTTCAGTGCGATAGCGTAACGGTTACCCGGCAGGGCAATCATCTCACCCTGCATGACATCGGCCAGGCCGTGTACGCGGATGATACCGTCACTTACAGAAACAATAGTACCTTCGTTGTGAGCTTCGCTCACTACATTGAACTGAGCAATGCGCTGCTTGATCAGTTCGCTGATTTCGGTGGAATTCAGTTGCATATGCTCCAGTCCCCTTAAGACTGCAAGACGTCTGCCAGACGCTCAAGACGGCCGCGCACGCTGCCATCAATTACCATGTCACCCGAACGGATGATCACGCCTGCGACTACAGACTTATCGATTTTGCAATTCAGCTTAACTTTGCGTGACAGACGTTTTTCCATCGCAGTGCTGATTTTGGTCAGCTGCTCGTCACTCAGCGCACCGGCAGAGATCACATCAACTTCAGCAGTCGCGTTGTACGCGTCACGCAGTTGAATGAACTGGTCCAGTACCGCTGGAAGCGCGGTCAAACGTTTGTTTTCCGCCATCACCTTAATCAGGTTTTGGGCGTGCTCATCCAGTTGATCACCACAGACTGCATTAAAAGATGCAGACAATGCATCCGGTGCTACAGCACCAGAAAGGAGATCAGCTATCTGTTCATTACGAGACACTTCAGCTGCAAACGCCAGCATCTGCTGCCAACGTTCAATGCCCTGGTGCTCAACAGCAAAGTCAAAAGCTGCTTTGGCGTAGGGGCGAGCTACGGTAGTTAAATCAGACATCAGCCCCTCCCTCCTTACAGTTCAGCGACAAGTTTATCAACGATGTCGCTGTTAGCAGCTTCATCCACGGAACGTTCGATGATCTTCTCGGCGCCAGCGATAGCCAGCAACGCGACCTGCTTACGCAGCTCTTCACGTGCACGAGAACGCTCTGCTTCGATTTCAGCCTGAGCCTGTGCAAGGATGCGGTTACGTTCGTTTTCAGCTTCGGCTTTCACTTCATCCAAAATCTGAGTACGGCGCTTATTAGCCTGCTCGATGATAACCTGAGCTTCTTCTTTGGCTTTTTTCAGCTGGTCGGTCGCATTAGCCTGCGCGAGATCCAAATCTTTCTTCGCACGTTCAGCAGAAGCAAGGCCTTCAGCAATTTCTTTCTGGCGCTTTTCGATGGCAGCCATGATCGGTGGCCATACGTACTTCATGCAGAACGCAACAAACAGGATGAACGCGATGGCCTGGCCGAGGATTGTTGCATTAATGTTCACAGCACAATGCCTCTTCTTAAGTATTTATCGTATCTGCCGCTACCAAGAGTGATACGCGGCAGACTCTGTTCTCCACGAACACCTTACAGGTGCCGTGGATGAACTTACGGCAGGCTTTAGGCGACAGCGAACATCACGTAGAGGCCCAGACCAACTGCGATCATTGGGATTGCATCCACCAGACCCATTACAACAAAGAACTGCGTACGCAGCAGAGGAATCAGATCCGGCTGACGCGCTGCGCCTTCCAGGAATTTGCCCCCGAGGATGCCGATACCGATCGCAGCACCGATTGCCGCCAGACCCATCATCACAGCGGCAGCCATGTACAGCAGATCCATATTCAGGTTTTCCATGACAGTCTCCAGTTTGTTTCAGTTAAAAGCTTAGTGTTGAGATAAAAAATCAGTGTTCTTCTGATGCCATCGACAGATAGACGATCGTAAGAACCATGAAAATGAAAGCCTGCAGCGAAATGATCAGGATGTGGAAAATGGCCCATGGCACACTCAGAACCCACTGCGACCACCACGGTAACAGACCTGCAATCAGGATAAAGATCAGCTCACCCGCATACATGTTGCCGAACAGTCGCAGACCGAGAGATACCGGTTTAGACAGCAGGCTCACACCTTCAAGAATCAGGTTGATAGGGATGAAGATCGGGTGATTGAAAGGCTGCAGTGTCAGCTCTTTAGCAAAGCCCCCTACCCCTTTCATTTTGATGCTGTAGAACAGAATCAAAATAAATACGCCCAACGCCATGGACAGCGTTACGTTCACATCGGCAGAAGGCACGATGCGCAGTGCTGGCAGACCTAACCAGTGCTCACCGATATACGGCAGCAGATCGATAGGCAGCAGATCCATGAAGTTCATCAGGAAGACCCAGACAAAAACTGTCAGAGCCAACGGGGCGATAAGTTTGCTTTTACCGTGGTACATGTCGCGGACGTTGCCATCAACGAAGCCGACAACCAGCTCGATAGCCGCCTGCAATTTCCCTGGTACACCGCTGGTGACGCTTTTAGCCACTTTGCGGAAGATTACAAGGAACACCAGTCCCAGTAACACAGAGAAAAACATGGAGTCCAGGTTAATTGTCCAGAACGTCGCTGGCGCGTCGTGTGCATTCACCAGCTCGAAGGTACGCAGGTCCATCTGAAGATGTGTCAGGTGGTGTCCTATGTACTCCTGCGGCGTTGAGATCTCTCCTGCGGCCATGATGCCTCTTACCCTTTGTTGTTAATTACAGCCGGTGCCAACATTTGCACCACCAGCACCGATAACCAGGTTATCCCGAGAGGCCAAAAAGCCGCCCTGAATACACCCAACGCCACAACGAGAAAAATAATGGTGGCAAACACCTTTAGAACTTCACCAAGCGCGAAGCCCCAGGCTACACGCCCTTTTGCAGGTGCTTGCGCCTGCAGGCGCCAGGCTAAAAACATAAACAACACATTTGGCAGCCAGGCTGCCATGCCACCCGCAATTGCAGAGGCGCCGAGTTTCATGTCTTTCACTGCAAACACACACCCGATGATGACAAGCGCTACCAGTTGAACCAGCAACACGGCACGAGCGAGTTTTACATCGTAAAGAGACACTGACATGACGCTGATACTCTCCTGCTTTGCTTGAGGTAGGACGCGTTGCCTTACCAGACTGCCTCACTCAAATGAGTCAAGCAGTAAAAGCCGTGCAAATTATACGGGCCACACCTGCGATTTCAATCGTTAACTCATGAAAAAGTGAACAATTATTTAAATTTCTTTCCAGGAGGTTATTTTCTCAAACTTTGTTTGATGAAATTCAGCAGCCAGACTGATGAAATTCAGTTAAAAACCGACAGTTAAAGCGTGCGGCAGATCACACATTACACAGACAAATATGCTCAGGGGGGTGGTTTGAGAGAATTTTCTTGTGAACACCATGATATTTAACAGAGCTAAAACAATGGTTTAAAAATAGACACTCCCCTGCCCTGCTCTATTTTCGATAAAAACTCGCTATTGACAGTAGCGCTCTGAGCTAAAAGGGGAAAATGATATTACGCACCTGCATTTATTACTCCCACATATTTTCCAGCGTGACTATTTATTATGGTGAGCAGTGGTTTAAAAGTGATCTCTTTGATAATCAAATGTGAAATAAAGGTTAAATGTAACCGAGAATTTCGGAACATTTCCGACCAGGGAAAAAGGCGATGTCAGGACAAATTCACCGGCCTGACACCATTTACTCAATTTAGTCGCGACGAATAACGACCAGATGACGCTCGCCTTCCAACTGTGGGACCACCAGCGATTCGATGCGTTCTACGCTAAATCCTGCCGGTAAGGCATCAATTTCATCCTGCGGATGCTGGCCTTTCAACGCAAAAAAGCGGCCATCTGCTGCGGGCAGATGATGACACCAGCTCACCATATCATTGAGTGAAGCAAACGCCCGGCTAATTACGCCATCAAACGGCGGCTCCGACGGGAACTCTTCTACGCGGCTTTGCACAGGATCGATATTCGTTAATCCCAGTTCATGCTGTACCTGGCGCAGAAAACGCACGCGTTTACCCAGGCTGTCCAGCAACGTGAAATGCGCATCTGGCATGACGATCGCTAAAGGAACGCCCGGCAGCCCAGGACCTGTTCCCACATCAATAAAACGACTTCCGCGTAAATGCGGAGCCACCACGATACTGTCCATAATATGGCGGACCAACATTTGCTGTGGATCGCGTACGGAAGTCAGGTTGTACGCTTTGTTCCACTTGTCCAGCAAGCCAACGTAGCCCAGCAACTGTTGTTTTTGTTGATCGGAGAGGGAAATTTTGGCTGCGGCAAGCAGCGAAGTCAGTTTGTTGATCACGGCGTGGGTCCAGTCAGTTGGGGCGATGTGACTCGCCCCGGTTTGCATCAGGCGCTTTTACGCAGCAGCCCTTGTTTTTTCAGGTAAATAAGCAGAATTGAGATCGCCGCTGGCGTGACACCCGAAATGCGTGATGCCTGACCAATTGACGCAGGTTTATGGTCATTCAGTTTAGCGATCACTTCATTCGACAGACCAGAAACCTGGCTGTAATTCAAATCGGCTGGTAGCACCGTATTTTCGTTACGCAGTTGGCGTTCAATTTCATCCTGTTGGCGAGCAATATAACCGGCATACTTCACCTGGATTTCAACCTGTTCAGCAGCTTGTTCATCTGCCAGAGCAGGAGCGAAGACACTCAGGCTGGTCAGTTGCTGATAAGTCATTTCCGGGCGACGCAGCAGATCTTCACCGCTGGCTTCTTTGGTCAGCTCTGCGCTCAGTACGCCGTTAATTTCTTCCACGCTGTCTGATTTTGGATGTACCCAGATATCACGCAGACGCTGGCGCTCCAGTTCGATAGCTTCCAGCTTTTCGTTGAAGCGCGCCCAACGGGCATCGTCCACCAGGCCCAGCTCACGACCGGTCTCGGTCAGACGCAGGTCGGCATTGTCTTCACGCAGCATCAAGCGATATTCAGCGCGTGAAGTAAACATACGGTAGGGTTCTTTGGTCCCCAGGGTGCAGAGATCGTCAACCAACACGCCCATGTAAGCCTGATCGCGACGCGGAGCCCATCCCTCTTTGTCTGCAGCCTGGCGTGCGGCATTTAGACCCGCCAACAGGCCTTGTGCTGCGGCTTCTTCGTAACCCGTCGTGCCGTTGATCTGTCCAGCAAAGAACAGGCCCTGAATATATTTGCTTTCCAGGGTCATTTTCAGATCGCGAGGATCGAAGAAGTCATACTCAATGGCGTAGCCTGGACGTACGATCTTCGCATTCTCCATCCCCTTCATGGAACGGACGATCTGCATCTGCACGTCAAACGGTAAGCTGGTAGAGATACCATTTGGATAAACTTCGTTGCTGGTCAACCCTTCGGGTTCAAGGAAGATCTGATGCGCATTACGATCGGCAAAGCGCATCACTTTGTCTTCGATCGATGGGCAGTAACGTGGGCCGATCCCTTCGATGATCCCGGCATACATTGGGCTACGATCGAGGTTATTGCGGATCACGTCATGGGTTTTCTCATTGGTGTAAGTGATCCAGCATGGCACCTGTTGTGGGTGCTGCTCTGCACTGCCCATGAACGAGAAAACAGGCATTGGGTTATCACCATGCTGTGGAGACAGCACGCTGAAGTCGATGGTGCGTGCATCAATACGCGGTGGTGTACCGGTTTTAAGGCGGCTAACACGCAGTGGCAGTGCACGCAGGCGTTTTGCTAATGGGATGGAAGGCGGATCACCCGCACGGCCACCGCTGTAGTTATCCAACCCGATGTGAATTTTGCCATCGAGGAAGGTACCGACGGTAAGAACCACGGTTTTCGCGCGGAATTTCAGTCCCATTTGGGTTACTGCACCCACAACGCGATCGTTTTCCACGATGAGATCGTCAACAGCCTGCTGGAAGATCATCAGGTTGGGTTGATTTTCCAGTGCAGTACGTACAGCCTGGCGATACAGCACACGGTCAGCCTGAGCACGGGTCGCACGTACCGCAGGGCCTTTGCTGCTGTTTAGTATCCTAAACTGAATTCCGCCTTTGTCGATCGCGGTTGCCATCAGGCCACCGAGAGCATCCACTTCTTTTACCAGGTGTCCTTTCCCGATCCCGCCAATGGCTGGGTTGCACGACATCTGCCCCAGCGTATCGATGTTGTGGGTGAGCAACAGAGTTTGTTGACCCATTCGGGCTGCAGCCATTGCGGCTTCGGTGCCCGCATGACCACCACCGATTACGATGACGTCAAAAGGATCTGGATAAAACATGAAGTGGTACCTCGTTAAGAAAGTCGGACAGGGATCTTTGCCCTGGGCGGTGGATTCTACTCAAATTCTGCCCGGGGTAAAAGTGGCGGGATCTAGTGGTTTAAAAGAAAGGATCATTATTCTGTATATGATCTTCCTGTTAGATCTCTTATTAGGATCCACGATATCTGTGGATAAGCGTAGAAACAGGCGATTTATCAAAAGCCTGCTTTGGATCACATGCTGTGAATGATCGGTGATCCAGATCCGTATAACCTGAGATCAAAATGGCTACTTATACACAGCCTGAAAAAGCAGCAAGGGTTATTCTTGGGATAACTACCGGTTATACGCAGTAATACAGGGTACTTATCCACAATTGATCGCGCAGTTCTTGAGCGAAAACAGCAAAAAAAACTGAGGATCGAGACAAAAACCCGATCCCCTGTGGTGTTGGATCGAAGGATTAGATCAGGTTTTTCCAGGTTTCAACCCACTCGCCCGCCGGATCTTCCGGAATTTCGTGTTCAAGAACGTCGATCTCAAGGCGTGATCCTATAAGTGTCGCGCCACGTGCCAGCAACAATGTTTCCAACTGACGGATGGCACCACAAAACAGGTCATATTCATGGTTGCCAATGCCCACAGCACCAAAACGGACGGCAGAAAGATCCGGCTGCTGTTCTTCAATAGCATTATAGAAAGATTGCAAATTCTCTGGGATCTCGCCGGCACCATGCGTTGAGCTGACTAACAGCCAAATGCCTTCAGGCGCGACTTCCTCAAGCTCAGGGCCATGCAGCATTTCCGTAGAGAAGCCTGCTTCCTGCAGTTTTTCTTCGAGATGTTCAGCGACATACTCTGCGCTGCCCAGGGTACTGCCACTGATTAAGGTGATATCGGCCATGCTGCTCTCCTGCAATAAAGGCGAGCATTGTACGCTGTGATCAAGCAGTGATCCACCTGTGGAAAACAGGGTTAATAAAAGAAAGCACTGGGCGGCAAATCGCGTTATGTATGCGATCCGCCCGGGATAAGGTTATACACAGGAAGGGGCGATCATGGCTTGATGGTACGCATGATCGGGTTTTGCAGTGAGATCAGGGTTTCGGTGGATTGTATTTCATCGATGGTCTGGATCTTGTTGATCAACACCTGTTGCAACGCGTCAATTGAGCGACACATGACTTTGATGAAGATACTGTAGTGGCCGGTGGTGTACCAGGCTTCAACCACCTCATCCAGCGCCTCTAGCTTGCTGAGTGCTGCCGGGTAATCACGGGCGCTTTTCAAAATAATGCCGATAAAACAGCAGACATCAAAGCCTAACTGGCGTGGATCAATGTCCACTCGGGTACCGAGAATGATCCCCGCTTGTTTCATTTTTTCTACCCGGACATGAATCGTGCCGGGGCTTACGTTGAACTGCTTAGCCAGCTCCGCATAGGCGGTGCGAGCGTTTTCCAGCAGTGCATTGAGTATGCCGCGATCAAGATTATCCAGTTGCAGTTGTTCGGCCATGTCCGTCCTCGGGTCAGCACTGTTTTCTAATTTAAGGTGAATGTGCAGTAAAACAGCGCATCAGGCAAGGGAGCTTCGGGGATCAACGCTGCCAGCGGCGCAGTAAGCGGCTTTTCAGACCGGTATCAAAGCGCCAGATATGGTCAAAGATACGCAAAATGCCGGGCTTGCCGTGGGAGGACATCGCCACGGCGTGAAAACGTTGCTGCTGCTGCAACTGGCGGGCTTTAATGGCCGCGGTCACGTTATCAGGCAGGCGCTGGGCAATAAAGTCAGACACCACTACCGCATCTGCATCCTGCCATTGCGGCCCTTCCATTCGCTGTACTACGGCATCAAGGCAACCAGCCAAATCGGTGCCGCCACGAAAACGCTGGCTGAGAAAGCGGATCGCCTGCTCCAGACCGTTGTCTGCGGTGAGCTCGTAGCCTACGACGTCATGAGCAAACAGCATAATGTAGCAGCGCCGCCGGTCGGCCAAAGCGACTTTCAGCAGTGCGAGGCAGAATGCTTTGGCGCAGCGCTCATTGAACCCGCCCATTGATCCGGAAGTATCCACGCAGACGATAAAAGGCCCGCGCGGCTGCTCTTCATGCTGCTGGTGACTGACCGGACGCTGCGTGACTTTCTCATGCCAGGCATCCCCCTGAAGCCGGTAGGTCAGCAGACGTTTTTCTACCAGGCGACGATAAAACTCCAGCTCCAGTTCACTGATGCTGAGCGCGGCCAGTTCCGGAGGCAGTAAACGCAGCACATCATCCCCTTGATGAATGCCATTGACCTCTTCTGGCACGTTATCGGGTTCACGGACTAACTGACGAAACGTCTCCAGCGGTGCATCTTGCGTAGGCACCGATTTAGCCTCACGGCTACGCCCGAGCTGCTGCGCCAGCTTCATTAATTCGGGCTGCTGCGCCAGATAATCGCCGTATTTAACAATCAGCTCATAGTCGCCGTGCTGTAATGAGGACTTGCTCATATCCCACAAGCGGCCGGCTGAGGTTTCATCTTCTTCACTCAGCACTGGCGCGAGCTGCCCACTCAACGCCATACGCTGCTGCAACTCTGCTAACAGTTCCTCGCGTTGCTGCGCCAGCAACGCTTCGTTTAACGTCAGGGTTTGCAGCGTCAGACTTAGCCGCCAGCGTTGCAGGAACAGCGTATGTTGGGCGGTACTGAGCTGCTGGGGATCGGTGTGATTGAGCTGATTTTCCGCTTCCTCAAGAAACGGCGAGTTGAGCTGCGTCAGCGTCAGCATTAGCGCGGGCAATTCACGGATAAAATGACTTAACGACAGCAATTGCAAACGCTGAAATAGCTGGAACTCTTCATCGAGGGCCGCAGGAACCGGTGTATTGCGCATTCCCTCGCTGATTTCCGCTTTCCAGCGCGGCATATCCCGCAGCATGGCTTGCTTCAGGCTGGGAAATTTTTCAAAAAAGGCCGCCAGCTGCGGAGAAGCCAGTACTGCAAGGATCATATCCTCGATCAGTTCGGCCTCTCCGACAGAAAGCAAAGCGCTGAGTGTCTCCAGCGAGATCATTTACGTGCCTGTTTAAGCTGTTCGGCCACATCCTGTAGCGACGTTTCGATCCGCGCTAGCCAGTCATCGCTAATAAACAGGCAGCGTTGATGCTGGCCAAACTGATAGCGCTGCGTGCGTAGCTGCTCTTCCAGTGTGGCGTACTCGGCTACGATCTCTTCCGGCAACTCTTGATTGTTGTTAGTGCCCGGCAGGTTGAGACGCGTTGATTGCAGGCTCACATCACGCAGTGCCAGGCAGTTCTGATTATCAATGTGCAAATCCAGCGTCTGCGCGAAGCCAATCCCGTTCAGCTTGCCGCGAATATCGCCGCCCTTCTGTAACCAGTTTTCCAACGCTTCGCGTTCAATCAGAAGATGAGAGACTTGCATATCATGCAGCATCAACGGCTGTTGTAGCAGCAAGGTCAGGTGCGCTTCGTTCAGACTGGCAGGCAGATCGTAATGGGGTTTGCGGCTAAACATCGCACTGTGTTTTTCTAACGTAAGCGCCTGCGCGATGCTCTGCTGCTGCTGTAGCACCAGGCGGCGAGCTTTGATCTGCTGTAAGCGCAATAACATGCTTTGCTGCTGCCAGGCGTGTTGCAACATCAGCTGTTCGATCTCTCTATCCAGCAGCTTCATTGAGTTTACATCGTGCCACAGGCAATCTTTCAGCAGGATCAGATCGATAGGCGCTATTGCGCTGCGGCCACTGTAAAATGCGCTGGCCTGCAAGAGATGGATAGCTTTTTTCCAGCGACGATCGGAAATGTACGGGGCATCCGGCTGATTCTCCAACTGCTGGCGCAGCTGGTAGATGAGCTCAAATACATTCTCTGGCAGGGCAACCTGCGTGATGCTCTGCTGCCACTGAAGATACTCTTCATCGCTAATGCGCAGTGATTCGGCGACCGGATTGGCGGACTCATCTTGCTGATGGGTCAGCATATTGCGGAAGTTTTGCTTCTCATGCACGTTGTCCAGCCACAGGCGAATGAGCATGCGGTCATACAGGGCTTCCAGGCCGCTATCGGCCTCCGGGAGCTCGTTTGAGGCGGTCACCAGCAGCCTCATCGGAATTTTTTCTTCAATATCACCGTTACGAAAACGCCGTTCGTTAATCGCGGTAAGCAGGGTATTCAGAATGGCCGGGCCTGCTTTCCATATCTCATCAAGAAAGACGATTTCGGCATCAGGCAGATACCCCTTAGTCAGGCGCTGGTAGCGGCCTTCATCTTTCAGTGCCTGAATGGAGAGGGGGCCAAAGACCTCTTCTGGCGTTGAGAAACGGGTCATCAGGTATTCAAATGCGCGGGCATGCTGGAAAGCATACTTGAGGCGGCGGGCAATCAAGCTTTTCGCGATCCCTGGCGGGCCAAGCAGGAAGACACTTTCACCACTTAATGCTGCCAGCAGGCAAAGACGGATGGCGTGATGCCGTTCATACAGGCCTTTTTCCAGGGCATTGCTGAGGCGAGAAATCCTCTCTGCCAAAAGATGGGGTTGAGCCATAATCACTGCTTTGTCCTTCCGGTTTTTAGTGTTGCCGCTTTTTGGCAATGGCTTAAGATAACGATAATCATGCGTAATTGCGTTGATTGCTGTCAGCTTTTTTGTTTCAGATGTTACAAGCCGCGCCAGTTGTGGCATCAGCACCCATTTTACCCTGAAAATACCCCCCTAATTCGGCGGGCTGTAACGCTTTTAAGGTGGGTTTTTTTGTCGATATGTGCATACTGTCGGCTTTTTGATGGCCGTCTTCAGAGGACTCCTCCTCATGGTCTACAACAAAAGATAACTCTATGAGCTCGGATAAAAAGCAATCCCTTGGTGCGCTTACCATTGCTGCTATCGGTGTCGTTTATGGCGATATCGGAACCAGTCCTCTATATACACTGCGTGAATGTCTGTCAGGTCAGTTTGGTTTTGGTGTTGAACCGGAAGCGGTATTTGGCTTTCTGTCGCTGATTTTCTGGCTGTTGGTGCTGGTTGTTTCATTCAAATACATCAGCTACGTCATGCGTGCAGATAATGCTGGCGAAGGGGGGATCTTAACCCTGATGTCCCTCGCCGGAAGAAATACCTCAGCGAGATCGACCGCCATACTGGTGATCATGGGCCTGGTGGGCGGCAGCTTCTTCTATGGCGAAGTCGTCATTACCCCGGCGGTTTCGGTCTTGTCAGCCATTGAGGGGCTGGAGATTGCGGCACCGTCACTGGATACCTATATCGTTCCTATCGCTATTACCGTCCTTACCGCGCTGTTTGTGATTCAGAAACACGGTACGGGCATTGTCGGTAAGATGTTTGCGCCTGTAATGTTGCTGTGGTTCCTGGTGCTCGCGGTGCTGGGTATCGGTGGCATCATGAAAAATCCCGAGGTGTTGCAAGCACTGAATCCGGTGCATGCGGTGCGCTTCTTCCTGACGTATAAATCGGTTTCCTTCTTTGCACTGGGCGCGGTGGTGTTAGCGATTACCGGCGTTGAGGCACTGTATGCTGATATGGGGCATTTCGGTAAGTTGCCGATCCGCATTGCGTGGTTTAGCGTCGTGCTGCCTGCGCTGGTACTGAACTATTTCGGCCAAGGGGCATTGCTGCTCAGCGATCCAAAAGCGATCAAAAACCCGTTCTTCCTGTTGGCACCTGATTGGGCGTTGATTCCGATGTTAGTGCTTGCGACGTTGGCGACGGTTATTGCCTCTCAGGCAGTGATATCTGGGGTATTTTCACTCACTCGCCAGGCCGTACGTCTTGGTTACTTGCCCGGCATGCGTATTATTCACACGTCTGAGGAAGAGTCCGGGCAAATTTATGTCCCTGTGGTGAACTGGGTGCTCTATTTTGCTGTGGTGCTGGTCATTATTAGCTTTGAGCACTCCAGCAATCTGGCGGCAGCTTATGGCATCGCGGTGACTGGCACCATGATCCTGACGTCGATCCTCTCCTGTACCGTTGCCGTTAAAAACTGGCACTGGCATAAGTTAGTCGTGTCGCTGATTCTGGTGGTATTGCTCTGTATTGATGTGCCACTGTTTAGCGCAAACCTGATTAAAATTTTCTCCGGCGGCTGGCTGCCACTCTGCCTGGCGCTGGTGATGTTTACCATTATGACCACCTGGAAAAGCGAGCGTTTCCGCCTGCTACGCCGTATGCACGAACACGGTAATTCCCTTGAGGCGATGATTGCTTCGCTGGAGAAGTCGCCTCCGGTGCGGGTTTCAGGAACGGCGGTTTACATGTCGCGAGCGTTGAATGTCATCCCGTTTGCGCTGTTGCATAACCTTAAGCATAACAAAGTGTTGCATGAGCGAGTGGTACTGTTAACGCTGCGTACTGAAGATGCACCTTATGTGCACAACGTTCGTCGCGTCACTATTGAGCAACTGTCGCCTACCTTCTGGCGTGTGGTGGCCAGCTATGGCTGGCGCGAAACGCCGAATGTTGAAGAGGTGTTCCACCGCTGCGGGCTGGAAGGGCTTAACTGCCGTATGATGGAGACGTCGTTCTTTATGTCCCATGAGTCGCTGATCATTGGCAAACGGCCCTGGTATCTGCGACTGCGCGGTAAGTTGTTCCTGGCGCTGCAGCGTAATGCACTGAGAGCGCCCGATCAGTTTGAAATCCCGCCTAACAGGGTTATCGAACTGGGGACACAGGTCGAGATTTAATCCTGCGCGCGTCACCCGTTTGTGGTGGCGCGTGTCTTCACTCTCCTGACCTTCCAGGCCAGGCCATTGTCCCCTTTTCCTCACTTATCTCAAATTCCTTCACGCTTTAGCGAAACGTTTCGATAGCGATCACACTTCTGTCATTACCCCGTTGTATTACTGTCTGCATTTCATACACTGCCGTTAGCGAAACGTTTCGCTGTGGAGTAGAAAAATGAAAAAAGGTCGCTTACTAAACGCTGAAGTTTCTCATGTGATTGCCCGCCTGGGGCATACGGATACGCTGACGATTGCAGATGCAGGCTTGCCTGTTCCTGCGGGTCCGCAACGTATCGATCTGGCACTCACGCCAGGTATCCCCGATTTTTTGCAGGTGGTCAATGTGGTCACGCAGGAGATGCAGGTAGAAAGCGCGCTGATTGCGGAAGAAATCCAGCAGCACAACCCGCAACTGCACAGCGAGCTGCTCGCGCTGCTCGATGCTTTGCAACAACACCAGGGAAATACCATAGACGTTCTTTACACCAGTCATGAAGCATTCAAACAACAAACACAACGCAGTCAGGCCGTCATTCGCAGCGGAGAGTGTTCTCCGTATGCGAATGTCATCCTGCGTGCTGGTGTGACTTTCTGAGGCTTCTCATGCAACCGTTATTGCAACTCAAGGGCATTGAAAAATCGTTTCCCGGTGTGAAAGCCCTGAATGGCGCTTCACTGGCTGTTTATCCTGGCCGAGTAATGGCATTGGTAGGGGAAAACGGCGCCGGAAAATCCACCATGATGAAGGTGTTGACGGGCATTTATACCATGGATGCCGGTTCATTCCAGTGGCTGGGAAAAGAGATCCGCTTCAATGGGCCGAAGGCGTCGCAGGAAGCGGGCATTGGCATTATTCATCAGGAACTCAACCTTATTCCGCAATTGACCGTCGCCGAAAATATCTTTTTGGGGCGGGAGTTTGTTAACCGTATTGGGCGTATTGACTGGAAAAGGATGTACGCCGAAGCAGATGCTCTGTTACAGCGTCTGAATCTGCGCTTTAACAGCCATAAGCTGGTGGGTGATTTGTCGATTGGTGACCAACAGATGGTCGAGATTGCCAAAGTGCTCAGCTTCGAGTCTCAAGTCATCATTATGGATGAACCGACCGATGCGCTGACCGATACCGAAACGTTGTCATTGTTCCGCGTTATCAACGAGCTGAAAGCGCAGGGCTGCGGCATTGTCTATATCTCACATCGTATGAAAGAGATTTTCGAGATCTGCGATGACGTCACGGTGTTCCGCGATGGCCAGTTTATTGCCGAGCGCGACGTTTCTTCCCTGAGCGAAGAGAGCCTGATCGAGATGATGGTGGGACGCAAGCTGGAAGAGCAGTATCCCCATCTGAACCAACAACCGGGTGATATTCGCCTGAAAGTGGAAAATCTCAGCGGGCCTGGCGTAGACCTGGTGAGCTTCAACCTGCGCGCAGGTGAGATCCTCGGTGTCTCCGGTCTGATGGGCGCTGGGCGTACTGAATTAATGAAGGTTCTGTACGGCGCATTGCCACGCACCGCAGGGCAGATTTGGCTGGATGGCAAACCTGTAGCGCCACGCGCACCGCAGGATGGGCTGGAAAGTGGCATCGTCTATATCTCTGAAGATCGTAAACGTGATGGGCTGGTGCTTGGCATGTCGGTAAAAGAGAACATGTCATTGACGGCGCTGCGCTACTTCAGTCGTAACGGCGGTGGCCTGAAACATGCGGATGAGCAGTTGGCCGTCGGTGATTTCATTCGTCTGTTTAATATCAAAACCCCTTCGATGAATCAGCCAATCGGTCTGCTTTCTGGCGGAAATCAGCAGAAAGTGGCCATTGCACGTGGTTTGATGACGCGGCCAAAAGTCTTGATCCTCGATGAACCCACTCGTGGTGTAGATGTCGGGGCAAAAAAAGAGATTTATCAGTTAATAAACGAATTTAAAGCCGACGGTCTCAGCATCATCCTGGTGTCATCGGAAATGCCTGAAGTGATTGGCATGAGCGATCGCATCCTGGTGATGCATGAAGGTCATTTAAGCGGCGAATTTACCCGTGAGCAGGCGACGCAGGAAAACCTGATGGCGGCAGCGGTCGGTAAGCAACACAGTGAGGATTTAGTTATATGAGTACCCAAACCCTGGCGAACGAACGTCGCTGGTTCAGTAAAGCCTGGCTGTTGGAACAGAAATCGCTGATTGCACTCATTGTGTTGATCGTGGTTGTTGCCAGCCAAAGCCCGAACTTCTTCACTGTGGCGAACCTGTTCAATATTCTGCAGCAGACTTCCGTCAATGCCATCATGGCGGTGGGCATGACGTTAGTGATTCTGACCTCCGGGATTGATTTATCGGTGGGTTCACTGCTGGCGCTAACCGGGGCGGTAGCGGCTTCGATTGTCGGTCATGAGGTGAATGCGCTGGTGGCCGTGGTGGCTTCGTTGGCACTTGGTGCTGCAATTGGCGGTGTTACCGGAGTTATTGTGGCTCGTGGCAAGGTACAGGCGTTTATCGCCACCTTAGTTATGATGCTACTGCTGCGCGGTGCCACGATGGTATATACCGACGGCAGCCCGATCAGTACCGGCTTTAGCGACAATGCCGATCTGTTTGGCTGGTTTGGTATTGGCCGTCCTTTGGGAATTCCAACCCCAGTCTGGTTGATGGTGATTGTCTTTGCCCTCGCCTGGTACATGCTGCATCACACCCGCCTGGGCCGCTACATTTATGCTTTGGGTGGCAACGAAGCGGCTACCCGTCTTTCTGGCATTAACGTCAATCGCGTTAAGATCGTCGTTTATTCACTGTGTGGCCTGCTGGCTGCGTTGGCCAGCACCATTGAAGTCGCTCGTCTCTCTTCCGCTCAGCCTACGGCGGGCACCGGTTATGAACTGGATGCCATCGCGGCGGTGGTATTAGGCGGAACCAGCCTGGCGGGGGGTAAAGGACGCATCATGGGCACGTTGATTGGCGCGCTTATCCTTGGCTTCCTGAACAACGGACTGAATTTGCTGGGTGTATCCTCTTATTACCAGATGATCGTCAAAGCAGTGGTTATCCTGCTTGCGGTACTGGTAGATAACAAAAGCAGTAAATAACTCTGAACCTACACAGGATATAAGCAATGAAAAAGTTAACTGCACTGGCCCTGATTCTTGGTACCACGCTGAGCGCCAGCGCTATGGCGAAAGACACCATCGCATTAGTCGTTTCTACGCTGAACAACCCATTCTTTGTTTCACTGAAAGAGGGTGCGCAGAAAGAAGCCGATAAACTGGGATACAACCTGGTTGTGCTGGACTCGCAAAATAACCCAGCTAAAGAACTGGCTAACGTGCAGGACTTAACGGTACGTGGCACTAAGCTGCTGTTGATCAACCCAACGGACTCTGATGCTGTAGGTAACGCAGTGAAGTTGGCAAATCAGGCCAATATTCCGGTAATCACTCTGGACCGCGTTGCGGCGCAGGGCAAAGTGGTTAGCCACGTTGCTTCTGATAACCGCTTTGGTGGCAAGATGGCGGGTGACTTCATTGCCAAGAAACTGGGTGATGGTGCCAAAATTATCGAATTGCAGGGGATTGCTGGCACTTCTGCTGCGCGTGAGCGTGGTGAAGGTTTCAAGCAGGCTGCCGATGCACACAAGTTTAATATCCTGGCCAGCCAGCCCGCAGATTTTGACCGCACTAAAGGCCTGAACGTAATGCAAAACCTGCTGCAGGCACACCCTGATGTGCAGGCGGTATTTGCTCAGAATGACGAAATGGCATTGGGTGCACTGCGTGCCCTGCAAACCGCAGGAAAAACTGACGTGATTGTCGTAGGTTTCGACGGCACAGCAGATGGCGTGAAGGCGGTACAAGGCGGTAAACTCACCGCTACAGTCGCTCAGATGCCTGATAAAATCGGCGTCATTGGTGTTGATACCGCGGATAAAGTCCTGAAGGGTGAGAAAGTTCAGGCTGTGAATCCAGTTGACCTGAAGCTGGTCGATAAATAACAAAGAAAAGCAGAGCAACGCGCCACCGTAAAGGTGGCGCATTTTTTGGATGATACCTATGAGTAAAAGCGCAAAGCTGGCGGTGCTCGGCAGCATCAACGTTGATCAGATCCTCAATCTCGCCCATTTTCCGCGTCCCGGTGAAACGGTGATTGGCAAGCAGTACCAGATTGCGTTTGGCGGTAAAGGGGCTAATCAAGCGGTTGCTGCGGGCCGTGCTGGAGCAAATCTGGTTTTTGTTGCCTGTGTTGGCGCAGATGATGTGGGTCAGCGTATTCGTGAGCAGCTTGCCACAGACAACATTGATACCTCTTCAGTTGAAGCGATTGACGGGGAGTCCACGGGTGTAGCGATGATCTTTGTTAATGGTGAGGGTGAAAATACCATTGGCATTTATGCTGGCGCGAATGCCAGCGTTACGCCGGAGTATGTTGCCCGGCATCGTGAAGCCATTGTAACGGCCGATGCGCTCCTCATGCAGCTCGAGTCTCCGCTGGAAAGCGTACTGGCTGCGGCAAAACTGGCGCGTGAAAACCAGACGCAGGTAATTCTAAACCCGGCTCCTGCTGTACCTTTGGCGGATGAGCTGTTAGCACTGATTGATATCATCACCCCGAACGAGACGGAAGCGGAAATCCTTACCGGAATCACCGTCAACAGTGAGGAAGATGCCGCACGCGCTGCTGCGGTACTCCACCACAAAGGCATCAAGACCGTATTGATTACCCTGGGAAGCCGTGGCGTCTGGCTTAGCGAGCAGGGTGCAGGGCAGCGTATCCCCGGTTTTAAAGTGAATGCTATTGATACTATCGCAGCAGGCGACACGTTTAATGGGGCATTCATTACCGCGCGTTTAGAAGGGGTTGCTATGAATGAAGCCGTACGTTTTGCTCATGCCGCTGCCGCTATCGCCGTGACACGATCTGGAGCACAGCCTTCAGTGCCGTGGCGTCGTGAAATTGATGATTTTCTGCAACAGCAGGGTTAATGCCATTGGCTACCATGAAGGATGTTGCTCGCCTGGCGGGCGTTTCAACCTCAACCGTTTCTCACGTTATCAATAACAATCGCTTTGTTAGCGACAGCGTAAGAGAAAAGGTTGAACAGGCGATTAAGGCTCTCAACTATGCGCCGTCAGCTTTAGCACGCAGCCTGAAGCTAAAGCAGACGCGTACCATTGGTATGCTGGTTACGACCAGTAGCAACCCCTTTTATGCTGAAGTTGTGCGTGGTGTAGAAGACAGTTGTTATGAACGTGGTTATAGCCTGATTTTATGTAATACCGCCGGTGATGAAGAACGTATGAACCGCAGCCTCGAAACGCTGATGCAAAAGCGGGTCGATGGTTTGCTGATGATGTGTACCGAAACGCACTTACCCTCGGCGGATATTCTCAGCCGCTACCCCTCAGTGCCGATGGTGATGATGGACTGGGCACCTTTTGAAGGGCGTGGTGACATCATTCAGGAAAATGCGCAGTTGGGCGGTGAATTAGCCACACGACACTTAATTGAGCGTGGCTACAAGCACATTGCCTGTATTACCGGACCTTTGGATAAAAGCCCGGCACAAATGCGTTTAGAGGGGTTTCATAAGGCGATGGCCGATGCCGGACTGCCGGTACCCGCAAACTATGTGGTGAATGGTGACTTTGAATTTGAAGGTGGATTTAACGCGATGAATGCGTTGCTGGCGCTGGCGACCCCACCGGAAGCCGTATTTGCCAGTAATGATGCTATGGCGGTGGGGGTTTACCATGCCTTGTATCAGGCTGGCCTCCGCATCCCACAGGATGTTGCGGTGATGGGATATGATGATATCGAGCTGGCGCGTTATTTGACTCCGCCATTGAGCACGGTACATCAGCCTAAAGATGCACTTGGCCAGCTCGCTATCGATACTCTCATCTATCGTCTAAACGAAGACCCCGATGCCAGTCAGGTTACTCTGGTTTTAACACCAGAGCTTATGCCGCGGGGTTCCAGTTAAGCTTTCTTCTTTTTATCGCTGTTGTTTATCAGGTTACGTCCATCCCCATTACGCAACAGCATAAAAGTAAACGCAGAAATCGCGGTGACCACGCCCATCGTCAGGAACGTGTCCTGGAACTGCTGCACAGTTCCAGACTCTATCTCCTGATAGAAGCGCAGTACGGCAGCGCTTACGGCTACCCCAAAGCTGATCGAAAGTTGCTGTGTTACCGCCAATACGCTATTTCCGCCACTGGCATTCTCATCTGTCAGGTCGGCGAGGGTGATGGTGTTCATGGCGGTAAATTGTGTCGACATCGCCATACCCAGAATAAACAGTGGGATGAGCAGTAAGATAATGCTCTCCTGAGCGGAGTGCAGTGAGAATGATGCGATCAGGCAGCCGATAATCAACGTGATGCCTACCAGTGTCTTACGGTATCCCAACCAACGCAGCACATTGGTCACCATCGATTTTGCGAGAATAGAGCCAAAGGCGGTGGGAGCCATCATGCAGCCGGCAATAATAGCGGAATAACCAAAGCCGACCTGGAGTAAGAGCGGGATAAGAAAAGGAATACAGCCTGTACCAAGACGGGATGCGATGTTACCGATGATGCCGACGGAGAAGGTCCGGGTCTTAAACATCTGCAAGTTAATTAAAGGCGCAGCGCTGCGACGTGCATGTACTATATAGAGGAGTAACATTGCTACACCCGCCAGCAGCGTAACGATGCCCACCCAACCCGCAACAATGCGTTCGCCAAAAAACTCAAGCCCAATGGACATCAGGACCAACCCTAAACCAAACAACAGAAAGCCTGGGAAGTCGAAGCGCCGTTTGGGGGTGGTGAAGTCAGGCATGTATTTCCTCGCATAGACAATGCCAAGGATGCCAATTGGAATATTAATCAGGAAGATCCAGTGCCAGGTGGTATAGGTGACCAGGATACCGCCGAGCAATGGGCCGAGTATTGGGCCTACCAGTCCGGGCATGGTGACAAAATTCAGTACCGGAAGAAGTTCACTCCGGGGATAGGCGCGCAATAATGCTAACCGTGCAACGGGCATCATCATTGCCCCTCCAATCCCCTGTACAACACGTGAGGCTACCAGAACAGCCAGTGAGCCAGAAAGGGCACAGGCCAGTGAGCCGAGGGTAAACAGTGAGACAGCAATAATAAAGATCTTACGGGTGCCAAACCGGTCTGCCAGCCAGCCGCTCACAGGAATGAGCATTGCCACCGTGAGCGTGTAGCTAATAATCGCTGATTGCATGGCTAAAGGAGAACGTTCGAGGCTGGTGGCGATGGCAGGTAAAGCGGTATTAAGGATGGTGGCGTCCAGGGATTGCATAAAAAAGGCCATAGCAGCTATCCATGGCAAGCCGGCCATACTGCGCGCGGAGCGTATCATTTACATTCCTTCTTATCATTTTCCCTCATCAGGCCTCACAGAATAGCACTGGCTGATGTTTGTGATATGCCGATTATGGCCTTTTGATGGGTCGTTCTGTTGGTTTTCTGGGCGATTAAGGATGGTTTTTGCCCCTTTTGTATAAAAAAAAGGCGAACGGAAAATTATTTAAAATAACCCCTTGTCAGCCTGAATAAACTCCCTATAATGCGCCACCACTGAGACGGCAAAGCGGAAACGCAAACGACTCAGCAGGGAGTGAAGTGATTCATCCCGCCAGAGAAAAATACTGAAAAAAGTGTTTGACTATGAAGGAGGAAAGCGTAATATACGCCACCTCGCAACAGCAAGCTAACGCGCTGATTGCACTGCTCTTTAACAATTTATCAGACAATCTGTGTGGGCACTCGCAGGATTGATATCAACGTCTCCGGAC
>NZ_VWXF01000016.1:0-98833 GCF_011752615.1 Candidatus Pantoea multigeneris
TAAATTGTTAAAGAGCGGTGCAATCAGCGCGTTAGCTTGCTGTTGCGAGGTGGCGTATATTACGCTTTCCTCCTTCAGAGTCAAACACTTTTTTCAGTATTTTTCTCTGGCGGGATGAATCACTTCATTCCCTGCTGAGCCGTTTGCGTTTCCGCCTTGCCGTCTCAGTGGTTGCGCATTATAGGGATCCGGATTTTTTGCACAACCCCTTTTTTCGATCTTTTTTACTGTTCGCGCTAATTTCAGTCAATCAGGCTTATTTTACGACATTTTGCCTGGTAAACAGGCGAATTCCAGGGCGAAACGACGCACCTGATCCCAGTTTGTATACTCAACTTCCTTGCTTGCATCCGTTTCTCCCCCCGTCATACGCATAATTAATTGAATCATCACGCGGTCAAACCAACGATATTGCGGATAACGTAAAGCCCCGGCGAATACTGCGCAGCAATCCGGCTGCCAGGGCGACTGAGATAAGAACTTATTGGTATAGGCGTTAGTCTGCGGTGTGGACTTCTCCGCTTTACGTGCGGTGAGATTCACAGAATAGAAACCACTGATACGTTTTTGCAGTTCAGGAAGATGCTGCTGCACAAACTTTGGTAATGCTGGCTGGAAATGCCCATAACGAATAGATGCGCCAATCAACACGCGATCATAATCAGCCCACTTAATGGTATTCGGGCGGTTGAGGTCCAAAACATCACTCGCTTGCTGCGGGGCCATTGCCTCAGCAATCGCTTTAGCTATCTTTTGCGTTTGCCCATCACGGCTTGAATAAAGAATCAGTGCTTTCATATATAGCTCGCGTTGTTGCTACTCACGCCAGAAGGTCGGCGTGAAGAGCACCAGTAAAGTAAACACCTCAAGACGGCCAAATAACATGGTGGAAATCAGAATCCACTTGGCGACGTCATTCATAGAGGTAAAGTTATCAGCCACGACACCCAGCCCAGGCCCAAGGTTGTTCAGCGTCGCAGCTACCGCAGCAAAAGCGGAAAAATCATCCACGCCCGTCGCGATAATTGCCAGCATGCTAATAAGGAACACCAATGCATAGGCAGAGAAGAATCCCCACACGGCTTCAAGTATCCGTTCTGGCAAAGCACGGTTACCCAGTTTGATGGAGTAAACCGCATTAGGGTGCACCAGGCGCTTCAGCTCGCGTGAACCCTGTTTCCACAGTAAAAGGATACGGATGACCTTTAGTCCGCCTCCGGTTGAACCGGCACAGCCTCCAATAAAGGCAGAACAGAGCAGCAATACCGGCAAGAAGAGAGGCCAGCGCGCAATACTATCCGTGGTGAATCCGGCGGTTGTCGCCATTGATACCACCTGGAAAAAGGCCTGATTGAGCGTTTGCCAGCTACTGCTGTACACATTATGGAACCACAGTACCAGGGTGCAGATGATGACTAACGTCAACTGTACGCCGATAAACATACGGAATTCGGGATCTCGCCAGTAAACTCGCAAACTGCGCCCGCTTAACAGAGAGAAATGCAAACCATAGTTGCAACCGGAAATCAGCAGGAACACCGCAACAATCGTATTGATGGTGGCACTGTTAAAGTAGCCGATACTCGCATCATGCGTAGAGAAGCCGCCGATAGCGATAGTAGAGAAGCTGTGGCCGATAGCATCAAACAGCGGCATCCCCGCCAGCCATAAGGCAACAGCACAGGCCACCGTAAGCAGCACGTAGATAAGCCATAGCGTTTTCGCCGTTTCCGCGATGCGCGGCCGCATTTTATTATCTTTGAGGGGGCCAGGCATCTCAGCACGATAAAGCTGCATACCACCCACCCCTAAAATCGGCAGGATGGCCACAGCCAGCACGATGATCCCCATCCCTCCTAGCCACTGAAGCATTTGGCGATAGAACAGAATCGCTTTAGGCAGCGAATCTAGTCCTACAAGCGTGGTCGCGCCGGTTGTTGTCAGGCCAGAAAAGGACTCAAAAAAGGCATCCGTCACGGAAAGGTGCGGCTTTTCAGCAAAAATAAACGGGAGTGCCCCTACGCTACCCAGCACCGTCCAGAACAGCACCACGATAAGAAAACCTTCGCGCGGCTTTAGCTCGGTCTTCTGTTTACGGTTAGGCCACCAAAGCAATGAACCAATCACCAGTGCCCAAAGGAAAGTCTGGCTGAATGCACGCCCGGCACCATCTCGATAAATCAACGCCACCAGGCCGGGGACAATCATCGTCACCGAGAACAGGATCACCAACAATCCTACGATGCGAGTTATGGCACGAAAGTGCATGAAGCCATTTCCTTAAACAAAGTTATTTATCCGCTGCACGCAGCTCAAGCGTGCCACGGCTGATATCAGTGAGATCGCGTTGAAACGCTTCAGACTGACCAAAAGGCAGCGCAAGCTGCAAAGTAATGTGATCCAAATAGTGTGTTTCGATGATTTTCCCGGCGTGGCGCTGCAGCAATCGCTCGATATCACCATGCAAGGCATAGTCACACTCGAGAATAAACGGCTGCATCGGCACTTTTCGCCTGCGGGATAATTGCTTTAATCCCTGTTGCACGCCACCGCCATACGCTTTGACTAAACCACCTGTGCCCAGCATGATACCGCCATAGTAGCGCACCACTACCACCGTTATCTCGCCAATCCCAGCTCCGATGAGCTGCGCCAGCATGGGTTTTCCTGCCGTTCCGGAAGGCTCACCATCATCTGAAAACCCTAGCTGCTGAGAATCCGAGGGTGAACCCGCCACCCATGCCCAACAATGATGACGCGCATCAGGATGCTCACGTCTTACCTGCTGAACAAAGGCTCGGGCCGCTTCACTACCTTCGGTGTGCGCCAGCAGGGTAATGAAGCGACTTTTCTTGATGGTCTCTTCGCTGATGCTCAGCGCATCAGCGGGAATATCATAAGCTTCCATCAGGCGAGGTGCAGATCACGGGTCATATTTTCGATACGGCTGCTATGGATCACCACATTATCTTCTATACGCACGCCACCATACGGCTTGAGGGCATCTATCGCCTGCCAGTCAAAGTGCTGACGGTATTGACCATTACGCAGCGGTGCCAACAGTGAATCGATCACATAGAAGCCCGGCTCAATGGTCAGAACCATGCCCGGTTCCAACACACGCGTGCAGCGTAGATAAGGATACTGGGACGGCGCAGCGAGATGTGTGCCTTGCTCATCTTGCATAAAGCCCGCGACATCATGAACTTGCAACCCGAGTGGATGACCAACACCGTGAGGCATAAATGGCCCAGTGAGGTTTTCAGCCACCAAAGCTTCTTCACTGATGCCCTGCACCAAATCAAACTTCAGCAGCAATTTCGCAATACGCTGATGCATCTGTTGATGATATTCGGTGTAGCGCACACCCGCCTTCATCGTGGCGATCAGCGCCAGCTCTTCACGGTTGAGGGCTTCAACCAGGCTGGCGTAGAGTGAGTGACTTTTTGCCGCATAGCTGCGCGTTAAGTCAGCTGCATAGCCAAGGTATTCCGCCCCGGCATCAATCAGGAAACTGTGGCGTTTAGCCGGTGGCTCATGATCAAGCTGAGTATAGTGCAGCACCGCAGCATGCTCGTTCAGCGCAATAATGTTGCCATACGGCACATCGGTATCACGGTGGCCAGTGGCAGTCAGATACGCCTGATTGATATCAAACTCACTCAACCCCGAGACAAAAGCCTCTTTCGCTGCACGGTGCCCCGCTACGGCAATTTTTTGCGCTTTACGCATACAAGCCAACTCATAGTCAGTCTTGATGCTGCGATGGTAATGCAGGAAGTCGATCACCCCTTGTGGATTGATACGCTCACTGTGAATACCCAACTGCCGCGCTCGTTCCACTACCGGCCCGATATACGCCACATTGTCGCGCTGCGCTGGCAGTAGCTGGTTAATCTCTTCGGCTTTTTTCAGCCCGATGACGTCAACGTCTTCGGTCCAGAAGCTGTCTGGTAAGGGCTCAACCACATGCCAGTAATCTACTGGCGAGTAAAACCACAACCGTGGTTTGTTTACGCCATCAATCCATAGCCAGCAATTGGGAACCTGCGTCACTGGTACCCAGGCTTTAAACTGCGGGTTAACCTTAAAAGGATAAGCATGATCGTCAAGAAACACGTTCTGCAGTTCGCCGGAGTGAATCAACATTGCATCCAGCTTAAAGCGAGCCAGCACTTGTTGGGCGCGCTGTTGTAATGTGGCGATATGCCCACGATAGAGCGTTTTTAGGGAGTCCATTGCGATTCTCCAGTGACGGGAAAAGTGGCCGCAGTGTAGCACAGCCACAGCGGCTTGCCGTTATTACGCCATTGTGATCCAGCCTGCAATTCAGCAGTTGGCTGTTTGCAAAATATTCACCTCACTTCCACACTCCTGATCATCTGGTATGACCAGATCCCTTTTGCCGATGCAGGAGATGCACATGCTTTATCAAGGCGAATCCCTTTATCTTCACTGGCTCGACGATGGCATCGCCGGGCTGGTATTTGCCGCGCCCGGTTCTGTCAATAAACTGGATACGCGAACGGTAGCCAGTCTTGGCGAAGCCATTAGTGTGCTGGAACAACAACCCGATCTACGTGGTGTTATCCTGAGTTCAGACAAACCCGCCTTTATCGTGGGTGCTGATATCAACGAGTTTCTGTCGCTGTTTGCCGCACCAGAAGAAAAACTGACGACCTGGCTGGCGTTTGCCAACCATATTTTTAATCGCCTGGAAGATTTACCTGTTCCAACGCTGTCCGCCATTAACGGTTATGCGCTAGGCGGCGGGTGCGAGTGCATTCTTGCTACTGACCTCCGCGTCGCAACCCCCGATGCCCGTATTGGATTGCCTGAAACTAAACTCGGGATTATGCCCGGCTTTGGCGGCAGCGTTCGTCTTCCCCGATTACTTGGTGCTGATAGCGCCCTGGAAATTATAGCTGCTGGTAAAGATGTGGATGCGGCAACCGCTCTGAGTTTAGGCCTGGTAGATGCCGTGGTTGCCACTGACAAACTGGCCGCCGCTGCCCTGCGTATGATGCAAGCGACCATCCAGCAAGGCGACTGGCGCGCGCGCCGCGCACCGAAATTAGCGCCACTGCGCCTGAGCCCGATTGAAGCAGCAATGAGCTTCACTACCGCCAAAGCCATGGTGATGCAAACCGCCGGTAAGCACTACCCTGCGCCCGTCACAGCAGTGAAAACCATCGAAGCCGCAGCCGCTCTGGATCGTAATGATGCGCTGAAGCTGGAAGCTGCCGCCTTTGTACCGCTGGCACAGTCAGTTCAGGCTCGGGCGCTGGTTGGCATCTTCCTGAACGATCAATATGTGAAAAGCCTGGCAAAAAAACGCGCTGCCAACAGCGCCATCCCTAAACAGGCCGCGGTTCTCGGGGCCGGTATTATGGGTGGCGGTATCGCTTACCAGTCAGCCTGGAAAGGCGTGCCAGCAAAGATGAAAGATATTTCCCCACAGGCGCTGAGTCTTGGCATGAAAGAGGCCGGTAAGCTGCTGAGTAAGCAGCTAGAACGCGGCAAAATCAGCCATGAAAAATTCACCACCATTATTGCCAGCATCCAGCCAACGCTGGACTACAGCGGGTTTGATAAGCTCGATATCGTCGTTGAAGCGGTGGTCGAGAATCCCCAAATTAAAGCTCAGGTATTAGCAGAAACCGAGCGGCAACTGCATCCAGAAGCCGTGCTAGCGTCGAATACTTCTACCATTCCGATTTCACAGCTTGCACAGGCTTTGCAGCGCCCAGAGAACTTCTGCGGTATGCATTTCTTTAATCCGGTTCCACGTATGCCCTTAGTCGAGGTGGTGAGAGGCGAACTGACCGCCGAAGCCACGATTGACCGGGTGGTCGCCTGGGCCAACGCCATGGGAAAAAACCCTATCGTCGTAAACGACTGCCCCGGATTTTTTGTGAACCGGGTGCTGTTCCCCTACTTTGCTGCTTTTAGCCTGTTGCTACGGGATGGCGCGGATTTCCGCCAGGTAGACCGGGTGATGGAGAAACAGTTTGGCTGGCCGATGGGACCAGCGTGGTTACTGGATGTGGTCGGTCTTGATACTGCGCATCATGCTCAGGCGGTGATGGCGGAAGGTTTCCCCTCCCGCATGAAGAAAGATTACCGTGATGCAATCGATGTGCTGTTCGCGGCCCAGCGCTTTGGACAGAAAAATGGCCGTGGTTTCTGGCTCTGGGAGCAGGATAAACAAGGCAAGGCGAAGAAGGTCAACGATGCCAGTGTCGATGAACTATTGGCAACGGTCTGTTCTCCACGCCGTGACTTCAGCGATGAAGAGATCCTCAACCGCATGATGCTACCGATGATTGCCGAAGTGGTGCGTTGCCTGGAAGAGAAGATCATTGCCTCCGCCGCTGAAGCGGATATGGCACTGGTGTATGGGCTGGGCTTCCCGCCGTTCCGGGGCGGTGTCTTCCACTACCTGGATACGCTCGGCACCAGCAACGTCATCGACCAGGCGCGGCGCTATCTCTCTTTGGGGCCGTTGTATGTCTTGCCTGATTTACTGGTACAGAAAGCCCACCAGCATCAAAGCTGGTATCCGCCAGTGGCTCCGGTTAACGAATCTGCACTGAACAGCGCTGAGGGGGAATAATGGAAAAAGTCGTGGTTGTGGATGCCGTCCGTACCCCAATGGGACGCTCGAAAGGTGGCGCTTATCGCCATGTCCGTGCCGAAGACCTCTCTGCGCAGGTGATGCGGGCGCTGTTGCAACGTAATCCTGCCGTCGAGGCCGCCACCCTGGATGACATTGTCTGGGGCTGCGTACAACAAACCCTGGAGCAGGGTTTCAATATTGCCCGTAATGCGGCCTTGCTGGCTGAAATTCCGCATCGGGTGCCAGCCACCACCGTCAACCGGCTCTGTGGTTCATCGATGCAGGCATTGCACGACGCTGCACGTACCATCATGACCGGCGATGCACAGATCTGCCTGATCGGGGGCGTGGAGCATATGGGGCATGTTCCCATGAGCTACGGCGTTGATTTTCATCCCGGACTGGGCCGTAGCGTGGCGAAAGCTGCCGGGATGATGGGATTAACCGCTGAAATGCTGGCGCGAATGCACCATATCAGTCGCGAACAGCAGGATGCTTTTGCCTTGCGCTCTCATCAACGTGCCTGGCAAGCAACCCAACGCGGTGATTTCAGGCATGAGATCGTGCCTACCTATGGCCATGATGCTGATGGCGTACTACAGCGCTACGACTGGGATGAGGTGATTCGCGCGGATGCGAGTCTGGAAGGCCTTGCTGCTTTGCGGCCCGCGTTCGATCCGGTACACGGCAGCGTGACGGCAGGCAGCTCTTCCGCCCTTTCGGATGGCGCGGCTGGACTGCTGATTATGAGTGAAAGCAAAGCGCGTGAGCTGGGGCTAACCCCTCGCGCCTATATTCGCAGTATGGCCGTGGTGGGGTGTGATCCTTCTATTATGGGCTACGGTCCCGTCCCTGCTAGCAAGCTGGCGTTAAAACGCGCCGGACTGACGGTAGCAGATATTGACATATTTGAACTGAATGAAGCTTTTGCCGCGCAAACACTGCCTTGTATCAAGGATTTAGGTCTGACAGATCAGCTGGATGAGAAGGTTAATCTGAACGGTGGTGCAATTGCGCTGGGCCACCCCTTAGGGTGTTCGGGCGCGCGCATCTCAACAACGCTGCTGAACATCATGCAACAGCGGGATGCTCAGTTTGGCCTGGCTTCTATGTGTATTGGGCTAGGTCAGGGTATTGCTACCGTTTTTGAGCGGGTGTAGCCAGAGACACTAACCGCCCCATTGGGGCGGTTAGTGGACTTCAGATAAACGCGAAAGCATCACCATAGATGTGATCTTGCAATGCACCGCGCTCAGCACAGAAGCGATCGCGTGCAATCTTGGCCATCTCAAAACGCCCGGCAACATAGATATCGTATTCACTCAATGTGCCGTAATCCTGCATCACCGCCGTCAACACTGTGCCGCTGCGCCCCTGCCAGTTGTCCTCTGGTTGCTCAACCACCGGCACGACTTTTAGGTTAGGATGTTTGACTGCCAACGCATACAGCTCATCCAGGTCATACAAGTGCCGCAGCTCGCGCCCACCCCAGTAAATCGCAATATCACGATTAGGCTGTTGTGACAGCGCACTCAGCAAGATTGAACGGGCATAGGAGAAACCGGTGCCACCGGCAATCAGGATCACCGGGCGATCGCTCTCTTCACGCAACCACGCTTCGCCATGTGGCAGATCAACCGTGATCTGACGATCGGCGCGAATACGATCCATCACCGCCATTGCATACAGGTTGTGATCGGAAGCGCCGATATGCAATTCAATGATCTCTTTCTCATGTGGCGTTGAGGCCAGAGAGAAAGGGCGTTTATCCTGTTCATCCATGACCACCATCAGATACTGGCCCGCGCGAAAGGTAAATTCTGCTTCCGGCACCATGCGTACCCGAAACACCGTATCGGTAATCATATCCACTGATGTGACTTTACAGTTCAGAATAGCCATACGCTCTCTCTGTCAGAGTGTTGTGTGTATGTAATTAGCACCACTCAGCGTTGCAGCGGTGCATCGAAGATGCCTAAATCATCCCAGATAGCATCAATACGGGCGGTGACCGCCGGATCTTTTACGATCGGGGTTCCCCACTCACGATCCGTTTCGCCAGGCCACTTATTGGTGGCATCCATCCCCATTTTGGAACCCAGTCCCGAAACGGGTGAGGCGAAATCGAGGTAGTCGATAGGCGTGTTTTCAACCAGTACGGTATCGCGCGCCGGATCCATACGGGTGGTGATCGCCCAGATCACATCATTCCAGTCGCGGGCATTAACGTCATCATCACAGACGATGACAAATTTGGTGTACATGAACTGACGTAAGAACGACCAGACGCCAAACATCACGCGCTTCGCGTGCCCCGCGTACTGCTTCTTCATGGTGACCACGGCCATCCGATAGGAACACCCTTCAGGCGGCAGGTAGAAATCAACAATTTCCGGGAACTGCTTAATCAGAATGGGCACCAGTACTTCATTCAGCGCTACGCCCAGCACCGCCGGTTCATCTGGCGGACGACCAGTATAAGTTGAATGGTAGATAGGTTTATTACGCTGGGTGATGTGCGTTACCGTAAATACCGGGAAACTATCCACTTCATTATAGTATCCCGTGTGGTCGCCATAGGGCCCTTCTGGTGCCATATCGCCCGGTTCAATATAGCCTTCCAGCACAATTTCAGCGCTGGCCGGGACTTCCAAATCGTTACTGATACATTTAACGACTTCGGTTTTATTACCGCGTAATAAACCGGCAAAGGCATATTCTGACAGGGAATCAGGCACCGGGGTCACAGCGCCCAGAATGGTGGCCGGATCAGCACCCAGTGCAACAGCTACCGGAAAACGCTCTCCCGGATGCGCCTTACACCACTCTTGATAATCCAGCGCGCCGCCACGATGCGACAACCAGCGCATGATCAGACGATTTTTGCCGATCACCTGTTGGCGATAAATACCGAGATTTTGCCGCTCTTTGTGCGGACCTCGTGAGACCGTTAAGCCCCAGGTAATCAGTGGGGCCGCATCGCCAGGCCAACACTTCATCACCGGGATACGCGTCAAATCGACGTCATCACCGCTATAAACGATCTCCTGGCAAGGCGCATTTCGCAGGCGTTTCGTCGGCATGTTCAGTACCTGCTTGAAGCGCGGTACTTTATCAAACAGGTCGCGGAAGCCTTTGGGTGGCTCCGGCTCTTTCAGGAAGGCCAATAACTCGCCCACTTCGCGCAGCGCACTCACCTCTTCCTGTCCCATTCCCATCGCTACCCGCTTTGGCGTGCCAAACAGGTTGCACAGCACCGGCATGTCGTAGCCTTTTGGATTCTCAAACAACAATGCCGGTCCGCCCGCACGCAAAGTACGATCGGCAATCTCGGTCATTTCGAGATGAGGATCGATAGTCTGGGTAATACGTTTTAATTCGCCACGCTGCTCAAGCAGGGCTAAGAAGTCGCGTAAATCCTGATATTTCATGCCGGGTTAACTTTTTTGCCAGGGTCAATCGGTCATTATAAGGAGGTTTATGTCTGGGTGTTGAGGTTTATGTGGTGCCGGTTGGGATTTAGCAGGAATTTTCACAAATTGCGCCACTTTCCCGTCAGGGATGCGCTATAACTCTGTGAGTAGGTTTGATATTCTTATGCGTCCATTCGTTGGGAGCAAATATGGAATCCTGGTACTTACTCTACTGTAAGCGCGGTCAGTTAATTCGCGCTAAAGAGCATCTCGAGCGGCAAGATGTGAACTGCATTAGCCCAATGATTGCTCTGGAAAAAATCGTGCGCGGGAAGCGTACCACTTTGAGTGAGCCGCTTTTCCCCAACTACATGTTTGTGGAGTTCGATCCGGAAGCAATTCACACCACAACGATTAGCGCCACCCGTGGCGTCAGTCACTTTGTCCGCTTCGGATCTCTGCCCGCTACCGTGCCCGCTGAAGTCATTTGTGCATTGCAAAATGAAGCACCTACTCTGCTGTTTGATCCGGAAACGCCACAAATCGGCGATGAAGTGGTCATCACAGACGGGACGTTTGAAGGCCTGCGTGCCATCTTCGCTGAGCCGGATGGTGAAGCACGCTCGATGCTGCTGCTGAATCTGCTTAATAAGCAGGTGGCGCGCAGCATCGATAATCGCCTGTTCCGCAAAGCCTAGGTCAGGCTAAATAAGCTTCGCACGTTTTGATCTACCTGCTGTGCTAAAGCCTCGGCCTCTTCGCCACGCCACCCTGCGACCTGCTGCACAATGTGTGGCAGGAAGCAGGGTTCATTGCGTCGTGAAGTTGGCCGAGGATGCATGTCTCGTGGCAACAGGTATGGTGCATCGGTTTCCAGCATCAGCTTATCTGCCGGAATCAGCGGTAGCAGCTCACGCAGTTCCAGCCCACGCCGTTCATCGCACACCCAGCCAGTAATCCCCACTGACAGTCCTGCCGCCAGGCACGCTTCCAGCTCCGGGCGCGTGCCGGTAAAACAGTGCACCACTGCGCCAGGTAATTTAGGGAGCCACGGCGTTAACACTGCAAGAAAGCGCTCGTGTGCTTCGCGACAGTGTAAAAACACCGGTAGATTCAGTTCTGCAGCCAGCGCTAACTGCGCCTCGAAAGCATACTCTTGTTGATCGTGAGCGGAGAGGTTGCGATTAAAATCGAGTCCACATTCGCCAATCGCGACCACCTCTTTACTCGCCGCCAGGCGGCGTAGCGTATTCCCCGTTTCTGCCGACCACTCGCTGGCATGGTGGGGATGAACCCCTGCTGTAGACCAACAATAATCAGGATGACTCTGTGCCAGGCGCTGTGCTTGCTGGCTCTCCAGAGCATTGGTGCCGGTAATCAGCATCCCGGTGACGCCCGCTGCGCGCGCGCGTTTCACTACCTGTTCACGATCTTTCGCGAATTGCGTGCTGGTCAGGTTTACACCGATATCAAACATAAGCTCTTCCAGAAATGCAAACCGCCCGAAAACGGGCGGTTGATGAATTAATGATCCCGCCGGCTAGCGGGATATGCGACCGAAAGGACTCAGGCTGCTGGCGTTTCGTCGTCTTCTTGCTCGTCGTCCGCCTCACTATCCTGATCCTTACGTCCTTTACCCACGTAATAGCGGGAAAAGAATACCCCTATCTCAAACAGGCAGTACATCGGAATAGCGAGCAAAGTTTGCGAGAAAACGTCTGGTGGTGTGAGCAACATCGCAACAATAAACGCACCGACCAGAATATACGGTCGTTTTTTGCGCAAATCTTCAGGTGTCGTAATCCCGGTCCAGCACAGCAGCACAATCGCGATTGGCACTTCAAACGCCACACCGAAGGCCATGAAAATGGTCATGACGAAATCGAGGTATTTCGAAATGTCGGTGGCCATCTGCACACCCTCTGGAGCAGTTTTAGCAAAGAAACCAAACGCCAGCGGGAAGACGATGAAGTAAGCAAACGCCACACCGAGGTAGAACAGGAAAGTACTGGAGAACAGCAGTGGCATCACCAACTTACGTTCATGGCGATACAGCGCTGGCGCAACAAATGCCCAAACCTGATAAAGAATGACCGGAACGGCGAGAAACACCGAGGCAATAATGGTCAGCTTAATCGGGGTAAAAAACGGTGATGCAACATCGGTGGCGATCATGCTGGCACCGTGTGGCATATGGCTAATCAGCGGTGCGGCCACGGCGTGGTAAATGTCATTGGCAAAGTAAACCAATGCCAGAAAAATGACAAAAACCGCGATGATGCAGTTCAGCAGGCGCTTACGCAGCTCAATCAGATGGCTGATCAGCGGTTGGGTATCTTCAACGGCCATGGTTATTTTTCGTCTTTTACGGCAACAGCCTGGGGAGTTTCCCCGCCGGGCGCGGGCTGAACGGGTTTCACCTCAGCAGGCGCTTGCGCAGGCGCACTGGCCTGATGCTCGGCAGCTGCTGGGCTGACACTTTCTGTATGAGCATGCGTAGCGGACACCTGAGGCGTAGCCGGGGGCTGATCCTGTACCGGCGTCTGAGGCGAATGAATGGTATTCGCTTCATCTTCGGTTTTTTCCAGATCAATGCTCTGCTGCACAGAGCGACGCATAGAATCTGCGGTTTTACGCAGCTCATCCATCGACTCTTTCAGCTCCGGTGAAAGCGTGCCACGGCTCGCTTCTTCCACTTTTTTCAGGCTGTCCTGCAATTCTTGCAGTTTCAGCTCCTGCGCAAGTTCATTTTGCACATTTGCGGCCAACGAGCGCATGGCTCTGATCCAGCCAACAACGGTTTTTACTGCTATTGGTAAACGCTGTGGACCAAGCACAATCAGCCCAATCACAAACACCAGCAGCAGTTCACTGAACCCAATATCGAACACGGTTTACACCTGCTTGTCGTTCCTGGCTTCTTCTTTCTTAGCCGCGGTTTGCTGTTGTTCCGGCAGCGTTTTGGTCGCGAAATCTGCGTCCTGCTGCGCTGGTTCTTCTTTCTTGTCGTCATCGCTCATGGCTTTTTTAAAGCCTTTCAGCGAAGCGCCGAGATCCGCGCCCAGTGTGCGGAATTTTTTGGTACCGAAAATAAGGACAATAATTACGGCAACGATTAACAACTTGCCGATGCTGATACCACCCATAGTATGGCCTCTAATAATCTAGTAAATACAATGCTGAACGTCGTGTCAGCGGCCCAGCAGACGGGCCTGAACCTGCGACATTACGTGGTTTAGCCCGACCTGACAATTAGTTTGTCCGCCGCCAGCCTATTATCCAGCTTACAGCGCCAGCCGCAATCAGTAACGCTGACGTCATATTCCACTCAGGATTGCGTAACAGCACCGCAACACCACTTAACACCAGTGTAGCGCCAATTCCGAACAGGTAGCGCGACTGATGTTGACGCGTCCGTTGCTCCTGCATCTCTCCGGCCAGCTTATCTACGCTGTGTTTGAGCATCTTGTGATGACGCATGCTCTCATAAAACAGTTCTGGCAACTCGGGCAGTTTTTCCGCCCAGAATGGCGCTTTGTCTTTTACTGCTCGCCAAATGGCAGGTAAGCCAATCTGATCTTTGATCCAGTCTTCAAGGAACGGTTTTGCCGTTTTCCACAGATCCAGCTGAGGATAAAGCTGACGGCCAATCCCTTCGATGTACAACAAGGTTTTCTGCAACAGCACCAGCTGTGGCTGTACTTCCATGTTGAACCGGCGCGCGGTATTAAACAGATTCAGCAAGACATGCCCAAACGAAATTTCCGCCAGTGGCTTCTCGAAAATCGGTTCACAGACGGTACGAATCGCGAATTCAAAATCTTCTACGTTGGTATCTGGCGGTACCCAGCCCGAGTCAACGTGCAGCTCAGCCACCTTGCGATAATCACGATTAAAGAAGGCAATGAAGTTCTCCGCCAAATAGCGTTTATCTTCTTTATTCAGCGAGCCAACGATACCGCAGTCAATGCCAATATATTGTGGGTCTTCTGGATGATCATAGCTGACAAAGATATTTCCTGGGTGCATATCTGCATGGAAAAAGCTGTCACGGAACACCTGAGTAAAGAACACCTGCACACCACGTTCGGCCAATAGCTTCATATTGACGCCGTGCTGCTCAAGTGTGGCGATGTCAGAAATCGGAATGCCGTAAATGCGCTCCATGACCAGCATCGATTCGCTACAGTAGTCAGAATAGATTTCGGGTACGTAGAGCATCTGGCTACGTTCAAAATTACGCCGTAGCTGGATGGCATTCGCCGCTTCACGCAGCAGATTCAGTTCGTCCAGCAGGGTTTTTTCGTAGTCTCGCACCACTTCCACCGGACGCAAGCGACGCCCGTCAGGCAGCAGACGTGGCACCCAGCGCGCCAGGCGGTAGATCAGCTTCATGTCGGCTTTGATCACCGGCAGAATGTCCGGGCGGATCACTTTGATCACCACCTTCGCGCCATTTTCTTTCAGCGTGGCGGTGTGGACTTGCGCAATCGAGGCAGAAGCCAGCGGATTAATATCAAACTCGTCAAACCAGGTTTCTACCGGACCGCCAATCGCACGCTCAATTTGCGCTTTGGCTTTCGCGCCGTCGAATGGCGCTACGCGATCCTGTAAGACAGCCAGCTCATCAGCGACGGCAGGTGGGAACAGATCGCGTCGGGTAGAGAGCATCTGGCCGAACTTAATCCAGACCGGACCAAGCTGCTCCATGGCCAGGCGCAGGCGCACCCCCACAGTTTTATCGGCATGGCGATTCGGGATCCAGAAAATACAGCGCCGCCACAGCCGCAGCGGCAGCGTGATGCGCATTTTGGGGATCAGTTCATCCAGTCCGTAGGTCAGAAAAATTCGAATGATAAAGTATAAGCGGCGTAGTTCACCGAACGTCATTTCGCCTCCAACTGCGCCAGTCGCGTTTGTAACGCTTCTAGTTCGCGGTCTATCGAGTCTACTTCTTCAGCAAACCACGCTAGCTCCAGTGCTGCCGGCGCCATGCGCCACTCTTCCGTCAACACCTCCGCGACATGGTTCTGGCGGCGGGTCAGCTCAAGCTGCGCAAAGCCAAACGCTTTACGGGCAAACTGGCTCAGGCCAAATGCGGCAACATCGCCAATCCACGGAGAGAGGTATTCAGCAGGATCTAACTCTGCCAGGTCGATCAGCGCAGAGAACTGCTGTACCACCTGAAGATCGCCCTCCACTTCCAGCTCACCGCTGCGAATCAGAGCGGTTAGCTGCTGACGATCGCGCAGTTTACTCAACGAACGCAGATGGGTTATCACCGTGCAGTCACTGCTGTCCTGCCAGTCACTCAGCACATCCAACTGCTGCTCGCTAAACACCAGCACCAGTGGATGGGACAGCTCACTCAGTCGCAACGTCAGTACCTTGCCTGCCAGCCGCTGGCGTGCGGCTTTCAGGCTACGATCGCGATAGAGAACCCGGTTTAGTGCGGTCTCCAGACCGGCAGTTATCAGAGGAGTTAGCGTATTCACCATCATTGATCAGAATTTGAATCCACGATGCAGCGCTACAATGCCGCCGGTCATGTTGAAGTAGGTGGTATTTTCAAAGCCGACATCGTTCATCATCGCCTTCAGGGTCTCCTGATCGGGATGCATACGGATGGATTCAGCCAGATAGCGATAGCTCTCAGCATCCTGCGCGACCAGTTGACCAATGCGCGGCAGAATATGGAAGGAGTAAGCATCGTAAGCTTTGCTCAGCGGCTCCAGTACCGGTTTAGAGAACTCCAGTACCAACAGACGCCCGCCTGGCTTCAGTACGCGGAACATTGATGCCAACGCTTTCTCTTTCTCGGTCACGTTACGCAGACCAAAAGAGATGGTGATGCAGTCAAAGTAATTATCCGGGAACGGCAGGGCTTCGGCATTCGCCTGAACGTAGTTTACGTTGCCCACGACGCCGAGATTGCGCAGCTTTTCGCGGCCCATTTTCAGCATCGAACTGTTGATATCCGCCAGAACCACCTGACCCGTTTCACCGACCAGACGCGAGAATTTCGCCGTCAGGTCGCCAGTGCCACCGGCCAGATCTAATACGCGTTGGCCACGGCGTACGCCGCTGCTATCGATGGTGAAACGCTTCCAGACGCGATGGACGCCGAACGACATCAAGTCGTTCATCAGGTCATATTTTGCCGCTACGGAGTGAAAGACTTCCGCGACTTTTCCCTCTTTCTCGTTTTTGGCAACGGTCTGAAAGCCAAAATGCGTGGTTTCCTGCTGAGATTCATCTGCCATCGGTTTTTACCTGCTCCACAATCAATACTTTCCAAAGTGTACCACAGAGTGGTGGGGCTCAGGCATGCTAAGCCATGCTATTCATG
Organism: Candidatus Pantoea multigeneris; assembly: GCF_011752615.1. Lineage (NCBI taxonomy): Bacteria > Pseudomonadati > Pseudomonadota > Gammaproteobacteria > Enterobacterales > Erwiniaceae > Pantoea > Candidatus Pantoea multigeneris. Next base: position 16,382 of record NZ_VWXF01000016.1, read on the forward strand.
CAGGCGCCTGACCGATGCTGACGGGGGATCGGTCTCATCCTCATCGGGTATTTCTTCATCTGGCTGCGCCTGCTCCACCCATTGCGGATTAATGGGCCGTTTCACCTCAACCCCCAGACTGCGAAACGCTTCGGTCTGAGCGATGATATTGCCACGCCCTTCGGCCAGTTTTTTCATCGCCTGCTGATAGCTCTGCTGGGCTTTTTCGAGGTTACTGCCAATGCCGCCCATGTCATCAACAAACAGACGCATCTTGTCATACAGTTTTGCTGCGCGATCGGCGATGCGCTGGGCATTACGGCTCTGGTGTTCATAACGCCACAGGTTGTTGATGGTGCGTAGCGCCACCAGCAGGGTCGTCGGGCTGACCAGCATGATGTTCTGTTGCAAGGCTTCACTGATTAATTCTGGCTGGCGATCTATCGCTAACAGGAATGCGGGCTCTAGCGGGATGAACATCAACACATAATCCAGCGAGCGTAAACCGGGTAATTGTTGATAATCTTTGCGCCCTAACAGGCGGATATGACTGCGCATGGCGGCAACGTGTTCCTGAATCGCTAACTCCCGCGTCGCTTCATCATTGGCGTTGAAGTAGCGTTCCCAGGCGACCAGCGTCATTTTGGCATCCACCACCACATCCTTGCCCTGCGGCAGCCGCACAATCACATCGGGCTGCAAACGGCCCTGCTGTTCGGTTTGAATACTGACTTGTGTTTCGTACTCGTAGCCCTCACGCAGGCCAGAAGCTTCCAGCACCCGGCTCAGCACCACTTCACCCCAGTTTCCCTGGATTTTGTTATCCCCTTTCAAGGCGCGGGTCAGGTTCAGCGCTTCCTGCGCCATGGTGGCGTTGAGTTGTTGTAGCTGTTTGATTTCATGGGTAAGCGTATGACGCTCACGCGCTTCCTGACCAAAGCTATCGTTGACCTGGCGGCGGAAGCCCTCGAGTTGCTCACGCAGTGGCGTAATCAGACCATGCAGGCTTTGACGATTCTGCTCATCAACCCGGCGGCCATTGTTTTCGAAGATACGATTGGCGAGGTTTTCAAACTGGGCGGTCAAACGCTGCTCGCTGTTGGTCAGCAGGCGCTGTTTCTCTTCGGCGGCAAAGCGCGTCTCTTCCAGGCGGATAGTCACTTCACGCAGTTCCGCTTCCTGAGCCCGGTTTACATCCAGCTGATTGCGCAATTCGCGATTCAGCTGATCCGCTTCCGTGCGCCAGTAGTCAAGCTGTTGCAGCCGTTCCTGGGTTGCGCTCAGGCTACCGTGGAGCTGAATACGTTCCTGCTCACGCTGCGCCAACTGCTGCTGCAATTGCGCTATTTCGGCGGCCAGACGCTGTTGCGCCTCTTCCAGAATCCGCTGTTCCGCGTTAAAGCTGCTCGCCTGATGGCTGGACCGCAACTGTGCGATGATCCAACCAATGCCTGCTCCGGCTAATGCCAGGCAGGCACCGATCATTATCTGACTGTCCATTCTGCTTCCCCTACCGCTTGCTGCGCTGAGAAAAAAGGTAGAGTGGCACTGTATGAATGTCCAGATAAATCTTTGCTAATCAAAGTGTTCTTACGGTGAGCTCGCCGGCTTTCCAGGCATCTATCAGGAAAAACGGCAGCGGCAGATGCCATTGATTTTGTTTTACCCGTGCGGCATACACCCAACTTCTCCCCTGCCAGCTCAGCTCCACCTGCTGCTGATCGCCTTCACTCGCCACCGGCCCCGTCATGCTGGCAAAGCCCGCATTGCTGCCAACGTGAAAACGGTCAGTCTGCCAGCGGATGGGGGCATGCTGGGGCCAGGGCTGTGCCTGATGAAAGCCAAAGAGCTCATCGTGGCTCAGGAGGCTCTCCCGCACGGTGGGCCAGAGTGCTTGCTTGAGAAAATACTGGTCGGTGTAACGCGCACTGCCAGCGTACTGAGTAATGAAATCTCTCATCGACTGCTCAACCTGCTGGAATACGCCATTGCATCCTCCCCACATGCCGGCCAGCAGCAACTCCGTGTGCGTAAAGTAGTCGCGCATGTGATGGAACCAGAAAGGAGAAGCCAGCCAGGCGTTCACTGCCGCCGCTTCACGCTCAGAGAGCAATGAATCTGCGTCGCGAACGATAAAGCGTTGCACGCTGGCATCATCCAGCACCAGAAAACGCCACAGCGTCGGGAAAATGTGCTTTTCCTGCGACATATCCACGAGCTCCACGTGAGGCAACTGTAAGCGCTGCCAGACATGGTCGGGAACCGAATCATCCAGATAAACGCGGCAGCGCCAGCCAGGAAACAGATCGGGTGCCACTTCCACGTTACGAATCAACGTCTCACAGTAACGAGGCTGACCGCCATACAGGCTGAAGGCGATGATGTTTTGCTGCGGACGAGTGGCATCAAATGGGGCGGGCTGCGCGGAGGGAAAGGCGACACGCGGGCCACCTCGAAAACGGTCATCGGCGTGTTGCAGTGCTGCAAGGCCGTAACGTCGCACCTCTTCAGGCTTTTGTAACCAGCCACAGACTTCCGCCAGACCATCACGCCAGGTTTCTGACGCCTGCGCCTGCTGAGCGGGGGGAGCCTGCAAGATTTTCAGATAGGTTTTATAGGCTTTGGGATACTGACCAAGACGCATCTGACACAGTGCATAATCACTCAGCACCTGCATCTGGTGCGGCATTACGCGCAGCACCTCTTCACAGCTTTTCAGGGCGGTGGGGTAATCTTCCTGCGCCATCGCATGGCGAAAACGGGCAGCGGACTGCTCCACACGCGCTTGCAGATCGCGGGGATTCGCCGCAGGGCGAGAGGTAAAGCCTGAACGCATGGTCGGTCTCCGTCAAAGCGGGCACGGTGCGTCAGGCTTTAATACGCATCACAACAGGCGACGCGCGGCCTCGACCACAATGCTCACCGCAGCACTTTCCGTTTGTTTCATGGTGACAGCATCAGGGATCTCTTTCTGGGTGCGATTGACGATCACTCCCGCCACCATCCCGGCACGCAGCCCCTGGCTGGCGCACATGGTTAACAGCGTAGCAGATTCCATCTCATAGTTAAGGACGCCCATCTGCTGCCACTCTTTCATTGAACCCTGGAAGCGATTCACCACGCGACCGGAGAAGGTGTCGTAACGTTCCTGGCCAGGATAGAAAGTGTCAGAAGAGGCGGTAACACCAATGTGTGTTGCCGCGCCGCTTGCCTGTGCAGCGGCCACTAATGCCGTGGTACAGGTGAAATCAGCAACAGCGGGGAACTCCATTGGCGCGAAGTGCAGGCTCGCACCATCAAGGCGAACAGCGGCGGTCGTTACCAGCACATCACCCACGTTGATTCCCGGCTGGATGGCACCCGTGGTGCCCACGCGCAAGAAAGTACGTACGCCCAGCTGCGCCAACTCCTCCACCGCGATGGAGGTCGATGGGCCACCAATGCCCGTTGAACAGACCACCACCGGTTTACCATCCAGCTTAGCGCGCCAGGTGGTGAATTCGCGGTGAGAAGCAAGATGCTCGGGTTCATCCATCAGCGCTGCAATTTTTTTCACGCGCTCAGGATCGCCGGGCACAATCGCCAGCGTTGCGCCCTGCAGATCGGCGCGGGTAATGCCTAAATGAAATACATCGGACTGGGCCATAACGGACTCCTGATAACGGGAAAAGATGTGCGCCACTCTACGTCAGCACAACGCAGTAAAATGTGACTAATATCGCCATAAGTAGTGAAACATATCAGACGTATACATTGAAATGAGATCTGAATCACATTTCAATCGCCATGTTGCTGATTTTGCCACAAGCTGCGCTGTGAATAGAGTCTGGCGATGATAAAGAGAAGTATGCACCTTACTCTACAAACGCTGTACCCGACCTGGCCACCGACCAAACAGGCCAGGCTATAGTTACCTGACTTCGCCTTTGCTCGCACGGAGAACATCATGAAAACCGAAGATAATATGGCACAGAAATCTGCGCCGGGTGGCTTTGCTCCCGCCGTTCACCCCATCGCCGCAACCACCATTACCACCACCAGTGAGGCTATTCAGGCTGGTGAAACCTCGGTCGCAAGCCAGGGTGAAAACATGCCAGCTTACTTTGCCAAACCGAAAGATGCCGCAGGTCCGCTGCCGGTTGTCATGGTGGTGCAGGAGATTTTCGGCGTGCATGAACACATTCGCGATCTGTGCCGCCGCCTGGCGCTGGAAGGCTATCTGGCCGTTGCCCCTGAGCTCTATTTCCGCGAAGGTGATCCAGGCGAGTACGCTGATATCCCTACGCTGCTTAAAGAGCTGGTCAGCAAAGTGCCTGATAGCCAGGTGTTGTCGGATCTCGACCACGTTGCGAACTGGGCAGCAAAACACGGTGGCGATATTCGCCGTCTGGCGATCACCGGCTTCTGCTGGGGAGGCCGTATTAGCTGGCTCTATGCCGCGCACAACCCTCAATTGAAAGCCGCAGTCGCCTGGTATGGACGGCTGGTGGGCGATAAAACCCTGAAACAGCAAAAACACCCCATCGATGTGGCGGTTGATTTAAACGCACCGGTACTGGGTCTGTACGGCGGCCAGGACGATGGCATTCCACTCGAAGGTGTGGAACTGATGCGCCAGGCACTCCACGCGGCTAATGCTAAAGCGGAGATAGTGGTCTATCCCGATGCCGGTCACGCTTTCAATGCCGACTACCGTCCAAGCTATCACGCTGAATCGGCGCAGGATGGCTGGCAGCGTATGCTGGCATGGTTTAAACAGTACGGCGTAGCATAAAAAAGGGGGCGCATTGCGCCCCAAGATTTACCCAACGTATCAGACGATCTCACCTCGCGGATTGCCCCCCTGTCCCCTATCCAATGATTTTCGGCCTTCGCCGAGACACCACATCTGGCTTAAAATTATCTCTTAAGCGGCCTGACAGGGAACGCGGTGTGCTATCCAGGCATGGTTTAGACGTCCAGATGTTTACACCGCTATAATCTGCGCGTACTGTATGCTCCTCAAGCGCAAAATGTTCACTCTGCATGTGAAGGACCCTCATGATCGAACTCAAGCATCTGCGAACGCTGCAGGCACTGCGAAATACTGGCTCTCTGGCTGCCGCCGCCGCACAGCTGCACCAGACTCAATCAGCCCTCTCTCACCAGTTCAGCGATCTGGAACAGCGTCTGGGCTTTCGCCTGTTTGTGCGTAAAAGCCAGCCGCTGCGTTTTACCCAGCAGGGCGAGATTTTGTTGCAGCTAGCTGAGCAGATCCTGCCGCAGATTCAGCAGGCACTTCAGGCCTGTCATGAGCCGCACCAGACCACGCTGCGCATTGCCATTGAGTGTCACAGCTGTATTCAGTGGCTGACGCCAGCGCTGAATAATTTCCGCCTCAGCTGGCCGCAAGTGGTGGTGGATTTCAAATCCGGCGTGACGTTTGATCCCCAGCCCGCGCTGCAACAGGGCGAGCTGGATATTGTACTGACTTCCGATATCCTGCCGCGCAGTGGTCTCCACTACACGCCAATGTTTGATTTCGAAGTGCGCCTGGTATTGGCTCCTGACCATCCGCTGGCACAAAAAGACGTGATTACCCCGGAAGATTTAGCCGATGAAGTGTTGATGATTTACCCGGTTCAGCGCCAGCGCCTGGATGTGTGGCGTCATTTCCTCCAGCCCGCAGGTATCAGCCCGGCGCTTAAAAATGTGGATAATACCCTGCTACTGATTCAAATGGTTTCGGCTCGCATGGGGATTGCCGCGCTGCCACACTGGGTCGTCGAGAGTTTTGAGAAACAGGGACTGGTGGTCACGAAAACCCTGGGTGAAGGGCTGTGGAGCCGCCTGTATGCCGCCGTGCGTGACGGAGAACAGCGCCAGCCGGTGATTGAGGCAATCACCCGCTTCGCCCGCCAGCACGCCTGTGAACATTTACCGTTTGTGCGTGATGCCGCATTACCCGGTACACCGCTGGCGCGATAATAGCCGCGCCCTTGGCGTCAGTTTTGTCTATAATGCCCGACCAGATTCAGACCACGAGAAAGACTCACCATGATCAACAACGATGTGCTGCGCAGCGTGCGCTATATGTTAAACCTCAGCGATGCGAAAATGGTGGCGATCTTTGCGCTGGCCAACTGTGAAGTCCCGCAGTCCGATGTCGAAGCATGGTTAAAGAAAGAGGACGACGCAGCGTTTCGCCCTTGCCCAGACGTGTTAATGGGCTATTTCCTCAATGGTCTGATCTATGAACGTCGTGGGAAGAGTGAAGAAGGTCCGGCGCTGAGCATCGAGCGCAGAATGAATAACAATCTGTTTATGAAAAGATTGCGTATCGCCTTTGAACTGAAAACCACCGACATTCCGGACATCCTGAAAAAAGCCAACTTTACGGTTTCTCAGGGGGAAATTGGTGCCATCTTCCGTAAACCTGACCATAAAAACTACCGCGAATGCGGCGATCAGATTTTACGTAACTTCCTCAAAGGCCTGACCTTGACGCTGCGCCCAGCTCAGGGCGCACCGGTAAAAAAAGCACACTGATTCGCCTTTTGCGCCTCGTTTCTATGAGGCGCTCAGCGCACATCACGCCAGGAAGAGCTTACGCAGCGTATGCGGAACCGCATCTTCGGCATTGCTACCAATCACTTCAAGCGCAGGCAGTGTGTCTTTCAGGCGTTGATGCGCATTACGCATAATGCAGCCTTTGCCCGCCATATTGAGCATTTCCACATCGTTCATCCCATCACCAAAAGCGATGCAATCTGCCAGCGTGTAGTTAAGCTTCTTGGCAACAGCCTCAAGCGCATGCCCTTTTGACACCCCGCCCGCCATTACTTCCAGGCAAGTTGGCAGTGAGAAGCTGACATTCACACGATCGCCCCAACGAGCTTCAATCGCCTGCTCCAGTGGAATCAAGCTTTCATGGTTATCGCTGGTGAAGAATACTTTGCTGATGCCATCAGTCGGCAGCATGCCCGGCTGGTACACCTGATAGTTGAAATCAGATTCACGGAAATAGTCCTGCTCTTCCGGGCGGCAGCGGCTCATGAACCACTCATCATCGCGGTAAACATGGGTCAGAATGTCCGCACTGTGGTAGTGCAAAGCAAAGAGATCCAAGGCGATATCTGCATCCAGATTATGGCTAAACACCAGTTCGCCTTGCGCGTTGTGTACGCGAGCACCATTAGAGGTGATCATGTAGGCCGGGATGCCGAGTTTGTCGCGCATCTGACCCACATCAATATGGTGACGCCCGGTGGCAAAGATAAAGTGAATGTCTCGCGCTACCAGCTGTTGCAACGTTTCACGTGCATACGGGGTAAGACGGTGTTCGGGAGAGAGCAGTGTGCCATCCAGGTCGGAGGCGACAATCTGATACATGAAAAACCTCGGGTATCGGTAAAAATATCCGTCCGCGCAAGTGCGGACGACTCAGCGGTGACGCTGGAAAAAGTCAGTCACCGCGTGCAGTGCTTCAGCGCGCATGGCGTCCTTTTCAAACAGAATCTCATGGTACGCGCCTTTAATCACGCGTGGCTTACCTCCCTCACAGGGGTGGCCCGCTTCACGCATCAGGTCACAGAAGAGATCCTGCGCCCGGTTATCCACCACTTCGTCCTCACTGGACTGCAACAGCAGCATCGGCGTGGTGATCTGCTCTGCCTGGCTGATAATACTCTTCCCGGCATGAACTCCTTCGCGCACCCAATGATACGTTGGGCCACCCACACGCAGTGCCGGATCGTCTGAATAGAAACGGACATTGCGCCGGTAACGCTCAACGCTGTGCGTGAGATGGTTCTCACCAAAGGGATTCGCGCGCCAGCGACCGGTGCCCATGGCGTAGGCATCGCGCATGGCCGGGCGCTTTTCTGCCCAGTCCAGGATACGCGTAGCCAGAAACGTCGGCAGTGGCAACGCGATACCGAACATCGGTGCGATCAGGGCCGCTGCGTGGAATGCCTGCGGCTGGCGCGCCAAAAACAGGGTTAAAATCGCGCCGCCCATCGAGTGGGCCAACGCGTAACGCTGTTGATAATGGCCGGTGACAATCTCTTGTAAATAGAGCGTCTCAAGATCATCCACATAGTGAGAAAACTCCATCACATGGCCGCGATGGGGATCTTCCAGTAGCCGATCCGATCGCCCCTGCCCACGGTGATCCAGGATCACCACATCATACCCACAGTGGAACAGATCGTAAGCCAGTTCAGGGTATTTGACGTAGCTCTCTATGCGCCCAGGAACAATCAGGATGACACGTTTATGTTTCGGGGCGGTGAAGCGCACATAGCGCAACGTGAGGTTACCCACCCCGGTAAATTCCCGTTCTTCTCGGGTACGCCAAAAATCGAGCAGCGGGCCGGTAGCGAACGCAGAAAAGGCACGCTCACGCGTTAGCCAGCTCGCTTTATGTCGATGCATCCATCCCCCTGACCAACGGCCAAAAAAAAGAGTTTAAGCTGCCAGAGTTCCCCCGTAGCGCAGCCCATGTTTCTGGCGTATTGTGTCACATTTCCGCCCATACAGGGAGCATCACCCATGACCATCGAATGGTGGCTAGCCTATCTGTTAACCACAACCATTCTTAGCCTTTCGCCCGGCTCCGGCGCGATTAACACCATGAGCACCGGCATTAGCCATGGCTATCGCGGCGCAGTAGCCTCGATTGCCGGATTACAAACAGGACTGGCGCTCCATATTGTGCTGGTCGGCATCGGCCTGGGGGCGCTGTTTTCAAAGTCACTGCTGGCATTTGAGATCCTGAAATATGCAGGCGCGCTCTATCTGGTGTGGCTGGGCATTCAGCAGTGGCGCTCAGCGGGTGCGATAGATTTAAGTGCGGTCGCCAAAGCCATGCCACGGCGTAAGCTGTATAAGCGTGCGGTGCTGGTCAATCTCACCAACCCGAAAAGCATTGTGTTTCTCGCGGCACTGTTCCCGCAGTTTATCCAGCCACATCAGCCACAGGCGATCCAGTATCTGGTACTTGGCACGACCACTGTCGCGGTTGATATCGTGGTGATGATTGGTTACGCCACCCTGGCGACCCGTATTGCAGCGTGGATTAAAGGACCGAAGCAGATGAAACTGCTTAACCGTATTTTCGGCGGTATGTTTATGGGCGTTGGGGCTCTGCTGGCCTGTGCGCGGAAGATTGCCTGAATATCACTTCTTTCAGGGCAAGGTGGGAGCAACACCTCTCACCTTGCCTCTGCCATCAGCGTGAAATGATCAGATGGATGCCAAAACCGGCAAACAACGTCCCGGCTACGCCGTCGATCCACTTCGCCATTTTCTGATACTTATTGCGGAAATAGGGTAGCGCAAAAATCGCGGCCACCAGGGTAAACCAGGCGAAGGTCTCCACGATAATTAACACGAACAAGCCCCAACGTGCCGCAGCGCCAACGTCATTACCCACAAACAGTGAGAACACACTGCCGAAGTAGATAATCGCTTTTGGATTAGAGATATTGGTCAGGAAGCCTTTCATAAAGCTCCGGCCTGTTTTCGGCAGCACAACCTCTGGCTCAGCCTGGTGTTCAGCAGGCTGACGATGACGAGCACGGGCTGAACAGAGCAGTTGCCAGCCCATCCACAACAGATAAAGCCCGCCGCCCACCATGATTATCTGATGGAGCCACGCCATTTTTTGCAGGATTAATTGCAGTCCCATTAACGCCAGACCTGCCCACACCACAATCCCAAGGCTGATCCCCAACACGCCCATCATTGCTTCTTTGCGTGAGCGACTGGCCGCAGTTTGCGAAACAAAAAAGAAATCCGGACCTGGACTCATCAATGCAACAAAGTGCACCAGCGCCACGGTAGCGAATAACATCATCATGCTGAACGACCTCTACTCTTCTTCTATCAAATGTTCTTTGATCATGACTAAAAACGGCGTACCGAAGCGCTCCAGTTTACGCTGACCGACGCCGTTCACACCCAGCATCTCTGAGGCGGTCACGGGCATCTGTTCGGCCATTTCAATCAGGGTGGCATCGTTAAACACCACGTAAGGGGGAATGTTGCCTTCGTCGGCAATGGCTTTGCGCAGCTTACGCAGTTTGGCAAACAGCTTACGATCGTAATTACCGCCGTAGATTTTTGGCGAACTGCTGCTTTTGAGCTTGGCGGTGATCAACCGGGGTACCGCCAGCATCAACGGGACTTCGCCACGCAGTACCGGACGCGCCGATTCCGTCAGCTGTAGTGCCGAATGCATGGCAATATTTTGCGTAACGAACCCAAGGTGAATCAACTGACGCAGCACACTTACCCAGTGTTCATGGCTCTGATCGCGACCAAGGCCATACACGGGCAGCTTGTCGTGCTCCAGCTCGCGGATACGCTGATTATTCGCACCTCGCAGAACTTCAACCACATAGCCCATACCGAAGCGCTGGCCTACGCGATAGATGGTCGATAGCGCCTTCTGCGCCTCCATCAAACCATCGTAACGCTTAGGGGGATCGAGGCAAATATCGCAGTTACCGCAAGCCTGCTGGCGCCCTTCACCAAAGTAGTTAAGCAGTACCAGACGACGACAGGTTTGCGCCTCAGCAAACGCACCCATGGCGTTCAGCTTATGGCGCTCAATGTCCTGTAACGGGCCAGGCAGTTTCTCTTCGAGACATTTACGCAGCCAGGCCATATCTGCCGGGTCATAGAGCATCATTGCCTCTGCGGGCAACCCGTCTCGCCCGGCACGACCGGTCTCCTGATAATAGGATTCAATATTGCGCGGAATATCAAAGTGAACCACGAAGCGGACGTTCGGCTTGTTGATCCCCATACCAAACGCCACGGTGGCGACCACAATTTGCAGGTCATCCCGCTGGAATGCTTCCTGCACATAACCACGCTGCGCCGCGTCAATACCGGCATGGTACGCGCCAACACTCAGCCCACGGCTCTGCAAACGGGCTGCCATATCTTCAACCTTCGCCCGGCTATTGCAGTAAATAATGCCGCTTTTGCCCCGCTGGTCCTGAACGTAGCGCAACAGTTGATCGGTGGGTTTAAACTTCTCCACCAACGTGTAGCGAATATTTGGGCGATCGAAGCTGCTGATCTGAATCAGCGGATCATCCATGTTCAACAGGCTGACAATGTCGTTACGGGTGGTTTCATCCGCCGTCGCTGTCAGCGCCATTACCGGTAATGCCGGGAACCGCTGGCGTAACTGACCCAACGCGCCATATTCAGGCCGGAAATCATGTCCCCATTGCGAAATACAGTGGGCTTCATCCACGGCCAGCATCGCCGGTTGCCAGCCTTCCAGCGTATCGAGGAAGTTGTCCATCATCAGGCGTTCAGGGGCAATGTAGAGCAGCTTAATCTGCCCCTGACGGCAGGCGGAATAGACCGCCTGTTGTTGTTCACGCGATAATGTCGAGTTCAGACAGGCAGCGGCAACACCGTTCGCCAGCAGCTGATCAACCTGATCTTTCATCAATGAAATCAGCGGGGAAACCACCAGCGTCAACCCTTCGCGCACCAGCGCTGGGATCTGATAACACAGCGACTTACCGCCGCCGGTCGGCATCACAACCAGACAATCACGTCCTTCCAGCGCAGTGTGAATAATCTCCTGCTGACCGGGACGAAACTGCTGATAGCCAAAGGTTTCTTGTAACACCTGCTGTGCCAGCGTTTCCTGATTTATAACTGCCGATGTTGCCACTGTAATCCTGTGTTTATCTGTGCATCAGAACAGATCGTTGAGCATGACACCCACACCAATGCGCGTCTGACGGTGGTTGTAGTCAATTAATGACTCACCATAACCGCTAAACAACTGCGTGTAGAAACGGACATGCTGCGAAATCGGGTAGCTCCAGCCAAGCTGTGCGCCACCAAATCCACTGTTCCAGTTGTAATTGCCCTGCAGGCTGAAGATGCTCTCACCTACGCGGTAACCAAATTTCAGCCGGTAATATCCCATGTATTTGGTGATATCCGGGTTGTCGTCATTGCTGGCACTCTCAGGGATGCGATACCACGGCTTGATCTCTGCGAGAAAATTGCCGTTTTCCGCCATCAGGCGGGCATAAACGCGGTTCCAGCTGCGTGAGGTGGGATCGCTGCGCCCGTTGGACTGGTGGTTAAAGCCCACTTCAACATCGCGTAATGTCCAGCCTCCCAGCGAGTAATCCGTTGCCCAACCGAGGAAGAGCTGCGGTTCGTAGTTGGTTTCACGGAACGGTGAAGACTCTTTGTGGTTCGACAACTGCCACCAGGATTGCTGCGTATACGATGCAGCCAGTACGGAGTTGTCGCCCAGAATACCGCGCCAGAGTGGAAACGCCAGACTGAGCTGGAATTTTACCTCATCTTTCTTCGCTTTATCAGCCCAGTTGTAGGAAGAAATCGCTTCTTTGTTCATGTCACTGGTGTAGGTATAGAGCACATAGTTGCTCTCATACGGATACAGTACAAAGGGATTATCGTGCTTTTCCAGCAAGTTAGCGATGATACTGCCGGGTACTTCAGGTTGATCGTGTACGTCTTTGGTTGTGGCGACTTCTGCCCGTGCCAGAGTAGGAAGCAATAAAACCGTTGCCAGCAAACTGCGATGCATTCGCATAGTGTTCTCCATAGAGCCCTGCTGATTAAAAAAGCGCAACAAATGTAAAAGGCAATTTTAGCGATAAACCACATTCCCGAGCAGGGCGCTGTTCCGAAAGTGGAAAGCGCCTCGCGGCCCTTTTAAAATAGACAGCACATTTACATACCGCCATGTGCGGCGAAAGCTTTCAGGATCAGAAATAATGGCAACACCGATGACACAGGAAGAGGCGCGACGCTATATCGGCGAGATGTTTGTTTACCATATGCCGTTTAATCAAGCGTTGGGGCTGGTGCTGGAAAAGCACGAAGCAGATTTCGCCGAACTGAGCTTTAACAACAAAGACATGCTGGTAGGGAATGCTGCGCAGCATATTTTGCACGGCGGGGTAATTGCGGCGGTTCTGGATGTGGCGGCTGGCGTCGTCTGCGTTAGCCATGCATTGACGCGTCAGCCGACCATTACGGAAGAGGAGCTACGCCAGCGCCTCTCCCGCATGGGCACCATTGATATGCGTGTGGATTATCTGCGCCCTGGGCGTGGCGAGAAGTTCATTGCCAGCAGTACCCTACTGCGCGCCGGGAATAAAGTGGCGGTGGCTCGCGTCGAATTGCATAACCAACAAGGCGACTATATTGCCACGGCGACCGCCACTTATCTGATTGGTTAACCCGATTGGCTGGTTTCTGGCCGGGCAAAACGCGAAAGGTAACGCGCTAACGCCGGGCCAGTCAGCAAAATGGTGAACAAACGGAGCGTCTGCATAGCCATGACAAAGGCTATATCCACCCGACTTCCTGCGGCAATAATGGCTACCGTATCCAATCCACCGGGGCTGGTAGCGAGATAGGCGGTCATAATGTCCACATGCAGAACCTTCGTCAGCACCCAAGCCAACCCACCGCACAGCAGCATCAAGCCAATAATCGAGACCACCATTTGCGGCAACGTACGCAGCGCCAGCAAGAAGACGGGCCGGGTAAAGCGCAGCCCAACACTCCAGCCAATCAGTGAATAAGCCACCGCCAGCAACCACTCCGGGACCTGTAAGGTCGCCACACCGCTGCTATGAAGGGCGGCCCCGATAAAAGCCGGTAACAACAGTGCGCCTGAAGGAATGCGCAGGCGTGGAGCCAGCCATACGCCAGCGGCCATCACAACAAAGGTCAGCAGCAGTCCGCTGTGTAGTGCGGGAAACCACTCCAGCGTGGCATTTTGCGCGTTGTTCCCCAAACCAATACGCGCCACCATCGCGGCAGCCGTCGCGACAAACAGCACACGCAGATACTGCATAAAAGCAACCAGCCGCACATCGGCACCAAAATCCCCTGCCATCGCAACCATCGCCGAGGCACCTCCAGGAGAAGATCCCCAGGCACCGGTAGCGCCTGGTAAATGGCTAAAGCGCACCAGCATAAAGCCGGACAGCGCACTGGCAGCGAGCGTCAAAATCAGCACCGCAACCACAACCGGCCAGTCGTTGAGTAAAGGAGTGAGGATAGAAGGAGAGAGGCTTTGCGCGATCATACAGCCAAGAACGGCCTGAGCCAGTACGAAGAAACGCTTATCGATACGCACCCTGGCACCGGTCAACCCCATCACCACACCGACAATCATCGGACCCAGTAGCAGAGCGGCAGGTACCTGAAAAACCAGCAACAGCATTCCCAACAGCAGCGAGGCGATCAGCAGAATAGCCCACTGAGCCCGCAAAGAGAGATGATCCATGATTCAGCAAATTTTATTAAAACAGGGAGGTAACAGAGTACGCAGTTTCAGCGGAAGGTGCCAGTTCCAGGGGCCGGAGACGGCCCCTGCGATTGATTACAGCCAGTTACGTCGTTTGAAGTACAGGTAAGGGGCCAGACCCGCCAGGATCATCAAGCCGATGGCCCAGGGATAACCAAAGCTCCATTTCAGCTCAGGCATCAACTCGAAGTTCATCCCATAGCTGGAAGCCACCAGCGTTGGTGGCAGGAACACCACCGACACCACCGAGAAGATTTTGATGATGCGGTTCTGTTCGATGTTGATAAAGCCCATCGCCGCCTGCATCAGGAAGTTCACCTTCTGGAACAACGATTCATTGTGCGGCAGCAGAGATTCGATATCGCGCAGGACTTCGCGGGCCTGTTCCAACTGGTTACCCGGCAGGCGCGCTTTACGCACCAGGAAGTTCAATGCACGCTGGGTATCCATCAGACACAGACGTACTTTCCAGCCGATATCTTCCATCTCCGCCAGGCGCGACAGCGCTTCGTCATAGTCTTCGCCCTGCTGGCCTTCCATGATGACGCGGCTGAGTTTTTCCAGTGCGCTATAGATGTTTTCAATCTCATCCGCCAGCTGTTCGATTTTGGTTTCAAACAGGTCCAGCAGCAGTTCAAATGGATTTCCATCCATCAGCGTCTGATTGCGGGCGCGCATACGGTAGAGGCGGAATGCAGGCAGTTCACGCTCACGTAAGGTATAGAGCCGCCCTTCACGCACGGTGAACGCGACAGTGGCGTTGCCCGCGTGGTCTTCAGCATCTTCATAGAAGAAGAATGAGTGGATGTGCAAACCATCTTCATCTTCAAAGAAACGTGCCGATGCTTCGATATCTTCCAGCTCTGGGCGCGTCGCAAGGCTCTGACCCAGCTCGTTATGTACGCGCTGACGTTCGGCCTCTTCAGGTTCGATCAGATCGACCCAAATGGAGTTAGTGAGTTTGTCGTTTTCGTCTTCCAGCTCAAGGCGGGTAAGGCGACTTTGATCCAGTTTAAAAGCGCTCAGCATAGCAATACACCCCATGACAGACTAAGGGGGACGAGGCTGATACACTGCTAACGATTAGCAGGCACAGCAGATACCTGAACACGACGTGCAGGGCATGATCAGTGCTGACTCACGCGACGAGATAGTGCAGAAGGGTCGCTGATAACCGCTAAGGCTACCAGCTTAGGAGGTAGCCTTAGAAGTTATTCCTGATAAACAGGGGGTTGAGCCAGCATCGACTGGGCGTGTCCAAGGCATTGTCCTCTCATGATAATAGTGGGCGCATGTTACGCTGAGACGAAAAAGTCGTCAAGTCAGGCGCTTATTGCTTACACAGCCTCCAGACGCGCATACGCCGCTACCAACCACTTGATACCCTGCCCCTGAAATGCCACCTGCAACCGGCTGTGCTCGCCGCTGCCTTCAAGGTTGATAATGGTGCCTTCGCCAAATTTCGCGTGGCGAACGCGCTGCCCGAGCGCAAAACCGCTGTCGTTTTGCGTCACTGGAGCCCCCATGCGCTGGGGGCTAACCGGGCGGCTAACGCTGGCACGCAACCGCACTTCTTCCACACACTCTTCAGGTAACTCAGCGATAAAACGGGAAGGCCGGTGATACACTTCCTTACCATAAAGACGGCGCGTTTCGGCATATGTCAGCGTCAGCTTTTGCATCGCACGGGTAACACCCACATACGCGAGGCGACGCTCTTCTTCCAGACGCCCACCCTCATCCAGCGACATCTGGCTAGGGAACATTCCCTCTTCCATGCCAACAATGAAGACCTGGCTGAATTCCAGCCCTTTCGCCGAGTGCAGCGTCATCAACTGCACCGCATCCTGCCATTTGTCGGCCTGACCTTCACCGGCTTCCAGCGCCGCATGGGAAAGAAATGCCTGGAGTGGCATCAGGTCTTCATCTTCATCCTGATAGCTGAACTGGCGGGTTGCCGTCACCAACTCCTCCAGGTTTTCAATGCGTGCCTGACCTTTCTCGCCTTTTTCTTGTTCGTACATCAGCCACAGGCCGGAATCTTTAATCACGCGGTCAGTCTGCACGTGCAGCGGCAGTTCCGCTGTCTCTGTGGCCAGTGAATCCACCAGCTCGCAGAAGCGCTGTAATGCCGAAGCTGCCCGACCCGCCAGTACGCGGTCTCGCAGCAGCTCACGCGTGGCTTGCCACAGCGTCAGCTGTTTTTCCCGCGCGGTCTGGCGTACTACATCCAGCGTACGATCGCCAACACCGCGCGTTGGCGTATTGACCACGCGCTCATAAGCCGCATCATCGTTACGGTTCGCCATCAGGCGCAGATAGGCCAGGGCATCTTTGATTTCCTGGCGTTCGAAGAAGCGCATGCCGCCATAAATACGGTACGGCATATTGCTTTGAATCAGCGCCTCTTCCAGCACGCGCGACTGGGCGTTGCTGCGATAAAGAATGGCGCAATCCTGGAGCGCATTACCATTTTCCAGCCAGACTTTAATGCGATTGACCACGAAACGGGCTTCATCCAGCTCATTAAAGGCGCAGTAGATTGAAATCGGTTCGCCCGCGCTGTCTTCGGTCCAGAGCTCTTTCCCGAGACGACCGTTGTTGTTAGCGATGAGGACGTTAGCCGCCTGAAGGATATTCTTCGTTGAACGGTAGTTCTGTTCCAGGCGGATAGTCTCCGCGCCGGGGAAATCTTTCAGGAAGCGCTGAATGTTCTCCACCTGAGCACCGCGCCAGCCATAAATGGACTGGTCGTCATCGCCAACGATAATCACTTTCCCGCTATCGCCCGCTAACATGCGGATCCAGGCATACTGAATGTTGTTGGTGTCCTGGAACTCATCCACCAGGATGTTGGTAAAGCGTTCGCGATAGTGATTGAGAATATGCGGTTTGTTCAGCCACAGCTCATGAGCACGCAGCAGCAACTCCGCAAAATCGACCAGCCCCGCGCGATCGCACGCTTCCTGATAGGCCTGATAAATCTTCAGCCAGGTCTGCTCAACGGGATTGCCGTAGCTCTCAATGTGTTTAGGTCGCAGCCCTTCATCTTTCTTGCCGTTGATGTACCACATGCCCTGGCGCGCGGGCCACTGCTTCTCATCGAGGTTCATGGCTTTGATCAGCCGCTTTAACAGGCGTAACTGATCGTCGCTGTCGAGGATCTGGAAGTCCTGTGGAAGGCCAGCATCAAGATGGTGTGCACGGAGAAGACGGTGAGCAAGGCCGTGGAAGGTACCAATCCACATCCCGCCACCGCCGCTGCCAATCAGTTGATCGATACGATGGCGCATTTCTGCTGCCGCTTTGTTGGTAAACGTCACCGCCATAATCGAATAAGGCGAGCAGTTCTCTACCGACAACAGCCAGGCAATACGATGTACCAGCACGCGGGTTTTACCACTGCCTGCACCCGCCAGCACCAACAGGTTGCTGCGAGGCGCGGCAACCGCATCACGCTGTTTATCATTTAAGCCGTTAAGCAGATCAGAAACGTCCATAAGCACCGTTCACACAAGAGAGCATTAATAACTGGATAAATTTACAGCCATTATACACCTGTCGAACTGCAAGTGACAGGTGATAAGGCCAGAAGCCCGCCTCAGCGAGCAGATGGGAGCAGCGAGGTCAGCGAGGAGAGCTGAGAAATTTCCACATGTGGCAGCAGACGAGCATCTTTGATTTTCATCAGATTGCCTTCACACAGGTTGATCCAACAGGCCTGTAAGCCACAGCGTACTGCACCCGCCACATCGGTGGTGAGGTCATCACCCACATGCAGGATATTCTCGGGAGCGATATTCAGTCGGCTCGCGGCAAGATGGAACATATCATTCCACGGCTTAGAGCGCCCATCAGGACCGGCACGCAAAACAAATTCAAAATGATGGTCAATACCGAGTTTGTCCGCCTGCGCATTGCCGTTGGTGATCGCGACCAGCGGGATGTGCTGGGCTAACAGCGTCAATGTGTCATGTGTCTCCTGCGGCATGTCTACCTGGCTCCGCCAGTGGGCAAACACGCGCATCACTTCCGCAGCGCCAGCGGTGGCTTCTGCGGCGGACATCCCCACATTCCGCATCGCTAACTCAACGGCACGACGCCGCCATTCAGTCACATCGTGGTAAATTTCGGGCTCGCTAATCAGCAAAGTATCACGCAGTTGCTGATACTGCTGCTGCGTAAAATCCCGTAATGCCGGATGCGCTGCTTGCAGCGCAGCGTGAGATTCAATGGTGGTTTTACGAATCACCGGCAGGTTGTCATACAGGGTGTCGTCAAAATCAAAAGTCATGGCTTTGATAGGACGCAACGCGCGGTAAAACTTCATTCTTTTTTGCCTCGTTTAGCCCGGGGATGAGCATTGTCATAGACCGATGCCAGATGCTGGAAATCGAGATGGGTATAAATTTGTGTGGTAGAGAGACTGGCGTGACCCAGCAGTTCCTGCACGGCGCGCAAATCACCACTGGATTCGAGTACATGGGTAGCAAAAGAGTGACGTAGCTTATGCGGATGCACGTGGCTACTGACGCCCTGTTTGATCCCCCACTCGGCAAAACGCTTCTGCACATTGCGCAGTGAAATACGTTTACCTCGGCTGGAGAGGAACAACGCATCATCTTCGGCAGCCAGCAATGCGCGATGGGAAAGCCACTGTTCGACCCAGTGCACTGCGGTTTTACCTATCGGCACCCGGCGATCTTTACTGCCTTTTCCCGTCACCCAGACTTCACCTACATCGAGATCCAGATGGCGGCAGTCGATATTAACCAGTTCAGAAAGACGTAGACCACCGCCATACATCACTTCCAGCATCGTGCGATCGCGCACAGCCAGAGGATCGGTAGCGTCGATCTCCAACAGTTGGTTAACTTCGTCGACATCCATATTTTTTGGCAGATGCCGCGCACTGCGAGGGGTGCTGACGCCGCGTGCCGGATTGGCACTTAACAAGCCCTGGTTAACCTGCCAGTCAAGAAAGCTTCGGAGTGCTGACAGCCGTAAGGCCAGGCTGGAAGGTTGTAATCCCGCCCGGCGGCTGCGCGCCACCATACTGCGGACATGCACTAAATCAAGTTGCTGCCACTCAGTCAGCTGCATCTCTTCTGCCATTTGCGTCAGCACCGCTAGCTGCCGGGCATAATTGCTGTGCGTTAGCGGGCTGAGCTGCCGCTCTACTTTGATGTAGCGCAGAAAGCCTTCAACTGCCTCCTGCAATGGCGCACTCATAGACGAGTAATCCAGCGTGACAGCAGTTCTGGTAACATATGCGCGAGATGCTGCAGCAACATCGTCCCCATACCCGGCTGGTAATGATGATTATCGCGGCTGCTAAATATCAACACGCCCAGATCGCCTTCCTGGCCGAGTAAGGACATTGCGACCGAACCCACCGCCTTTGCCTGCGGCAGCAACAGCAGCAGTTCCGGGCCGTTCAGTGGCCCAAGATAGTGCTGCTGTTGACCAAAGCGTTGGATGCGCAGGGGTTCAAATGCCTGGCGTGATAGCCCAAGCTGCACAAAGTCAGACGGTGCCCCCAGCGCCCATTGTTCATTGAACAGACGAATGTTGGCACCCGCCAGACCCAGCTCTCGCGCCCAGCGCTGCAAGCGGTTTAGCATATCCTGCAGGGAGTCCGCCGATGCCAGGTGGCCTTGCAAAATCAGTAACCGTTCAAACAGCTGATGGTTAGCGGTGGCTTGCTCCATCAGCAGGGTAATCTCTTCTTCCAGGCGCTGAATATGATTACGCTGGCGCGCCATATGCCATTCCACCAGTGAAACGCTGCCGCGCACCGGATGCGGCACCATCATCTGCTCAACCTGACGGGCATTACGAATGAAGAAGTCAGGATTTTGCCGTAAAAAATCACTTACGGCGCTGTCGTTTAGCAGTAATGCGCTCTCCGCCTGTTCTTCTACATTTTTCATAGATGAATAAATCCGTCATAAACGTGAGTGGCGGGCCCTGTCATATACAGCGGCTGTCCCGTGCCATTCCAGGCGATGTGCAAAGTACCGCCAGGGAGATCCACCTGTACTTTGCTCGCCAGCAATCCTTGTTGGATACCACAGGCCACAGCTGCACACGCACCGCTGCCACAGGCCTGGGTTTCTCCGGCTCCACGTTCATAGACGCGCAGACGGATGTGTTCAGGATTCACCACTTCCATAAAGCCCACGTTGACGCGTTCCGGGAAGCGCTCATGGCTTTCCAGCACCGGGCCAAGGGTTTCCACCGCCGCCGTCGCGACGCTATCCACCTGAATCACGCAGTGTGGATTGCCCATCGACACGGCTCCGAACATCACCGTTTGTTCCGCAACGCGCAGCAGATAGAGGTTTTCCGCTTTATTGGCGCGGAAAGGCACCTGTTGCGGTTCAAAGTTCGGTTCCCCCATATTGACCCGCACCAGCTCATCTTTCGTGACGCTGAGCACCATGCGGCCCGTTTGGGTACTTACGCGAATATCGTTTTTGTTGGTCAGCCCTTTCAGACGCACAAAGCGAGCGAAACAACGGGCACCGTTACCACACTGCGCCACTTCGCTGCCATCAGCGTTGAAAATACGGTAGTGAAAATCGAGTTCCGGATCGTAAGGCGGTTCTACGATTAACAGCTGATCAAACCCGACGCCCAGATGCCGATCGGAAAGGCGACGAATCAATTCGGGTGAAAAAAAGACGTTTTGCGTCACCGCATCGACGACCATGAAGTCGTTACCGAGGCCGTGCATTTTCGAGAACTGCATTTTCTGCTCCGCCGGGTATACCATTACTGATTACTTCGCCTGAACGCCAGACTTGCCGCCGACCATATCGTTTACCGTTTGGTCGGGGGTGTGGGCTACCGCTTTGTTGTGCTGATCCGTTTGTTCAGTGGGGAAGTAAAGCGGCCCTTTCAGTCCACAACCGACCAGGCTCGCTAGCGCTAGCGCCATACCCAACAGGCTAACTACTCTCTTCATGCTGATTGCTCTTTTTGTCCTTAACCTGCTGCTTATCATCGCAGTTGAACCCGGAAAAGCAACAGGAATTCCCCCTGATTTCAGCGAGTGGCGCACAACTCAGTGCATCTGAAAACGTGGCAGAAAATCTGCCTGCTCTTTTTCGGGCTGAGCGGCGCAAAGTTGGGTCAGCGTCTGGCTGCGGAACGGAATCACCTGATAACGCTCTGCAACCTGCACAATTTGATAGAACTGCGGAAGATTGAAGTTAATGAAGCTGGAGCCATAGGTGAAACGATCGTGCGAAGAGGAGTAGAAGCGACTGACGTCACGCACCAGCTCTTCTTTGCTGCCTTCACAATGGTGATAGACCTCAACCCGATTGGCTTCATCAAGGATGTAGATATTGAAACCGCGATCGTCACTGGTATCTTCGAAGAAGAACTGGATGATCCCTTCACTGGCATAGCCGTTAACCACCGGCGGCAGCGGCGTTTGATTGGATTCGACTTTTATCGACAGCCCATGCAGCTTGTTATTGGAGATGGCGCCATAGAACTCCACGGCATTTTCCAACTTTTGCACCGAGACGCTCATCCGTTCAAAGAACAGGCCCCAGGTTTCGCCAGCCACGCGTAAGGCTTTAAAGCGTCCTGGTTCCTGACGAGTACTGGAGAGACGCAGTTCAACGCACTCAGACACCAGTTGCTGTACACGAGTACGAATTAATCCGCGTAGGTGCTGGCTGTAGCAGAACACTTCAACGGTATCCGGTGGCGCAGCATCCTGATGCATCTTGCCCAGAATGGTTTTTAACGCCTCAATCATCGCCTGCTCACCGCTGAAATGCAGCGTACGCACCTCATTCCACGAGTTGCGATACAGCAGGTCGATACTGCCAATCAGGCATTGCTGTTGTTGACCGAAGCTAAACACATCCAGCTTGCGGAAATCAAAATGCACCACCTGATTGCGGAAAGCCGCCGTCGGATCATATTCAAGATTGACGATAATCGATAAGTGCCGGATTTCACATGGGCTATACAGCGCTTTTGGCGTTGGCGCAGGCACTCGCAGCGGGAAGTGATGCGAGACATCGTGCACCAACTCCTGCAAGCGCGCCAAATCGCATACCTCGTTGCCTTTGATGTGCAAACGGGTTTTGTCCGTCAGCAGGCCATTGAACCAGGCCCAGGCCACCAGTTTGTTGAGGTAACGGTTATATTCCAGCGGCTGATGGCTAATGATGGAATCCATATCCGGTGCCTGATTATACAGATACCAGCCAGCACGATTTGCTCGTCCAGCAGGGACATGAATAAAGGTCAGATTCGGCTCTGACAGGTCAGGCGATATCTGTGGATTCACCAGCGTGACCTTGCCGGGCAGCGCTTCGAATGCGGCGTACAGTTTACGCGTCAGCACGCCAATATCCTGCGGGCTAGCGCTGACGCTTAAATTGTTGCGACGGGCAAAACGGATCAGATTGCGATAGCTCTGCATCATCGCATCGAGCAGCTCATTGTGCGCTTCGCGTACCCGTTCGATTTTCCACTCGGCGCGATTATCGAGAATCGCCAGCTTTTCGCTATCCCAACCCCAGGATTTAACCAACTGGGCGAGGATTTCACGCCGCCATGCGGTGCGGTCGTGGTGCTGTTCATGGGAAAGCTTTTCGCACACTTTAAGATAGAAACAGCGGCGAATCAGATCGAGGCGCGGTTGATCATCAATGCTGGTGAGATAGCGCGTCACGCGTTCCAGCATCATGCAATAAGGATCGAGACCGAACGAGACAATTTCGCCATCGTGCAGGCGCTGTTTAATGTCCATCGCCAACAGTTGGGTGTTGGGGTATTCCCAGCTGTACGCTTCCAGCAGCAAGGTTTTCAACACCGCTTTGTACGGTGAATCAATGCTTTTATACAGCTGCCACAGGCTGGCACCGAAATACTCTTCTGCGGAGAGCGTGCCCAGCCCGCCTAAATCCAGCCATTCGTTCGGTGTTAACACACCCTGTGCATACAATGACATGACGTAGTCATCGTAGTGGTGCTCCTCTTCATTCGGCACCATGTTCCACAGAATACGCTTACCCGCCATACGCACTGCCGTACGGTAGAATTCATCTAACAGCAGGATATGTTGGGTTGATCCGCAATCTTCTCCACCAAGGCTACCACTTTCATTGTGGCGGAAGCGGTTCTCATCGATCAGGAAGAAGCTGACTTCCATGCCCAACGACAGGCACCATTTTTCCAGCAGCGTACATTTACGCCGCAGGTTCATGCGCTCTTCGTTATCCAGCCATGACTGGTGGCAGACCCAGATATCGAGGTCAGAGACACTGTTTTGCCCCACGGATGAGGTACTGCCCATGGAGTAAATGCCGGTAATCGGCATTTCGCCCTTGGCAGGGGGAACAACGTGCAGATCGTCGCCATCGATGAGCTCAGCCAGAAGCTGCTGCTGATTTTCATCGGGCGTATAGAAGCTGATGCCATGGGGAACACTACCTTCGAGGTAGCCCGGCATTAACGGATGATGATGATGTAACAGGGTTGGCAGCAGAGTGAAGACGTGCCGGAAAGCAGGCCCCATAGCAGCCAGTGCGCGGTCTACGCGCAGCTGGTTGATTGCATCCAGTCTCTGTTTCAGTGTCTCAATGTAGAGGTACAAGACGTTTCGCCTGATTGTCCGGATTGTGTAAGCACCGTGTTTTCATTCTCAGCCTTGGTGTAGTTAAATTATGCGGCTGATGAAAACGTGATCAATCTAACACTTGAGAGATTGACCGTAAAGAAAGTTGCGCTACTTAACATTTTAGCACGTTCTGTCTGGCATTCCGTGCTTTTCAGACTAACCCCTTCAGCCACCTTAATCTACCAAAAGGAATCGAGGGTCAGACCCATTTCAGTCCTTTGAAACTGACAGCATTCCCCTATCGATGATAGGATAATCGATGAACGATCAAAATGGTTAACAGAATGTTAGACAAAATTTTCAGAATTGCTACAAGGCAAAGTCCTCTTGCGCTGTGGCAAGCACAATATGTCCAACAGCGCCTGATGGCCGCCTGGCCGGGGCTGCGCGTTGAACTGGTGCCAATGGTCACCAAAGGGGATGTGATCCTGGATACACCACTGGCTAAAGTCGGTGGCAAAGGCCTGTTTGTCAAAGAGCTTGAGGTGGCAATGCTGGAAGGACGTGCCGATTTAGCCGTGCACTCCATGAAAGACGTTCCCGTCGAATTCCCGGAAGGACTGGGCTTAGTCACGATCTGCCAGCGTGAAGATCCACGTGATGCCTTTGTTTCTAATCAGTACGCTTCCATTGACGAGCTGCCGCAAGGCGCAGTGGTGGGTACCTCCAGCCTGCGTCGTCAGTGCCAGTTGAGCGCACGTCGCCCGGACCTTATTATTCGTTCGCTGCGTGGTAACGTAGGAACGCGTCTGGGGAAACTCGATGCGGGCGAATATGATGCCATTATTCTGGCCTCTGCCGGATTGATCCGCCTCGGCTTAGAAGCACGCATTCGTCAGGCACTTCCAAGTGATATCTCTTTGCCCGCTGTGGGCCAGGGTGCCGTCGGCATTGAGTGCCGTCTGGATGATGCCGAGCTGATTAATCTGCTTCAGGCGCTGAATCATGAAGACACCGCGGTCTGCGTCCGTGCGGAACGTGCCATGAATACCCGTCTCGAAGGCGGATGTCAGGTGCCGATTGGCAGCTTCGCAGAATTGCATGGTGAAGAACTGTGGCTGCGCGGGCTGGTTGGCTCTCCGGATGGTAGCAAGATGATCAGTGGTGAACGTCGCGGCACACGCCAGCAGGCTGAGCAGATGGGCATCTCACTGGCGGAAGAGCTGCTAAATAATGGTGCACGCGAGATCCTGCGCGAGGTCTATCAAGGGCAACCGCCTGCATGACCATTCTGGTGACCCGCCCAGAGCCGGCTGCCAGCCAACTGGTTACCCGTCTGCAAGCGGCGGGTAAACTGGCGTGGTCACTGCCGCTGATTGAATTCGCACCGGGCGGCGATCTCCCCCATTTAGCACAACAGCTACAAGCGCTAAAGCCAGGCGATCTGGTTTTCTTGCTTTCACAGCAGGTTATCTTTCATGCCCACCCCGCAATGCAGCACGCCGGGGCGGCATGGCCGACCATTCCCGACTATTATGCCATTGGGCGCAGCACCGCTCTGGCATTCCACACCGTCAGTAATTTACCGGTTGAATACCCTCAGGCAGAAGAGACCAGTGAAGAGCTGGTGCGACTTGGCCGCTTGCACAACGTAGCCGGTAAGCGGGCTTTACTGCTACGGGGCAACGGTGGCAGAACCCTGATTGCAGATACCCTGCGCGAACGGGGGGCTAATGTCAGCTTTATTGAGTGTTACCAACGTCGGGCAAAGCAGTATGACGGTGCATTTGAAGGCCACCGCTGGCGTAACCGGGGTATTGATACTCTGGTCGTGAGCAGCGGCGAAATGTTACAACAGCTGTATTCACTGTTCCCCACCGTTGACCGTGAGGAATGGTTATTACACTGTCGGCTACTGGTCGTCAGTGAACGTTTGGCTACGCTGGCAGCCGGTTTGGGCTGGCAGAATATTACGGTAGCCGATGGTGCCGATAACGATGCGCTGCTGCGCGCGTTACGCTGAACTTAACAATGGGATGTGCCACAATGACGGAACACAAAGACTCCTCCGCCATGGTTGAAGAGACCACCCCAGCGGAAAAAAGCCTCTCATCTGCTCAGAACCCGCAGACCCACCAGAAGAAAAATGGTGGTCTGGTGCTGGGCGCAGTTGCGATTGTTATCGCACTGGCGCTGGGAACCGGTTTATATCTGCATGGGAAACAGCAGGCCGATTTGCAGGCACAGGTTAATCAACAGCTGAGCGATCAACTCAGCGCGTTGCAGCAACAAAATAACCGTGAAAATCAGCAGCTGGCACAGCAGCTCAATAGCGCTAACACTGCGCTACAGCAGGCTCGTAGCCAACAGGAAGCCACCGCGAAAGCCCTGGATGATTTACGCCAGCGGGTTGCGATGATTTCCGGTAATGATGTGAACACCTGGCTTATTTCTCAGGCTGACTACCTGGTGAAACTGGCCGGACGCAAGCTGTGGAGCGATCAGGATGTCACTACCGCCGCCGCCCTGCTAAAAAGTGCGGATGACAGCCTCGCAGATATGAACGACCCTAGCGTGATGAACGTACGTCGCGCACTGACGGAAGATATCAGCACGCTTTCTGCCATCAGTCAGGTCGACTATGACGGCATTATTTTGCGTCTGAATCAGCTGTCCAATGGCGTGGATAACCTGCGTCTCGCTGACAACGACAGTGATGATTCGCCGATGGACAACGACAGCGGGGAACTCTCCAGCTCCCTGCGTGAATGGCGACAAAACCTGGTTAAAAGCTGGCACAACTTTATGGATGACTTCATTACCATCCGTCGCCGCGATACCACCGCGCAACCACTGCTGGCCCCTAACCAGGACATCTATTTGCGGGAAAATATCCGCTCGCGTCTGCTGATTGCCGCACAAGCGGTACCACGCCACCAGAATGAAGTTTATAAGCAGTCGATCGATGCGGTTTCTACCTGGGTTCGCGCCTGGTACGATACTAACGATGCGGCCACCAAAGCCTTCCTGAACCAGTTGGACGATCTTAGCCAGCAGAGCATCAATATGGATCTGCCAGAGAGTCTGACCAGCCAGCCACTGCTCGATAAACTGATGCAGACACGCGTGCGTAGCCTGATGGCACAGCCCTCTGTCGCGCCACATCAGCAGGGAGGTTAAGCATGTTAAAAGTGCTAATCCTGTTTGTGTTACTCATCGCCGGTATCGTGGTGGGACCGATGATTGCCGGTCACCAGGGCTACGTGCTGATCCAGACCGACAACTGGAACATTGAAACCACCGTCACCGGCCTGTCGATCATCCTGATTGTGGCACTGTTGATCATCCTTGGCGTTGAATGGCTACTTCGCCGCCTGTTTATGACCGGAAAGCGCACGCGCGGCTGGTTCAGCGGACGTAAGCGCCGTCGTGCCCAGCGTCAAACGCAAAGTGCGTTGATGAAGCTGGCGGAAGGTGACTACAAACAGGTAGAAAAGCTGCTATCACGCGATGCTGATCATGCTGATGTGCCAGTGGCTAATTACCTGTTGGCGGCCGAAGCGGCACAACAGCGTGGTGATGAAACACGGGCGAATCAGCATCTGGCGCGTGCCGCCGAGCTGTCTGACAATGACACTATCCCGGTCGCGATCACTCGCGCACGTATCCAGTTGGCACGTAATGAAGATCATGCGGCGCGCCATACCATCGATCGCCTGCTGGAAGTCGCTCCGCGCCATCCTGAAGTCCTGCGCCTGGCAGAACAAGCCTATGTCAGAACCGGTGCCTGGAGTGCGTTGATCGATATTCTTCCGGCGATGGAAAAAGTGCAGGTCGCCACAGAAGATCATCGTCTGGCACTGCAACAGCAGGCATGGCTGGGCTTAATGAGCCAGGCAATGGCCGATCAGGGTAGCGAAGGCCTGAAGCGTTGGTGGCAGAATCAGAGCCGCAAAACGCGCCAGGAAACGACACTCCAGGTCGCAATGGCTGAACATCTGATTGAGTGCGATGATGCAGATACTGCACAAAGCATTCTGCTGGAAGGGCTGAAAAAACATTACGACGACCGTCTGGTGTTACTGATGCCCCGCATTCAAAGCGGCAATACTGCGGCGCTGGAAAAAGCCCTGCGTCAGCAGATTAAACAACACGGTGCCACGCCATTGCTGCACAGCACCCTGGGCCAGTTACTGATGCGTCACGGTGAATGGGAACCGGCGGCAGAAGCGTTTAAGCAGGCGCTGGCACAGCGTCCTGATGCGTTTGACTACGCCTGGCTGGCCGATGTTTACGATCATCTGCGCCGCCCGGAAGACGCGGCAACCATGCGTCGTGAAGGATTGTTGCTGACGCTGAAGAATAATCCAGGGCAGTAAATCTCAAGACAGTTAAAAGCCGGGTCGATCATTCAGGTCGGCCCGGCTTTTTTATTGTGGATCGATTAAATCCACAATTTTTGCCAATATTTCATCCATGACATGGGGTTCTACTTTTGCGCTGAAACTGGCATTTCTGGCAGGCAAATCCAGAGAGCTGAGCTGATAACACAGGGCAACACCTGTGACCTTTCCTGTATCTGTGCTGCTTCCATCTATATAAACGGTAACAGCCGCCGAGCGTGCAGCCTGGCCTCCACTCGTGACCGGAATACAAACAGCCGTACCCAATGCAGCCACCAGTTCTCGTACAGAAATCACCAAATAGTAATGAGGGCCTTTAAATTCTTTTCCTGATACCGGATCGCCATTAACGTGCCAGATTTCGCCCTTTTGAGGAATCCTCCTTGAAACCATCAAATATCCTCTCTACCTGTCGGCTCCGAAGATAGCTCATCACTTAACTCCTGATTCAGAAGTATAATCTCTTCACTATCGATGCCTGCCAGCAGCTCACTAACCGTTTTGCGGCCTCTGGCGGTCCTGTGAAGAGGTGTGATGCTTACACCTTCACCTGAAGCGGAAACATCAAGTTCCGTTCCGATACGCCAGCCCATGCTGGCAATGATTTCACCGGGTATGGTTAGTACAACAGCACCACCCTGTTGTCGGAGTCTGGATAATGGCATAAATGCTCCTGTGTGTGACTTTGTCTCACATAGAGTAGTGCAAATTATGCCCATTGTCATTCTGGATAAAAAACGATCTTTGCACAGGCAAAAAAACACCTGCCGAAGCAGGTTTGGAAAGCTATGAAGCTTCAGAAACGTGAAAGCCGGGTCTACAGCCCGGCTTTTTTACATCATAAAGTAAAATCAATCCGCCGCCCTCCGGGCATATTCACTGCCAGCGTCAATTCTCCTCCCAGCGCCTCTACATATCGTTTCAGAGTGGCAATTTTTAAATCTTCCCCTCGGGCTTCAATCGCGGCTACGGAGGGCTGGGCAATACCCATTGCTGTTGCCTGCTCACGCTGGGTCTTTTCCATCGCTTCACGCAGCTTAAACAGCTGGGTGTCTAGCCGCATTTGAGCGACTTTATCACTCACCTGCCGCTGTTCATCAGGGGTAAGCGTTGCACGAAGATCGTTTAATGTTTTCATTTTTTCCCCCTACTCAAAGATTGAAGATGTCGGAAATACCCCTGCTCTGCCGTTTTGATCATTCTCCGGTAGAAAATTTTTTCTTGCTTACCCGTCTTATTCCCTGCACACAGCACGATTGCACATCGACGGGGATCAAACACAAAAAAGCAACGCACTGGCCTACCTTTGCTCTGTACTCTCAGTTCTTTCAAATTGGTCAGTGCAGAACCATAGAGCGTATATACATGAGGCCGAGACAGGTTTGGCCCATCCTGCTCAAGTAGCGTCAACGCGGCAATCACATCTAGCTGTATCTCATTATCCTGCTGATCAAACCAGTTGGAGAAGTTATCCGTTACTTCAATCGTCCACACGTCGCATTATCCTGATAGATTTTAGACTATCGGAAAGATATAGACCACAGACTATTATCGCAGCAGGACACGGCTTGATTTACAGCATTACAGCGGAATTCAGGATAAAAAAAACACCTGCCGAGGCAGGTGTAAGGATCAGGTCGGTTTGACAACCGAAAGGTGCCCGACTCAACGTATTGTCCCTTACTGCTGTAAGGCCGAAGCGATACAGACAAACCGGACAACAGGCACCCAATAGGGCTCTGCATCATTCCTGGGCTTATGTCGCCGAAGCTGACATAAAAAATAGAATGAGCATCTACACGCTAAGTATTGCACAAGCCGTGCCAGAATGGCAGAAAATGAATTTTTTACTTACTTATCAAGTATATAAAGAAAAGATGTTTGGCACTGTGTTTGCAACGCACAGGCTCAGGTGTCGCCGGTTAACGACAAACGGTGCAAAGAAAGGTAAGGATGTTATTTATCAATGCGTTAAACGTCACCAGATAGCGACATCCACAAAAGAATAAAGCGACACTGTCGGCGGTGGGTTTATGACAGACGAAAAAAAACCTGCTTTTTCAAGCAGGTTCTTCGAATTGGTCGGCGAGAGAGGATTCGAACCTCCGACCCACTGGTCCCAAACCAGTTGCGCTACCAAGCTGCGCTACTCGCCGATTTTTTACCCTGTACTACTTAATTTTGCCTGGTGCGAAGGGAGGGACTTGAACCCTCACGTCCGTAAGAACACTAACACCTGAAGCTAGCGCGTCTACCAATTCCGCCACCATCGCATGTCCAGCAAAATTTGGGGTGGCTAATGGGACTCGAACCCACGACAACTGGAATCACAATCCAGGGCTCTACCAACTGAGCTATAGCCACCATAATTCTGGTGCGTAAACATTACTGCTTACTAATCACTGCCTAACGCGGTAAATCTTACCACCGAAGCTCATGCGCCCAAGTTAATGGCGCGCCCGACAGGATTCGAACCTGAGACCTCTGCCTCCGGAGGGCAGCGCTCTATCCAGCTGAGCTACGGGCGCGTAGCGCCGTTGCGGATGTGCATACTAAGGACTCGGGGCGATCCTGTCCAGTGCTTTTTTATAAAAAAATCGCGTATGCTCAGAGTTTGCGCACTTCGTCGCGAAACCGTACACAAACCCACCGTTAGCGGCCGTGATTGCTGAAATAAGCGGCAAAATCACAGTTCGCCACGCAAATGGTAGCCAAGATATTTCAGCAACTTTATCTGCCTGCGCCAGCGACTGGGTTGCTGAATCAGACGGTAGAGCCACTCCAGCCCCATTTTCTGCCAGATTTTCGGTGCGCGCTTCACATGGCCAGTAAAAGCATCGTACGTACCGCCCACGCCCATATACAGCGCATCGGGTGCATACTGCCGGCAATCACGCATCAGCAGCTCCTGACGCGGTGAGCCCAGCGCAACCGTAACAATCTGCGCGCCACTGGCAGCAATGCGAGCAAACAGGGCTTCGCGCTCTTCAGCGGCAAAGTAGCCATCCTGCGTGCCGACAATATTAACGCCCCACTGCTGACGGAGTTTGTCGCATGTGGCATCCAGCACCACAGGCTTGCCGCCAATCAGAAACACCGGAATACCGCGCTCTCCTGCCCTTGCCATCAGCGCTTCCCATAAATCCGCGCCGGCTATGCGGGCAATTTGCGCCTCGGGATACTTTTTGCGAATAGAGCGCACAATGCTGATGCCATCGGGATACTTAAACTCCGCGTGATCCAGCAGCTCTTTCACTTCACTGTCTCGCTCAGCGGTCAGCACCTTTTCAGCGTTAATCGCCACCAGAGTGCCACTGCGTACCTGCTCCCCAGGCAGCAGAAAATCCAGAAAAGCCGCGGTACTTTTAAAGCCGTACAACGCCACGCCACGAATGCTAAAGCGTGGCTTTTCAAAAGAGGTCGTCATGGTTATCCATTTTTTTCATGAGTTGCCGCGCTGGCGACGGGCAGAGTTATCGCCGTTGCTCGCACACGAATGACACCCGCATAGTCCAGCAGCCAGTAAAGTAGCTTAGCCACCAACACACAAGCCCCGAAGATCACGGCAAAAAACACCACTCGCGAGCCAAAGGCATCCAGTCCCTCACGCGCCAGCACGATCATATTAAACACCGCACCAAAGCAAAAACTTTGCAGAATGGCCCCGCTGTAGCGGTTGCTCTCTTCACGACCGCGCTGATACAGCGCATCAAAGCCTTTCATTATCATCCCGACAAAAACGGCACCCAGTGGAATCGCAAACACGCCGCCCATCACCACCAGTGAACCTAATAAGGTCGGTGAGATGGCCAGGCCAGAGTGATTATCCAGCACATCCCAGGTGAAATAGTTCGCCGTGTTCAACACCGTTGAAGGCCGGTCATGCCATAGCCAGCTGGGAATGAAGACGTAAAAATCCCGCCACATCGGGGCGATGCCCTGGAAGTGAATTTTATGATAATTCTCCAGCAGAAGGCCAAGATTCTCCCACGGCGAGAAGGTGTCACGCGTCAGATAGAGGAAAGTATAAACCGCCTCTTCCCCCATCACGTCCAGGTTGTAGCGCCGTAGCGCCAGCCAGAACATGCCGCCTACCGCCATCACGCCTGCAAACAGCAGCATCCACAGCGTGATCCAGCCTCGGGTAATCCCAATAAACAAAAACAGCGCAAAAGCGATGATGATATTGGCACGCGTACCGCCCACCAGTGCATACGTTAGCAGGCCGAAGGCAACAGTGACCGCCAGGAACATCAGCCAGTTCTTCCAGGTTGGCTTCAGGAAGTAAACCACCAGCATGGCGGGGATAAAGAAGTAGAAAAAGCGTTTCAGCGCCACACCAGAGACTTCGCTGGAGAAGATTTGGTTGTATGCCGTGAGGCGGAACAGCAGAAGTCCGTTATGCATAAAGAAGACCGTTACCGTGCCAATAGCCACTAATGCCAGCAGCACACAGGTCAGGTGAGTCTCTACGCGATTCATCTGCAACCACGGACGAGGGGGGGCCGCCACCGCAGGCCGGAGCCGGACTTTATAGCTGACGTAATAGATGGCATAGAACGCCGTTGCACCCAGTAACGCCTCAAGCAGATTCACCGCAGGGACAACGTTGACGTTGAA
The DNA here is from genome assembly GCF_011752615.1 of Candidatus Pantoea multigeneris. NCBI lineage: Bacteria > Pseudomonadati > Pseudomonadota > Gammaproteobacteria > Enterobacterales > Erwiniaceae > Pantoea > Candidatus Pantoea multigeneris. The sequence goes on from NZ_VWXF01000016.1 coordinate 49,293, forward strand.
ACGGAACACCAGCACGCTGGTAAGCGGGAAGCCAAAGTAAAAGGTCAACAGAAACAACAGGGTGAAAAACAGGTGGAAGTTAAAACGTACCCGTTTAAATTCACGCCAGGTCAGGGTCAGAATGAACCCCAGCGAGAGCAGGTAAACCACCAACAGGCCACTAAACTGCATCAGGCTCATGATGATTCTCCTTCACACAACGCTAAAACATGACGCCAACCCGCAAGATAGCCTGGGGCAAAAAACGCAATCTGCTGCTGATCGCACAACGCCAACTGTTGCTGAGCTTCGGCAATACGCGCGGGTGTTAAGGCTTCATCACTGAACAGCAGCGGCAGATTCTGCGCCGCAAGGTCATGCCAGAAGGGGTTTTTGCGCTGGAGTACGAACGGAATATGCGCCTGAATCAGCAGGCATAGCGTGCCAATACCCTGCTGGCGTTCAAACATGAAATAACCCAACTGACAGCGCGCCAGCAGCTGCAGATAGTCATCAAAGGCCAGCTTGTCACGCAGCAGGTTAACCTGACCCTGTGGGAACAGGCGCTGTGCAGCCGCCGCAACTTCCTCAACATACGCGTGATTATTTGGCGGGTAGCCAAGCGGGACTTCAACCTTTACCTCACTGCCAAACTGGGCATGAATGGCCTCCAGCCCGGCAATATGTCGGTTACTGGCATCGCCAGAGTTCCCTAACAGAATGGTCAGCGGCCCCTGTGGGGCCTGCGTCTGTGGGGCGACCGCAGGCATTTTCGTCGGGAAATAGAGCAGTGACGTCGCCACCTTTGGATGTCGCTGTTGGTAATAGAGCCGATCGCCTTGGGTGGCAAAAACATGCGCAACACGGCCCTGAGCGCGGCGACGTAGCAGATAAAACAGGCGGAACTTCAGGCTGCGCGAATCTTCATACAGATCGGCTCCCCAAACGTGCCACAACAGCTGCCCACGCTGAATCTTGCCACTCAGCAGCGCCAGCCAAATCCAGGGATTAAACTGACCGTGGCAGAAGAAACGCTGTTGGCGATCGCGGGCACGCGCAACCAACGTCTGTGCCAGGTCTTTTTTACTGGCGAAAATTTCGATATCCAGCGCTGGGAAGCTTAACAGGCTCTGCGGCTCGCGGCTCACCACCATAAAGCGGCGTGGCGCAGCACTCGGCTGAGCTTCACTAAGCACATCATTAAAGAAGCGCAATACAGTCTGGTTATGGTGGGGAATATCAGCCCCTAAAACATGAATTACAGTCATTTTTTTCGGCAATAGAGGGCAAAAGTGCCGCAACAAAGGGCAAAGTAGCAGATATAGGTCGCCATGTAGGCCTGAGCAGCCCCCGTAGCGCCATGCAATGGAATCAACCAGCGTGAAAAACCGGTCAACAGCGCAAACTGGCTGATCTCAGTGAGCAAATAAAAGCGCAAAGAGGCTTTTGCAATCACCAGATAACCGAAAACATAGGCTGCTACTTTAAACACATCACCGCTTAACTGCCAGACGAACAGGTCACGCATGGCGGTAAAACGGTCTGAAAATAGCAGCCAGATAGCCACATCACGCAGGAGCCAGACTAAAAGGCTGGCTGCCGCTACCGCAGGAATAACAAAGCGCAGTGCCCGGCCAATCTCTACCGCGATATCCCGTTTATGTTGTAGCCGTGCCAGCGTAGGCAGAAGCCAGACGCTAAAGGTCGCCGTGATAAATTGCAGATAGGCATCCGAGATGCTGGTCACCGCTTGCCACAAGCCCACCTGCGCCCAGCCAGCGTGAGCCGCCAGCAAGTTTCGCATCATCATCCATGCCAGCGGTATTGTCGCGGAGGTGATTAACGCCATCAGCGTATATTTTGCCAGGCTACGTGCCATGCCGCTGTGCCAGCAGGGTTTCAACCAGGACAGTGGCAACGGAACACGACGTTTAAGCAGCAGCATGGCAGGGATCGCCAGTAGCGCAGGCACCAGTGCCAGCCCTACCAGAGCGCCAGCGTAGCCGCCCAGCCACCAGCAGAGCAGATACCCCAATACGCCGATAAGGCTGCCGACAATCAGCGCCAGAGCGTTACCGCGAGCATCGCGGAAGCCTTTAATTAACGCTAACGTCAGGTTGGCCCAGGCAATGCCCAGTTGCAGAAACGCCAGAATGCGAATCACCTGTTGGTAGCCATCATGACCAAACAACGCCTGGCTTATCGGGCCTGCGGCGAGAATAAACACCAGCGCCAGCAGCGTCGAGAAACCCAACACCATCGCCGATGCCGTTCCCGTTAACGTACGCAGCTGCTCCGGTTGCTGTTGGTACTGCGCTACGCTCGCGGTAACGCCATTAAAGATACCCGCGCCGGCCAGCACGCCCAACACGGTCACGAGCTGGCGAAAGTTACCCGCCTGCCCTACCCCTTCCGGGCCAAAACTGACGGCCAACAGCTTGACGACCACCAGGCCTGCAACAATCTTTACCAGTGTGGAGGCCGCCGTCCACACCGAGGCTTTCGCCAGCGACATCAGGAAAAGAAACTCAGCAACGAGTTAATCACCGTGGTCTGATTATTGTCTGACAGGTTATAAAACAGCGGCAACCGCAGCAGACGCTCGCTCTCTACGGTCGTGAAGCGGTCTTCGCCGTGCAGGCGGCCAAACTCCAGCCCTGCGGGTGACGAATGCAGCGGAATATAGTGGAACACCGCGAGGATCTCCGCCTCTTTCATCCAGTTGATTAACGCCTGACGGTCTGCCTGGTCGCGCAGCTTAATGTAGAACATATGCGCATTATGGTCGCACCCGTCTGGCACCACCGGCAGCGTGATCCGCCCCTCGGCCGCCAGCGGTTGCAGCGCATCATAGTAACGCTGCCACAAACGCAGTCGCTGCTGATTGATACGGTCCGCCACTTCCAGCTGTGCCCAGAGGTAGGCCGCTTGTAAATCGGCCATCAGGTAGCTGGAGCCAATATCACGCCAGGTATATTTATCCACCTGACCACGGAAGAACTGGCTGCGGTTGGTCCCTTTCTCGCGGATGATCTCTGCGCGTTCAATCAGGCTAGCGTCATTAATCAAGGTTGCGCCGCCTTCCCCTCCAGCCGTGTAGTTTTTGGTTTCATGGAAGCTAAAGCAGCCAATATGGCCCAGGGTGCCAAGAGGACGGCCTTTATAGCGCGACATCACCCCCTGAGCGGCATCTTCAATCACAAACAGGTTGTACTTGTCCGCCAATGCCAGGATGGTGTCCATTTCACAGGCCACGCCCGCATAGTGAACAGGGACAATCGCGCGCGTTTTTTCGGTAATCGCGGCTTCAATCAGGGTTTCATCAATATTGAGCGTATCCGGACGAACGTCCACAAAGACGATGGTCGCACCCCTTAGAACAAACGCATTGGCGGTGGAAACAAAGGTGTAGCTCGGCATGATCACTTCATCGCCGGGCTGAATATTGATCAGGATTGCGGCCATCTCTAACGACGCGGTGCAGGATGGCGTCAGCAATACTTTCTTGCTGCCACAGCGATGTTCAAGCCACTGCTGACAGCGACGAGTAAAGCCACCGTCACCACACAGCTTGCCGCTCGCCATGGCTGACTGCATATATTCGCTTTCGCTACCGACAACGGGTGGCGCATTAAATGGAATCATGATTTTTCCTGTAGAGCCAGTAGGCGGTGCTTTCCAGCCTCGCCCCACTGCGTGAATAAAGGCGCATTGCCGCGAGGTTGCTGAGCTGTGTCGCAACACGCAAGTGCGATAATCGTCTGACCCGGCACCAGTCCGCCGCAGCCAACAGTAAGCGTTCACCCAAACCATTACCGCGTGCATCAGGCATCACGGCCAGTAAACCGATTCGACCCTCACCGGACTGTTCACGGAGCGAGGCAAATCCCAGCAGATTGCCCTGCTCATCACTCGCCAGCAGACATTGATGATCAAAGGTGCCACGCACGGCATTTTCCACCCACTGGGCATAAAAACGGCTGCTGGCATCGGCGCTGAACCACGGCGCACGAAAACGGCTCTGGCTGAAGACCTCTGCCGCCGCGCTACGCAGCAGCGGAATCTGGCTTTCACGCGCGATACGAATGCCACTCTGCCGTTCTGTCGCCGCGATGGTCAGGCAAAAATCCGCTTCCCCTTCCACCAGTTGAAAGCCATGTTGACTGAGTACATCAAGGGTTGTGCTGCGATCGGCAGGGACTTTAACCTGCAATAGCGCATAGGGCGCTGCCAGCGCTTCGGCCAGCGGCATCTCGCCATCCAGATCCAGACGGGCACTGCTCAGGCCAAAAAAGTCCTGTTCCCAGTGAAGGGGATTAATATTGACGTGGACGGACATGCAACAGATCCAACAGATACTGACCGTAGCCAGTTTTGATTAGCGCTTCTCCCGCCGCACGTAGCTGATCGTCACTCAACCAGCCATTGCGCCAGGCAATCTCTTCCAGACAGGCAATTTTGAACCCCTGGCGATTCTCTACCGTCTGCACAAACATGCTCGCCTCTATCAGGCTGTCATGGGTGCCAGTGTCAAGCCAGGCAAAGCCGCGCCCCAGCAGTTCCACCGCCAGTTCGCCGCGCTCAAGATACATCTGGTTAATCGCAGTGATCTCCAGCTCGCCCCGCTCCGAAGGTTTGACCTGTTTAGCGAACTCCACCACCCGATTATCATAGAAATAGAGCCCGGTTACGGCCCAGCGTGAACGAGGCTTAGTGGGTTTCTCTTCTATTGAGATCGCATTGAAGTCATCATCAAACTCCACCACGCCAAATCGTTCGGGGTCCATCACCTGATAGCCAAATACGGTAGCCCCCTGGGTGCGGGCCGCTACTTTTTTGAGTTTTGGACTAAACCCCTGGCCAAAATAGAGGTTATCGCCCAGCACCAGGCAGCAGCTATCGTCGCCAATAAAAGATTCACCAATGATAAATGCCTGCGCCAGCCCGTCTGGGCTGGGTTGTTCGGCATAGCTCAGGCGCACACCAAATTCGCTACCGTCGCCCAGCAGACGCTCAAAGTCACTGCGATCCTGCGGCGTGGTGATCAGCAAAATATCGCGAATGCCGGCCAGCATCAGCACCGACAGCGGATAATAGATCATCGGCTTGTCGTACACCGGCAACAGCTGCTTGGAGATGGCACGGGTGATCGGATGCAGTCGCGTGCCACTGCCGCCTGCAAGGATAATACCTTTCATGAAAACTCCTTACTGACGGGCAGCGAGGCCGAGGCGCTCAGCGCGATAGCTGCCATCCAGAATATTACGCCACCAGCTTTCATGGTTGAGGAACCAGCTCACCGTGCTGCGCATACCGCTTTCGAAGGTCTCTGCGGGCGTCCAGCCAAGCTCACGCTCAATTTTGCTGGCATCAATGGCATAGCGCTGATCGTGGCCGGGTCGGTCAGTCACAAAGGTGATCAACTCACGGTAGCTGGCGATGCCAACAGGGCGACGATCTTCAGCCAGTTCGTCCAGCAAGTCGCACAGCGTTTCAACGACGTCCAGATTGCGTCGTTCATTGTGCCCACCAATATTATAGGTCTCCCCCACTTTTCCGCTGCTCACCACGCAGTACAGCGCCCGGGCGTGGTCTTCCACAAACAGCCAGTCACGGATTTGCTGTCCGTTGCCATACACCGGCAATGGCTTACCCGCCAACGCATTAATAATGGTCAGAGGGATCAACTTTTCCGGGAAATGGTACGGTCCGTAGTTGTTTGAACAGTTGGTGATGATGGTGGGTAAGCCGTAAGTACGCAGCCAGGCTCGCACCAGGTGATCGCTGCCGGCTTTCGATGCCGAATAGGGGCTGCTGGGGGCATAAGGGGTGGTTTCGGTGAAGAAACTCTGCTCGTCATGCAGATCGCCAAACACTTCATCGGTGGAAATATGGTGGAAAATAAATGCACTTTTACGTGCTTCTGCGAGCTGGCTCCAGTAATGGCGCGTGGCTTCGAGCAGATGAAAAGTACCGAGAATATTGGTTTCAATAAACGCCACGGGCCCGTCAATCGAGCGATCGACATGGCTCTCTGCCGCCAGGTGCATCAAACAATCGGGCTGATAGTGCTGGAGCACGCGATCTAACTCAGCGCGATCGCAGATATCCACCTGCTCAAAGGCAAAGCGTGGATTCGCACTGACGCTGCTCAGCGAACTGAGATTGCCAGCATAGGTGAGTTTATCTACCACCACCACGCGATGTTCCGTGTGGTTAATCAGATAGCGTACCAATGCGGAGCCAATGAACCCCGCGCCACCCGTGATTAAAAATTGCTTCATCGCCAGACTCCTTTAGTGTCAACAATCCATTGTTGCACTAGCTGGCCGCCATCAATGGCGCGAAACGCCTGATGATCTACCAACATTACCAGGATATCGGCCTGTTCCAGCGCCTGCTGCGTACCCACCAGTTGGCTGGTAGTCAGTGCAGCGGGGAGCTGGCTAATGTGCGGTTCTACTACCCAGTTGCTGCCCTGATGCCACTCGGCAATCAGTTGCGCCACTTCCATCGCCGGGCTTTCACGGAGGTCGTCAATATTGGGCTTAAAAGCTAAACCGAAGCAGGCAATAGTGACTTCACTGGCGCGTTTGTTGCTCTGCGCCAGGCAATCCGCCACGGTTTTTTTCACCTGGTCCAGCACCCAGTGGGGTTTGGCATCGTTGACTTCACGCGCGGTGCGGATGAGGCGTGCCTGTTGTGGGTTTTGTGCCACGATAAACCACGGATCAACCGCAATGCAGTGACCGCCCACGCCGGGACCCGGTTGGAGAATGTTAACGCGCGGATGGCGATTGGCCAGCGCAATCAGCTCCCACACGTTAATGTCTTGCTCTGCGCAAATCAGTGACAGTTCGTTGGCAAAAGCGATGTTGACGTCGCGGAAGCTGTTTTCGGTCAGTTTGCACATTTCAGCGGTGCGCGCATTGGTTTCCACGCACTCACCTTGCAGGAAAATACGGTACAGCGCACTGGCACGTGCCGAGCACTCTGGCGTCATGCCGCCAATCACCCGATCGTTTTTCACCAGCTCGAGCATGATCTGCCCAGGCAATACCCGTTCAGGGCAGTAGGCGATAAAGATATCGGGCTGCTCACCCTGCTGTGGAAAACGCAGATCCGGGCGCGCAGCAGCCAGCCACGTCACCATCTGCTCAGTCGAACCCACTGGAGAAGTGGATTCCAGGATCACTAAATCACCGGCTTTGAGCACTGGCGCAATCGACTCGGCGGCGGCTTTAACGTAGCGCAAATCGGGCTGGTGGTCGGCCATAAATGGCGTCGGCACCGCGATCAAAAACGCGTCTGCCGCTTCCGGCGTTAAGGTGGCTCGCAGCAAACCTTGCTGCACTGCGGTTTTCACTACCGCATCCAGTTCCGGTTCGACGATATGAATGTCGCCGCGATTAATGGTTTCTACTGCGTGGGCATTAACATCAACGCCAACAACGCGTTTCCCTTGAGAGGCAAAAATGGCTGCGGTAGGCAGCCCAATGTAACCCAGTCCGATAACGGAGATGGTGTTAAAGGTCATGTTGTAATCCAGACGTTTTCAGTGCATGTAAAATCTTTGCGCAGGCGCTGCCGTCGCCATAAGGATTGTGGGCATGGCTCATGGCCTGCCACATCGCTTCATCCGTCAGTAATGTACTGACTTCATTTACGATTTTTTCAATATCCGTACCTACAAGGCGCACCGTTCCGGCATCGACGGCTTCAGGCCGTTCCGTGGTATCGCGCATCACCAACACCGGTTTACCCAGCGAAGGCGCCTCTTCCTGAATACCGCCAGAATCGGTCAGGATGATCCAGGCGCGGTTCATTAACCAGACAAACGGCAGATACTCCTGGGGTTCGATCAGGATGATATTGTCGATGCCGCTCAGAATGCGGTTCACGGGCTCGCTAACGTTGGGGTTAAGATGCACCGGATAGACGATTTGCGCCTGCGGATGCTGCCGCGCAATCTGCGCCAGCGCCGTGCAGATACGCTCAAAGCCACCGCCAAAGCTTTCGCGACGATGGCCCGTCACCAGAATCAATTTTTTCTGCGCATCGAGGAACGGGTAGCGTGCGCTGAGTTGGTTATTCAGCTCGCTGTCATTTAATACCCGGTCACGCACCCATAGCAGCGCGTCAATCACCGTATTGCCCGTTACCTCGATCTGGCTGGCGGGAATGTTTTCATTAAGCAGATTCTGGCGCGAGCGAGTGGTAGGTGCAAAATGGAATCGGGCAAGATTTCCCGTCAGCCGACGGTTGCCCTCTTCCGGCCACGGTGAAGCCAAATCACCCGTGCGCAGTCCGGCCTCGACGTGTCCCACCGGGATCTGGTGATAAAATGCGGCCAGGCTCGCGGCCAGTGTGGTCGTGGTGTCGCCATGAACTAACACCACGTCAGGGCGAAATTCGGCAAACACGGTTTTCATCCCCTGCAGGATGCGACAGGTAATTTCTGTCAGCCCCTGTTCGGGACGCATAATATTCAGGTCGTAGTCTGGCTGAAGCTCGAAAAGGCGTAATACCTGATCGAGCATTTCGCGATGCTGCGCAGTGACACATAAACGCGATTCGAACGCAGCATCCTGCGCCAGCGCTTTCACCAGAGGGGCCATTTTGATGGCTTCTGGTCGGGTTCCAAAAACGGTCAGAACTTTCACATGCGCTCTCTTAACGACGAGGGGTGGAAACAAAACGCGCGCGGCGCGCCAGCGCAACGCCAGACCCGATCAGAGCACCCACAACGCCCCATAAAATAGCCATAAACAGGGTGCGAGGACTGTCTCTGGTCACCGGCTCTTCGGGGGTGCGCAAGTAGCGATAGGTCTGGAACAGTTTATCCAGTCCTGAACCGGCCTGAAGTGAAGCCAGCATCGCCCGGTTCTGATCATAAGAGATATCGTAATCAGGCCCACTGGCCTGCAACGCTTCAAGCTGTGCCCGCAGAGCCGGTTCACCCAGCATGAACAGGTCATCATCACTCAGCTGTGCTGTTCCGCTACGGTTTTCGCGGATCCCCTGCTGACTGGCAATTTTTACGGCCTGTTCAAGCAGATGTTCCCGCCGCTGAAATACCGCCTGGGCTACGCGATCCTGGCGTTCCACCTGCGACTGCAACAGCGCACTTCTGGCTTGCCACGCACCGTTTAGCTCATCATTCAGATGACGAGCCGCCCGCTCGCTGGACCAGGCAATATACTGTCGCAGCAGGTTATTCGCGTCGGTTGCAGACTCCGCCACCAGCTTGATGTTATCCCGCGTGTTATGTGCCGCATCGGCTGGCGTGTAGATAATGTTGCTGATTAACTCATTCAGCAGTGCCGCATCTTTGTGGTTATTGCCCGACTTACGGCTTTTGTAGTAGTCGGTCTGCAACCAGAAATCACGCCGTGTATCCCACGAAGCAAGCTGGGTAATGAACTCCTGATACACCTCATCCATGATAGTCGGAGCAGGTGTGCTCAGGCTTAACGTATTGCTGCGTGCATCCAGATTATTCAGGAACTGCTGCTGCCCATAGTAATTACCTAACATATTTACCGTGGGACGATCGGTTGTCGCCGTCGTACTCCATGCCTGTTTCATAAACAGCGTCGCACTCCAGGCGACAAAAGCAAACAGCACTGCCAACGCCACAATCCATAATTTTCCGCGCCACAGTGCACAGCACAAGCCACGAATATCCAGTTCGTTTTCTACATCCACAGAGGTCATCACTTCATCCTTTTCAGGAATTTTTAGGGTAATTTTTTCTTCATACCATTGGCATGATTCAGGCGTCGTTTAAGACGACGGATGAGACGAGCAACGCGCCATGCGTGCTTGATGCAATAGCCGTACAGCATGAAGGCACCCAAAAACAGCACCAGCATCACCCATTCCGGAATAAACGCGAGGTACTCACCCAGCACACCGATCCCCGCCAACAGCGCTGCTGCTACGGTGATCAGGACAAACGCCTGACGAGAGGTAAAGCCCGCGCGCATAATAAGGTGGTGAATATGCTGCCGATCGGCGGAAAACGGACTCATGCCCTTACGCAAGCGGCGATACATGATGGCGACCATGTCCATTAACGGAATGGCAATCAACCACAACGCCGTCACTGGTGTAATCGGGTGGCTTAGCCCCTGTGTTGTCTCCAGCAAGATCCAGATAATGGTGAAGCCAATCATGGTGCTGCCTGCATCGCCCATAAACACTTTATAGCGACGTCCCAGGAAACCAAGATTAAGCAAAATGTAGGGAATTGTGGCGGCGATCATGGCAAAGCACCACATTGCCAGGCTGTACTGCCCATCGAAGTAGAGAATAATGCCCATGGCCGCAAAAGTAACGGAAGAGAGTCCACCCAGCAGGCCATCAATCCCATCCACCATATTGAAGGCGTTGATCGCCGCCCAAACGGCAAACAGCGTCAAGGCGTAGCCAAAAGGCCCGACGATCAATTCCACCGGGCCGATGATAAAGCCGAGGCTTAGCAGATAGAGTTTCGCCCCGACCATCATCGCAATGGCTACCACCGCCTGCGCCACAGCGCGAATTTTTACGCTGATATCAAAGCGGTCGTCCAGCGCACCCACCAGCACCAGCAGCCCGGAGCAAATCAGGTAGAGCGTGACGTGGGGAATGTAGTAGTTGGTAAACGCAAATGTGAAACAGATCCCGGCATAGACCGAGATGCCGCCGACAAGCGGAATAGCCCCATTATGTCGCTTACGCGAGTTGGGGGTATCAACAAGCCCAATTTTTTTGGCAGCTTTGCGGGCAAAAAACAGAAACACTAACGAAAAAAGGAACGTTAAGCCCAATTCAGTACTCATCGTGAGTAAATTCACATTAAACGCTCTCAGCTCTGATTATGGATAATAATAGGCAAAGTCCGGCAGCTTGCCGCTTATCCAGAGTCCGAATTCTGCGCCAGAGGGGATCAATTGCTTATTTTTCACCCTATTCTGTTACAGTCTTTATAAATTCTCCTGTCAGCGTTAATCCTATAGTCCACCAATGAAAAACGCCACGTTAAGACGTGGCGTTAAGTCAATTTACTGTCAGATTTACACTCAGAGCATGTGCTGAGTTAATTCCGAATCAGGAACGCTTCATCATATCGAAGAAGTCGTCGTTGGTTTTGGTCATCGCCAACTTATTGATGAGGAACTCCATCGCGTCGATTTCACCCATTGGATGGATGATTTTGCGCAGGATCCACATCTTCTGCAGCTCTTCCTGGGAGGTCAACAGCTCTTCTTTACGGGTACCAGAGCGGTTGTAGTCGATAGCCGGGAAGACACGTTTTTCGGCGATTTTACGAGACAGGTGCAGTTCCATGTTACCTGTACCTTTAAATTCTTCGTAAATCACTTCATCCATTTTCGAACCCGTATCAACCAGCGCGGTGGCGATAATGGTCAGGCTGCCACCCTCTTCTACGTTACGTGCAGCACCGAAGAAGCGTTTTGGACGGTGCAGGGCGTTAGCATCAACACCACCGGTCAGAACCTTACCAGAGGCAGGCACTACGGTGTTGTAGGCACGCGCCAGACGGGTGATGGAGTCGAGCAGGATGATAACGTCTTTCTTATGCTCAACCAGGCGCTTAGCCTTCTCAATCACCATTTCTGCAACCTGAACGTGGCGAGACGCAGGCTCATCGAAAGTAGATGCGATAACTTCGCCTTTCACCAGACGCTGCATCTCGGTCACTTCTTCCGGACGTTCGTCAATCAGCAGTACCATCAGTACGCAGTCTGGGTAGTTATAGGCAATGCTCTGCGCAATGTTTTGCAGCAGCATGGTTTTACCCGCTTTTGGCGGGGCCACGATCAGACCACGCTGACCACGACCAATTGGCGCTGCCAGATCCAGTACGCGAGCGGTCAGATCTTCTGTTGAACCGTTCCCGCGCTCCATACGCATACGATTATTTGCATGCAGTGGCGTCAGGTTTTCAAACAGAATTTTATTGCGCGAGTTTTCCGGCTTGTCGTAGTTGACTTCATTAACCTTCAGCAGGGCAAAATAACGCTCACCTTCTTTTGGCGGGCGGATTTTACCAGAGATGGTGTCACCAGTGCGGAGGTTAAAACGGCGGATTTGGCTAGGAGAAACGTAGATATCATCAGGACCGGCGAGGTAAGAGCTGTCTCCAGAACGGAGGAAGCCAAAACCGTCCTGTAGTATCTCCAGCACACCATCACCGAAGATGTCTTCGCCACTTTTCGCATGCTGCTTCAGGATTGAGAAAATAATATCCTGCTTGCGCATACGCGCCTGGTTTTCCAGCCCCATATTTTCGCCGAGGGTAATCAGCTCAGAAACCGGCGTGTTCTTTAATTCGGTAAGATTCATAGTGATGGGTTCTTAAACTCGGGGTAATTCTCGAAATGTTTTTCGTGGAATGGTATGGCGCGAAATCCATGCCTGTTAATGGCGCTGTTTCTGGTCTTCTCGACGAACATCGTCAGACGTAAGCGACTGGAACCGAAGAGACGATAGAAACGGTGTGCCTATAAAGATGCTAACCGTCAGATTGTCAAACACGTCACGTATCTTTCGCGTTGTCCGGTTTAACAAAGGAATGCTTTAGATGCTAACTACAGGTAAGTGCGTATGGCAGTAAAAGTAACTTAGCACGCTATAGTAGGAACGTCTAGTGATGGCGAAAAAAATCGCTATCACCAGACGTTAGCCCGGCAGATTAAGCCAGGTTGGCGTTCAGGAAATCTTTCAGCTGGCCTTTAGACAGGGCGCCAACTTTAGTTGCGATGACTTCACCGCCTTTGAACAGCAGCAGGGTAGGAATACCACGGATGCCGTACTTAGGTGCAGTTGCCGGGTTCTCATCGATGTTCAGCTTAGTAACAGAAAGCTTACCTTCGTACTCTTCAGCAACTTCATCAAGGATAGGGGCGATCATTTTGCAAGGACCACACCACTCAGCCCAGAAGTCGACCAGTGTTACACCTTCAGCTTTCAGAACTTCGGCTTCGAAGCGGTCATCGGACAGGTGAACAATTTTATCGCTGCTCATGTTTAACTCCACAAGATTATGCCTGGCGAATTGGCGTAAATTTTACCAACGTTGCTTGACTTTATTTCATTGGATACGCTTTCGTAAAGCGATACTAAGCTGATATTCTACCACACTATGAGCAAAACACACTTAACCGAACAGAAGTTTTCCGACTTCGCCCTGCACGCAAAAGTAGTGGAAGCCCTTGATAAAAAAGGATTTCATAACTGTACGCCTATTCAGGCGTTAGCACTGCCAATCACGCTTGCTGCGCGTGACGTTGCGGGTCAGGCGCAAACCGGTACCGGGAAAACGATGGCGTTTTTGACGTCAACGTTTCATCATCTTCTCTCTCATCCTGCGCCTGAAGGGCGTCAGGTGAATCAGCCACGCGCTTTAATTATGGCTCCAACCCGCGAACTGGCGGTGCAGATCCATGCTGATGCAGAACCGCTGGCGCAAGCTACCGGACTGAAACTCGGCCTCGCTTATGGTGGCGATGGCTATGACAAACAGCTTAAAGTGCTCGAAAGTGGCGTAGATATTCTGGTGGGCACCACCGGACGTCTGATTGATTACGCCAAACAGAATCACATCAACCTCGGTGCCATTCAGGTCATCGTATTAGATGAAGCCGATCGCATGTTCGATCTCGGCTTTATTAAAGATATCCGTTGGTTGTTCCGCCGCATGCCTCCGGCAACGCAGCGTCTCAGCATGTTGTTCTCTGCCACCCTCTCCTGGCGTGTACGCGAACTGGCGTTCGAGCACATGAACAACGCCGAGTATGTGGAAGTGGAACCTGAGCAAAAAACCGGCCACCGCATCAAAGAAGAGCTGTTCTACCCTTCCAATGAAGAGAAAATGCGTCTGTTACAGACCCTGTTGGAAGAAGAGTGGCCCGATCGCGCAATCGTGTTCGCTAACACCAAACACCGCTGTGAAGATATCTGGGGCCACTTGGCCGCTGATGGTCACCGCGTCGGGTTACTGACCGGGGACGTCGCTCAGAAGAAACGTCTGCGCATTCTTGATGACTTCACCAAAGGTGATGTCGATATTCTGGTCGCAACCGATGTCGCGGCACGTGGTCTGCATATTCCTGCGGTAACACACGTCTTCAACTACGACCTGCCGGATGACCGTGAAGATTACGTTCACCGTATCGGACGTACCGGCCGCGCCGGGGCAAGTGGTCACTCAATCAGCCTTGCGTGTGAAGAGTACGCGCTGAATCTGCCAGCCATTGAAGAGTATATCGGGCACAGCATTCCGGTGAGCAAGTACAACAGTGATGCCCTGATGAGCGATCTGCCGCCACCGAAACGCCTGACGCGTAACCGCTCTAACGGCCCACGCCGTAGTGGTAATAACGCGAACCGTCGCGGAGCTCCGCGCAACAATAACCGTAAACGCCCGAGTTAACTCTACTATGCTAAGCGCATCGTCACTTTATGCTGCGATTGATTTAGGCTCAAACAGCTTTCATATGTTGGTGGTGCGCGAAGTGTCCGGAAGTATCCAGACTGTCGCGCGAATTAAACGTAAAGTTCGCCTGGCGGCCGGTCTGGATAAGAGTAGTCAGCTCTCTGCGGAAGCAATGGCGCGCGGCTGGCAATGTTTACGGCTGTTTTCTGAGCAGTTACAAGATATTCCCCCCGAACAGATTCGCGTGGTGGCAACCGCCACACTGCGGCTGGCAACCAACGCCGAAACCTTCCTCAGTGCCGCACGAGAAATTCTTGGCTGTGACATTAACGTCATCAGCGGTGAGGAAGAAGCTCGCCTGATTTATCAGGGCGTAGCCCACACAACCGGCGGTTCCGATAAACGCCTGGTGGTGGATATCGGCGGAGGCAGTACAGAACTGGCAACGGGAGATGGTGCCCACGCCTCGGTGCTGTTTAGCCTTTCCATGGGCTGTGTCACCTGGCTGGAGCGCTACTTTAGCGATCGCCATCTGGCAAAAGAGAATTTTGCTCAGGCTGAAGAGGCCGCACGGGCAATGATTGCCCCGGTCGTCTCGCGCTTGCGTGAGCAGCACTGGGATGTGTGCGTGGGTGCATCCGGCACCGTCCAGGCACTGCAAGAGATCATGGTTGCACAGGGCATGGACGAACGCATTACGTTGAGTAAGCTGCAACAGCTGAAGCAACGGGCGATTCAATGCGGCAAACTGGAAGAGCTGGAAATTGAAGGGCTGACATTAGAGCGTGCGCTGGTGTTCCCGAGCGGGCTGTCGATTCTGATCGCTATTTTCCAGGAGCTGAACATCGAAAGCATGACGCTCGCCGGTGGAGCCCTGCGGGAAGGGCTGGTTTACGGCATGTTGCATCTCCCTATCGATCGCGATATCCGTAGCCGTACGTTAGCCAACGTCCAGCGCCGTTTCAGCATTGATAGCGAGCAAGCTTCACGCGTTCACCAATTGGCAGAGAGCTTTTTCCGCCAGGTGAGCACGCCGTGGAAGCTGGATCGTCGATGTCGGGATCTGCTCCTCAGCGCCTGTATGTTGCACGAAATTGGCCTGAGCGTTGATTTCCGTCAAGCCCCTCAGCACGCTGCCTATCTGATTCGCTATCTCGATTTGCCTGGTTTTACTCCCGCACAGAAAAAACTGCTCGCCTGTCTGCTGCAAAACCAAAGCGGCAATATCGACCTGGCGCTACTCACTCAGCAAAATGCGTTGCCGCCACGTCAGGCAGAACGTTTGTGCCGTCTACTTCGACTGGCGATTATTTTCTCCAGCCGCCGTCGCGACGATACGCTACCCGCCGTTCGCCTCAACGCCGATGATGAAACGCTACACGTCACATTACCGGCTGGCTGGCTGGAAGCACATCCGCTGCGGGCAGAGCTGCTGGATCAGGAGAGCCACTACCAGTCCTATGTACACTGGTTACTGACCATTTCCTGAACCGTCGCAGTAAAGTGAACTGTGGTCGGGCTTAAAGCGGCTTTTCTAACGCTGCCAGCCCGTCCAACAGTGCGCCGCGCCACCAGGCAAAATCATGCCCGCCGGTGTAAATCGTCAAATCACTCTCTACGCCTGCCGCTTGCAGCCGTTGATAGAGTTGCTCAACATGTGGCACCATCACGCCTTCCAGTGATCCTACGCACAGCTGGACTCGCACCGTCTGTGGCACCCTCGCCAGCACATGTTCGCTCACCCATGACGCGTCTTTCTCGCTGAACATCAGCGGTCGCCGCCCCTTGTCTGGCGTCCACCACAGTGAAGGAGAGTGGCTGAGCACACAACCAAACACCTCTGGCGCATACAGGGCGGCCAACAGCGCAGTGACACCACCGAGGCTCTGTCCCGCAAGGATCGTTTTACTGCGCCCTGCCCAGAGTCGATCGGGATGATCGGCCCACACCTGGGGTATCAGACGCTGCGCAAGCTCCCGTACCAAAGCAGGATCGCCACCGAGTAAGGTGGCACGATCGCTATCATCCAGATTATCAATCCCCAGCACGGCTGTAGCGCCGATACGGCCACTGTCGTACGCGCTATCCAGCGCCCCCAGCACGCCCACGTGGTCAATCCATTTTTCACTGTCGGTCAGCACCAGCAACCCCAACGGGGTTGAACTGGCGACATCCGGTAGATACAGGCGCACGCGCCGCTGTTTTCCAGCCACCTGCTGCCAGGAGGTCACCAACATGCCGCGATGGGCATTCGGTGCATCGTGCCATTCAGCCTGCTCCGGTGCGCGATCCAGCGCCAGAATAGACTCCTGCGCCTGACCCCGTACGTTGATATGCGCCCGTTTATTCAGGGGATCAAACTGACCGACAAACGGCGTATGCCGCCCACCCAACTGGGCAATCACGTCTGATGGCGTGTCGAGCGGGATCTCTGTCAGGGTATAAGTGCCACGATAGGTTGCCGGGAGATGCAGCGTCAGCGTCCAGATATCGCTGCCGGGGATCTGCGACATCATGCCCTTGGCCACTTGCTGTTTGTCGGTGATGCGATTTAAAAAAACATAAACCCCTTGTAGCGACGCTGCGG
The DNA here is from genome assembly GCF_011752615.1 of Candidatus Pantoea multigeneris. Lineage (NCBI taxonomy): Bacteria > Pseudomonadati > Pseudomonadota > Gammaproteobacteria > Enterobacterales > Erwiniaceae > Pantoea > Candidatus Pantoea multigeneris. The sequence continues at coordinate 66,305 of NZ_VWXF01000016.1, forward strand.
ATCGCCAGAGAAATGTGACTTCACGTACCTCCTCTGAGGGGCCGTTAGGGGCGATTAACGGCACGTCCACCCGCGCGACATCCTGCCAAAACTGAGCAACGTCGTTTACGCTTCGCGCGGCCAGTTGCTGACAAATGCGTGCGGTGGCATCGTGGGAAGATAAAAGTGGCGCGTTTCTCATTTCTGGCAATCCATAATATAAACAGGGTTATTTCTGCAATGATTTAATCAATGGATAATAACCTATATCAGAAATTCAAATAATTCCAGAAATGATAAAAACCACAAAAAAAATAGCACTACTGAGTAACCAGAGTAATTACATGGGTTAATTTACAAATGTTACATTACAACTATTAATATATATTTTACACCTCATCATTTCCTGTGCTAGCGTATTTATCGAAGCTCAATGCCGGGCTTCAGGCATATAACTCTCATTCGATTTCCTTTCAGGTTAATCGCAGCACTGCTGCGTGCTGAAATACTAAGAGTGTGAGTTATTCTTTACCGTAACTATATCCATCGTAAACTTCTGTTCCTGTAACAGAAGGGATGCGCTATATCACAGGATTATTCATGCAAAAAGGGTGGCATGTAGATATTCACTCTCTACAGCGTATAACCTGAGGAAATTCCTAAAATATATAACAATATAATTTGTACCGTTATTTCCTGGCGGATGTGTAGCACACATCATTCACAGGGAAGTACTGTCTTTTATATTTGTTGCGCACATCTGACAATGGAATAAATAGCTTACGTTAATAACGGCGATCAGGTTCTGAATACAATATCCCAGCACCTTACAGAGGATACAGCACCGATAAGCTCCATATGGTCGCCCGACAGGGGATCCCTTATTCGTCTGGAACAGGGGGTTTCATCACTTATGGCAGGAGAGGGATTTTCTCATGCGTATTCTGTTTGTAGGCCCACCCCTTTATGGTCTGTTGTACCCTGTGCTCTCCCTCGCCCAAGGCTTTCGCGCCAACGGGCATGAAGTGGTTATTGCCAGCGCCGGAAAGTTCGCCCAAAAAGCGGCTGAAGCGGGCCTGGTCACGTTTGATGCGGCACCCGGCTTCGACTCAGAAGCGGACTATCGCCGTCGCGAAAACCTTCGTAAGGAAAAAAACGTCGGGACTAAAATGGGCAATTTCTCCTTTTTTAGTGAGGAGATGGCTGACCGGCTGATGGATTTTGCCGGTGAGTGGAAGCCCGATCTCATCGTCTATCCGCCATTGGGTGTGGTTGGTCCCCTGATTGCGGCGAAATACAACATTCCCGTCGTGATGCAAACCGTGGGTTTTGCCCATAAACCCTGGCACGTGAAAGGGGTAACCAAATCCCTCTCCGAGGCCTATGCACGCCATGGCGTGACGGAAACACCGCGCGATCTGGCGTGGATTGATGTAACGCCCCCCAGCATGAGCATCACGGAAAATGACGGCGAGCCGATTATCCCGATGCAGTACGTGCCCTACAACGGCGGTGCCGTATGGGAAAAATGGTGGGACCGGACGCCGGGACAAAAGCGCCTGCTGGTAAGCCTCGGTACCGTCAAACCCATGGTAGACGGGCTGGACCTGATCTCCTGGGTCATGGATTCGGCGCACGAAGTGGATGCCGAAATCATCCTGCACCTTAATGCCAATGCACGAGCGGAACTGAGAAACCTGCCCACCAATGTGCGGCTGGTGGATTGGATCCCTATGGGTGCCTTCCTGAACGGCGCAGATGGCTTTATCCATCACGGCGGGGCGGGCAATACGCTAACGGCGCTGCATGCTGGCATTCCTCAGATCGTCTTTGGCCAGGGTGCAGACCGCCCGGTGAATGCTCAGGCGGTGGTTGATCGCGGCTGCGGTATCGTGCCGGGAGAGCAGGGATTAACCAGTGATTTGATCAACAGCTTCCTGAGTAGCGACGCGCTGCGCATCTCCTCACAGCAGGTAGCAGCAGAAATGGCGGCACAGGCTACGCCCGCCAAAGTCGCCGAACAGTTGGTTGCCCTGGTGAAGTAAGACCCGTGATTGCGCAGCGCTGTAGCGGGAAAGGAACTCACCGCCCGCCTGCGCCTCACCTTTTTAACTTGATGCCTGCGACTTAGCAGGCATCGTTTGCTTGCAGAAAAGGAGGCTTAATGCCCACTGCTCAATCTCAACCGCCTACGCGCTCCTGGATGGTTCGCCTGGCTGGCGTTTGCTGGGAACGAAAGAAGTTAAGCCTGATTGTGGTGCTGGCTTCCGTCTCGACGATTCTTTTCGCCGCCTTAACACCGCTCCTGACACGCCAGGCAGTTAACGATGCAATGGCCGGTAATCCGGCTCAACTCCCGTGGCTGGCGGCGGGCTTGTTGCTCATCGCCCTGTTCGATTTTATCGGCAACTATGTGCGTCGCGGCTATGCCGGAGAGCTGTCGCTCTGGGTGCAGCACACCCTGCGTGGCCGCGCCTTTGACAGTATTCAAAACCTCGACGGTGCCGGCCAGGATGCCCTGCGCACCGGCCAGGTGATCTCACGGACCAACAGCGATCTGCAACAGATGCATATCATGATGCAGATGAGCCCGGTCCCGCTGGCGGTACTGACCTATTATGTTGTTGGCCTCGGTGTCATGCTGTGGATGTCACCTTCTATGACGGTGATCGTGATTGCCGTGCTCGCCGCACTGGCCTATACCGCGCTGCATGCCCGCCGCCGGGTCTTTGCCCAGATGGGCCAGGCCTCAGACAATCTGGCGCAGATGACCGAACACATGCGCGAGGTACTGCAACAGATCTCCATTGTGAAATCCTGCGTGGCGGAACTGCGCGAGTTGAAATGGCTCGATCGCCAGTCACGTCGCATTGTGCGCGTGCGCATCGGTGCCGCAATTTCGCAAGCGATGCCAGGTGCAACCATGCTGGCACTGCCGATACTGGGCCAGATCGTCCTGTTAAGCTTTGGCGGCTGGTCCGTCATGAACGGGCGCATCGATCTCGGCACCTTTGTGGCCTTTGCCAGCTTCCTCGCCATGCTGACCGGCCCAACCCGCGTACTGGCTTCCTATCTGGTGATTGTGCAACGCACCCGCGCTTCGGTGGAACGGGTTTTCACCCTGATCGATACCCAACCGCAAATGCAGGATGGCACGCAAACTGTCGCCGGTCAGGTCACCGGCCTGACGCTGGAGCAGGTAGGCTTCCACTACAGCGGCGGAAAAAAAGAGGTCTTGCAGGATATCTCGTTCTCCATCCAGGCGGGCGAAACGCTCGCCGTGGTGGGTGCCTCTGGTTCGGGTAAATCTACCCTGTTGATGCTGCTGGCACGTTTCTATGATCCCACCAGCGGACGCTTGCTGTTGGATACCAACCAGGGCCAGCAAAATCTGGCCGATCTGCGTTTAGATGCCCTGCGCCGTCGCGTGGGTGTGGTCTTTGAGGATACCTTCCTGTTTGCAGGGACCGTGGCAGAGAATATCGCCTATGGCCATCCCGAAGCCACCGAACAGAGTATTCAGGCCGCGGCAGATGCCGCGGGCGCAACGGGGTTTATCTCGGCCTTGCCGAAAGGGTTTAAAACGCCACTGACAGAGCGCGCCAGTAATCTTTCCGGCGGGCAGCGTCAGCGTATCGCCCTGGCGCGAGCGCTGTTAACTGCCCCTAACCTGCTGATTCTGGATGACACCACTTCCGCCGTCGATGCTGGCACCGAGTCCGAAATCAACGCGGCACTGGGGCGCTATGCCGATGAGCAGCACATGCTACTGGTGATTGCCCGCCGCCGTTCAACCCTGCAACTGGCCAGTAAAATTGTGGTACTGGAACAGGGGCGCATTGTGGATATCGGCAGCCAGGCGGAGCTGGAACAGCGCTGTCCGACATTCCGCGCCCTGATGTCAGGCAGCGGCGAATTCCTCGAAAAGCCGCAGGAGAGCGTTATCGACCTGTGGCCGACGGCGTCAACCCAACCCGCGCAGGAGAAGACGGCACCCGCAGCAGCGGGCTTCCGCGATCGCATGAGCGAAGTGCCTGAACCGGCAGTGCAGGCTGCGCTGGCAGGTAAAGGCCGCCGCGTTGCGTCACTGCTCCGGCCGGTGAGCTGGATGTTCATCGTCGCTGCGCTGCTCATCGCCCTGGATTCCGCTTCCAGCGTTGGCGTTCTGCTGCTGCTGAAACGGGGCATCGACAGTGGCGTCTCTGCGGGCGATCTCACCACTATCATCAGCTGTGCCGCGCTGGCACTGGGTCTGATGGTTGTCAGTTGGTGCTGCTATTCGCTGCAAACCGTGGTGTCAACCCGCGCCGCCGAAAGCGTGCAACACACGGTTCGTTTGCGCAGCTTCGGCCAGTTACTGCGCCTTGGTTTGCCTTACCATGAGAAAAATGTCGATAGCCGCCTGACCCGCATGACGGTGGATGTCGACGCGCTGGCGCGTTTTTTACAGAATGGCCTTGCCGGTACTGCCACCAGCCTGATCACCATGGTGGCGATTGCCGTCGCGATGTTCTGGCTCGACCCGGTGCTGGCGCTGGTGGCGCTGGGTGGCATCCCGGTAGTGATCATCGCGACGCTGATCTACCGTCGCCTTAGTTCACCGGCGTATGCACAGGCACGAGTAGAAATCGGCAAAGTTAACAGCACACTACAGGAAAAAGTCTCTGGTCTGCGCGTGGTGCAGTCGCACGGACAACAAGGGGCAGAAGCAGCAAAACTGCGCACCCTGTCCGATCGTTTCCGCGCTACGCGGGTGAAAGCACAGAAGTATCTCGCGGTTTACTTCCCCTTCCTCACCTTCTGTACCGAAGCCGCTTACGCAGTGGTGCTGCTGGTTGGCGCCTCTCGTGTTGCCGAAGGGCAGATGACCGCAGGTGTGCTGGCCGCCTTCTTCCTGCTGTTGGGGCAGTTTTACGGTCCGGTGCAAACGCTCTCGGGTATTGTGGACTCCTACCAGCAGGCCTCAGCCAGTGCCCGTCATATTGATGAGCTGTTGGCAACGCCAGGCACAGAGAACCTTGATCCTGCGCCGCAGGCTCGCAGTCACGTTCTGCAAGGCGGGCTGACACTGGAGCAGATTAGCTATCACTATCCCGGCAGCAACGAGCCCGCACTGAATCAGCTGAATCTGTCGATACCTGCCGGTTCGGTCGTGGCGATTGTCGGGCGCAGCGGCGCGGGGAAATCCACCCTGATCAAGCTCCTTTCTGGTCTCTATCCCCTGACCGAGGGCAAGATTCGCATTGGCGAGCGTGCCATTAGCGATCTGCCGCTGGCAGATTACCGGGCCCAAATTGGGCTGGTAGAGCAGGAAGTCGCGTTGTTCAGCGGTGATATCGCCGGCAACATTCGCTATGCGCGGCCAGAAAGCAGCAACGCGGAGGTAGAGAATGCCGCACGTCAGGCGGGGTTACTGGATACGGTGCGCGCCTTGCCGCAAGGTTTCTCGACGCCGGTCAACAATGGCGGTGCCGACTTACCTGCCGGTAAGCGTCAGTTACTGGCTCTGGCGCGGGCGCAGTTGGCAAACGCACACGTGATGCTGCTCGACGAAGCCACCTCGCGGCTGGATCGCGCCTCCGAAGAGACGGTGCTGAATTCATTGATTACCGGAGCCCATCAGCACGGGCGTACTGCGCTGGTCGTGGCACACCGACTCACCACCGCCTGCCGCTGCGATGCGATTGCGGTGCTGGATCGTGGCCAGATCAGTGAATACGGTACGCATGATGAATTGCTGCAAGCCAACGGCCTGTATGCCAGGTTATGGCGGGACAGCAACGGCGCAGGTGCTGATAAAGATGCCGCAACGCTAGCGGTATAATCTGATGGAAAAGGCGTGGCGCAACCGGTGCCACGCCTTTTATCCCTTAAGGCGGGCAGTTTGCCGCAGGCAACGTTTTGTCCGGTGCTGCCATATCAAACAGCGCACGCTGGAAACCGGCGTTAAACATCTCGCCATGGTTCAACTCAGGGAACGACCAGTCTGCCACGGCCAGGCCACGGCTGCGCAACGCCGGTAGGGTGGCATGTACCCGGCTGACGGCATCCGCCACCGCACCCGCTTTGTTCTTGCCTGGAATCGGGCTACCTTCCATAAAGATCAGCTGCTTATGGCACACTTTATGCGGATCAATTTGCGTCATCTCATCCAGCATCCCGATGTAATCACGGTTCAGGGACGGGCTCGTCGCATAGTAGCGATTAAACAGACTGGAGCTGCGCCAGCTATCCAGCACATACAGGCCACCCAGCGAATGTCCCCAGATCCCGCGCTGATGGCTGTCAATCTTCAGCCCTTTTTCCGCCTGCGGCGCAATGGTCTGCTCTAACAGCTGACGGAAAATCAGACCGCCACCGCAGGGCCTTCCACGCGTCGCCTGCTGTTGGCACAGGCTGCCAGCCATATTGACGGGCGGCGTATCATCATAGGCACGCGCGCTCAGGGCAAAAGGCTCATCGGTCTGATACCCCACCACCACCAATACCGGCGGATTTTGTTGGGACAGCTTTTGCAGGAGACTATCGGAAAGGCGATCCATCACGGCATTGCCATCCAGCATATACAACAGGGGATAGCCTGCCGCTGGCGCGGGTTTGTCCGGGATCGCGGTCCAGACTTTGTAGTGGCGCTGACCGTCTACGGAGTCAAAGGTGTTCACAGTGAAATGGTAAAACGCAGAGCCTTTGTCTGCGATATTGGGCCCCAGCGGGGTCATATCCGGCCGGGCAAAACTGCTACCCGTCGCGAAAAGTGAAGCGGTAAATACACTCAGCTGTAGCGCCAGGCGCAGGGTCTTACTGCGGAATAACCTCTCTCTCACTGCCTTATTCTCCCTGATAGTGCTGCGGTTCAGAACGCAAAACAGGCTGCGGGGAGAGCGTCTCCCTACAGCCTGTTGCCTGCTTTCGATCAATCAGAAATGCAGACCCAGTTCCATATAATACGTGCGGCCCGACTCATTATAGGTACGCGCACCAGCGCCGTAGGCATAAGTCCCGCTGGAGCCGGAGGTCAACGAGTTGCCTTCACGGAAGTGGCGCTCGTCTAACAGGTTATCAATCCCTGCGGTCAGATCCACATCCTTGTTAATGCTGTACACCGCACTGACGCCAAACACCGCATAAGGCTGCACTGCCCAGGTTTCACTGCCGGAGGTTTTCGCGCCGCTGGCCTCATAGCGATTAGCCCTCTGCTTACCATACCAGGTCATGGTGCCCTGCACCGCCAGCGCCTCTGTCGCCTGCCAGTCGAGCGTTGAATTGATGGTAAATTTCGGGATCAGCGTCAGGTAATCCCCGGTGCTTTTGTTCTCATCATCAATGATGTAGGTAAAGTTGTTGTTCATCGTCAGGCTGTCGCTGAGAGGGAAATTAAACGTCCCTTCCAGCCCCTGAATCACCGCTTTTGGCACATTGGTCCACTGATACACGTTGGAGGTGCCGTTGTCGTACACAGAGGAGGTACCCGCCGAAATCTTGTTGCGGTAGTCATTGCGATACCAGGTCAGGCCAGCCTGTACGCCTGCATGGTTGTACTCAATACCGATCTCTTTGTTAACGCTGGTCTCCGCTTTCAGATCCTTATTCCCTTGCAGATAGCAGCTGCTGCCGGTGTCATAGCAGCCGTTACCGCTGCTGTAGAGCAGGTAATTGGGGTTAGTCTGATAGAGGTTAGGCGCTTTCCACGCTCGAGCAATTCCGAGCTTCAGCGTGAAGTCACTGCCCAGATCCTGAGAAAGATTCAGCGCCGGGCTCCAGTTGCTGCCGGACAGGGTCTGATAGTTGAAGCGCAGCCCCGGCGTCAGACGCGTGGTATCGGTCAGATCCATATTATCTTCGGTATAGAAGCCGTAGATGTCTGCTGAACTGTATTTACTGCGATCGCTACTGGCCGCGCCTGGCACATCAGAGGTGGTGGTCACCGTATTGGAGGCGGGATCCTTCATCGACTGATGATTCATCTCCGCCCCGAAGGTCAGCGTCTGATTAACACCAAAATCCAGCGGAATATTCACGTCTGAATGCAGGTTGGTGTCATTCAGCACGATGGTGGAGAACCCTTCATCCGTGCTGCTGAATAAGCCCTCCAGGCCGCCAGACAAGCCTTCGTTCAGGCGCGTGTTGCGGGTTTTTTCAAACTGGATGTAATTATTGGTGGTAACGCCGTTATCCCATGCACCGGTATATTTCAACGACAGCGTCTGGCGATAAATAATATTGGTTTCTTTACCGTAGTTCTCTTTGACTAACGTGCTGCTGTTGGTATTTTGCGTATCTCCGGCATACAGGTTGCCCTGGCGGCTATATCCGGCATCCAGCTCCAGCGCCTGGCGCGGCAGAAATTCCCAGCGCAGCACGCTGTTAATATTTTTATTAATCACGCCCTCTCGTCCGGCTGGCACCATACCGGCATATTTACCGGTGCGCTCAGCTGAATGGCCGTCATTAATATTTTGTCCGTCGGCCTGGGTTTTACTCCAGTTGCCGTAAATCCGCATAGTGAGATTATCGGTTAAGGCACCACCAATACTGGCGTTATAGCGCTTGGTTGCCCCTTCCTGCTTATGCTCCGGCACATTGTAGTAGCTGTTAAAATTACCGTGCCACGCCTGGGTGGTGGGCTTGGTGATGATATTCACGACGCCGCCCATCGCTCCGTTACCGTACAGCGCCGCTGCCGGTCCACGGATCACTTCAATGCGGTCAATCATTTCTGGCGGCACCCAGTTGCTGTCACCACGGGTATCACGCTCGCCACGCCAGCCATATCGCACGGAGTTACGGCTGCTAACAGGCATGCCATCCACCAGAATCAAGGTGTTTTCCGGTCCCATGCCGCGAATATCAATCTGACGATTATTGCCACGCTGCCCGCTGCTGGAGTTGCCGGTCAGGTTCACGCCGGGCATGGTGCGAATAATCTCCGCCACATCGCGCTGAATCGGATGCTTTTTTATCGCTTCGCTGTCGATGATGGAAACGCCGGGAGCCTGTAAGGTTTGCTCACGAGCGGTGACTAACAGCGTGTTATCACTGCTGCTCTTCTTATCTGACAGCGCCATGGGCTGCTGGGTTTGCGGCTTTTCTGGCTGCTTCGTCGTGGGTTTCTGGCTGGAATCCGCCGCCTGAACAGCGGGTATTGCGAGGCTGCCCGCAACCAGAGAACTCAACAGTGAGAGCTTGAACATCTGCCTAATCATTGGAATCGCCTTCCGTGGTGAAAGTGCTAAAACAGAGGAGATGCACTCTATTGCGAATGATTATTAATTACAATGCGGCTTTTTTCGACAACTTGGCGCACCGCTGTTTTTTCACTGGCGGCGTGAGAAAAAGACATAAATTTTAGTGAATTAAATCATCAGGATGCCGCGCCTTTCCCTGCCCGTAATTACAAATATCAGCCTGGCGTAAATTTGCATTACGGTTTATTTCAGGAAAAGGCCACGGTTAATCAGGCGCGCTGACAGATCAGCTTTTTTTGGCTTTATCCAGCATCGCACGGAGGCCGGCAACCCGGCTCTGGCCGGTTTTCATGCGCTCCTCAGCGCTCACCACTTTGCGTTCCGTTTCCCAGCTCACATCATCCTGTGGCAGCTCCATCAGGAAGCGGCTTGGCTCAGGGCGAATCAGCTCGCCATATTGTCGACGCTCGCGGCACAGCGTAAACGTCAGCTCTTTCTGCGCGCGGGTAATGCCCACATAAGCCAGACGCCGCTCTTCTTCAATATTGTTCTCATCAATACTGCTTTGGTGTGGCAGCAGCCCCTCTTCCATCCCCACCAGATAGACGTAAGGGAACTCCAGCCCCTTGGAGGCATGCAGCGTCATCAGCTGGACCTGATCCATATCTTCGTCACTCTCGCCACGTTCCATCATGTCGCGCAGCGTAAAGCGCGTGACCACCTGAGTCAGCGTCATCGGCTCTTCCAGATCGCTGCCTTCCAGCATCTCCGTCATCCACTGGAACAGCAGATTGACGTTTTTCATGCGCATTTCGGCCGCTTTGGTGCTGGTTGAGGTTTCATACAGCCAGCTTTCGTAATCAATCCCGCGAATCAGATCGCGCACCGCGCTCACCGGCTCGCGTTCCGCCAGTTGCATCACTTCCTGCATCCAGTGCGTGAAACGCTGCAGGTGTTCCAGTCCACGTCCGGTCAGGGTTTGTCCCAGTCCCACATCAAAGCTGCTGTTAAACAAACTTTTGTTGCGCAGGTTGGCCCACTCTCCCAGCTTTTGCAGCGTTGCCGGGCCGATTTCACGCCGTGGCGTATTCACAATACGCAAAAAGGCACTGTCATCATCGGGGTTAGTCAGAACGCGCAGATAGGCCAGCAGATCTTTAATCTCCGGGCGGGAGAAGAACGACGTCCCGCCAGAGATACGATAAGGAATGCGGTTCTGCATCAGCAGCTTTTCGAACACCCGCGACTGGTGGTTGCCGCGATAGAGAATCGCGTAATCCTTGTACTGGGTTTTGTTCATGAAGTGGTGGGCAATCAGCTCGCCGGTGACGCGCTCCGCTTCATGATCTTCATTGTTCGCGGTGATCACTTTCAGCTCGTTCCCCAGGCCCAGCTCGGAGAACAGCCGTTTCTCAAACACGTGCGGATTATTGGCAATAAGGATATTGGCCGCTTTCAGAATACGCTGGGAAGAGCGGTAATTCTGTTCCAGTTTCACCACTTCCAGCGCGGGAAAATCCTGCTGCAATAACACCAGGTTTTGCGGTCGCGCACCGCGCCATGAGTAGATCGACTGGTCATCATCGCCTACCACGGTAAAACGCGCGCGGCTGCCCACCAGGAGCTTTACTAACTCATACTGGCTGGTGTTGGTGTCCTGATATTCATCCACTAACAGGTAGCGAATACGCTGTTGCCAGCGTTCACGCACCGCTTCATTACGTTGCAGCAGCAGCGTGGGCAGCAGGATCAGATCGTCGAAATCCAGCACGTTACAGGCTTTCAGATGCTGGTCGTACAGCGCGTAGCAGTGCGCAAAAATATTATCCCGTTCGGAACGTGCCAGCGCCGCAGCGCCCGGCGGATCGATCAGGTCATTTTTCCAGTTGGAGATGGTGGAAATCAGCTGCTGTAGCAGCGTCTTATCTTCTTCCAGCCAGGTTTTGGTCAGCTCTTTGAGCAGGCCAAGCTGGTCCTGATCGTCAAACAGGGAAAAGTTAGATTTCATCCCCAGCGCGGCGGTTTCACGCTTGATGATCTCCAGACCCAGGGTGTGGAAGGTGGAGATCAGCAGGCCACGCGCCTCTTTACGTCCCAGCGTCTGCGCCACACGCTCTTTCATCTCGCGCGACGCTTTGTTGGTAAAGGTCACGGCCGCAATATGACGCGCCTGATAGCCGCACTCCCGGATCAGATGGGCGATTTTATTGGTGATTACGCGTGTCTTGCCGGAACCGGCTCCAGCCAGCACCAGACATGGCCCGGTAACAAATTCAACGGCACGCTGTTGGCCTGGGTTTAAACGCATAACAGAAATCGCTCAATAATCGGGGAAAGGAGTGGGATAATAGCGGCTCAGTATACACGAGAGAGATTTATCATGGCGAAAACCGCAGCGGCTTTACACATCCTGGTGAAAGAGGAAGCACAGGCTAACGACCTGTTAGCACAGTTGGCAAAAGGGGCTAACTTCCAGGAATTAGCCAAAAAGCACTCTACCTGCCCTTCAGGCCGCAACGGCGGCGATCTGGGTGAGTTCCGTCAGGGACAAATGGTGCCAGCGTTTGATAAAGCGGTCTTCACCTGTCCGTTAATCACGCCATTTGGACCGGTGAAAACCGCCTTTGGTTATCACATCATCAAGGTGCTGTACCGCAACTGATTAGCGCTGGCTTTTCATCTGTTGCAGTATCTTGCTGCACTGGTTGTCGTCACTGTCGCTAGGAGAGATCAGCGCGAGCAGGGCGGCAGCCGGTGCGACTACCGCACCCAACGCCACAGCCGCCGCACCACGGGCAATCAGTGGCCCAGCTTTCACCCCCGCATCCGGATTTTTAAACGTGCCACGCACATAGAGTGGCGAACGCAGGGTGACAATACGAATGCCTTTGCTCTCTGGATCGATGGAGAGATCGAGCCGTTCGCTGGCGAAGTTGGCAGTGCCGCTGATGTTAATCACGGCATTTTCCGTGTCGAACACAAACAGGTTTGGCGTTGCCAGCCCGTTTTGCAGTTTCACATCGGTGGCTGCGCAGTTAATCCGTACCTCATCATCCCCAAACAGTTTCCCCACCAGATAGTTACCGACATTTAGCCCGGCAATTTCCATCAGGCTGCGGCTGATCAGGCCGTCGTTCATCAGCAGTTTCATGCTGCCGTTACTGGTGCCAAGCAGGTCAGCAACGGAGTTACCGTTGCCGCTCAGGCTGGCATCTCCGTTGATCTGCCCAAGGCTTTTTTGCATTGCCTGCACATCAGGGAATAGCTGACGCAGTTGCAGTTTGCGCACGTGCAATTCCGCCTGTCCACGCATTGGGCTACGATCACCCTCCAGATGAATCGTGCTGTTTAACGTCCCACCTGCCATACCAAAGCGCAGCGGGTCGAGGCGTAAATCGCCATTTTTTAGCTGTAAATGGGTATAAAGATCGCTTAACGGCAGCGAATTGCTGTGTTCAATGCGCTTGCCGCTGAACTTCACATCCGCATCCATCACCTGCCAGCTTTTGGTATCAAACTTATCATGCGGCAAGACGCGGTCTGCGGGTTGAGTACTTCTCTCGCCACGCTGCGCCTTGGCCTGCTCGGTTTTTTCGCTCCCTTTGCCGGAGTTAACCCCGATCAGTGGACCAAGGTCAGCCATACGTAACTGTTGCGAACTCAGTTCACCGGTGAGCGTGGGGCGCGGTTTTACCTGGCTGTAGGTCAATGAGCCGTGAATATCGCTGTCACCAATATGGCCGTTAAATTTCTGGTACTGGAATACCGGGCCATTTTTGCCGGTAAATTTGGCGATCAGGTGCCCATCGGTTTCGTAAGGCGGAGTATCAGGCAGCAATACGCCGGTTAAGCCATACAGGTTTGCCAGCGTATCACCGGAGAAACGGAGGCGGACATTCAAACCGCCGAGATTCAACGGGTCTTGCACCCCACCGCTCAACTGCACACGGGTGGTGCCATTGCGCACATCGGCCTGCACCGGGAATGGCGTAGTCTGGCTGCGTAACGACAGCATTCCGCCAATTTTACCGCTGCCGCTCAGCGGCTGGTTGTTGTAGCGCCCCTGAGCCTGCCAGCCAAACACGAAATCACCCGCGCCCTTTTGCTGATCGTCCCCTCCGGCAACCTGGGCATAAGGCACGGGTTTCCCAAGCGGATTTACTTTTACCGTCACATCCGCTTTGTTGATTGCATCGCGATAGCGAATAACACCCTGGTCGAACAGAATATTATCCAGACGGAAACTCCATGCAGAAGGTGCAGACGCCTTAGCATCGCCGCTGCTGGCAAGGGTGAAGGTCCAGTTATTTTTTTTATCTGCGGTTTGAATCAGACGCGCATCCGGCTGTTGCAGCTTGATCCAGGGTAAATAGACCTGCTTATGCAGCAGTGCCAGTGGCGCAAGCGTGGCATCGACACGTTCCAGATGCACCATCGTCACCTCGCCAATCTCCGGTGGATTACCGAGCACAATATCTTCCGCATGAACATGCGGCCACGGCACCCACTGACGCCAGCCAGGTTCATCACGGTGACGTTCCCAGGCAACGCCGAGATCGCCGCGAATGGCAAACTGGCGATTTAGCTCAGCGGAGACTTTTTGGTTGATGGTTGGCTTCAGGCGATTCCAGTCAAATGTGGCGATGAAAACCACAATCACCACAACCAGCAACAAAAAAATCCCGATGATCCAGCTGAAAATCTTCCTCGTCCGCGACATTGCACCTCTCCTCGCCTTGTTCTGTCTGTTTAAAGATAGACGAGAGAGCGGCAATGGTCAGGGGAGCTGCATCGCTAGCCGGGTTAACTCCGAGAACGGAACCGGTCGTGAGAAGAAATAACCCTGTGCCGCCATCGCGGGTGAAGCACGTACCATCTGCCACTCTTCTTCCGTTTCGACCCCTTCAACAATCACGCCATTGCAATAACGGTTGATCAGCGCCAGGAGCATAGAAAACAGGTTACGTCCCTCTTCAGTCTTGCGCAGCAGGATGAAAAGCTCACGCGACAGCTTGATGTAGTCATATTTCAGCTCCGTCAGGGCGGAGAAGTTAGCCATGCCTGAGCCAAAGTCATCCAGCCACAGCGGGCCGAGTTCCGGCATCTGCGCCACCATCTCTTCCTGTGGCAACACATGGTGCTCGGTCAATTCGAAACGTACCCACGGCAGCCGGGCAATCAAACGGCGAATAGCCATATGCCCCTGAATCGCCATCAGGGTTGGCCCGTCAATGTTGACCGATGCCACCACCTCGCCGCCCCGGAAGAAAGCGCCCCACTGCGCCAGTTGTGACAGCTGATCAAACACGACATCGAGCCGCTGGCCAATCTCTAAAGCGCCAAAATAGTGCTCAGGAGAGAGACGCTGCTCCGGTGCGGCAGGATGGGTGACTGCCGTTAATAGCTCAATGGCTAACAGCTTGCCAGATACCTGATATATCGGCTGGAAAGTATAGAGCCGCTGGCATTGCTGCCAGTAACGCGCGCTGCCCTGCGGTGGTATATCGTCATTTGACGAGGGTTGCCGGAGACTAAAATCCTTCATCACCATGGTCTTTTCCTGGTTAGTGGCGAGAGCCTGAATCGGCGGTCCAGCGGAAGGTATCGGCGTTTTTACAGATAACTTTATGACCGGTTTTGTCAGCAAGACAGAACCGGGTCAGTGATAGCAGGAGAGAAAGCGCGATACAGAGTGCATCGCGCAAGGGGAGATCAGTTAACGGCGGCGGCGGGTGCAGCCGTTGGTGCATCGCTGCTGCTTTCTGCTACGACAGGGGGCGCCATAACCTTGTTCCAGTCGGCCTGAAGCAGCTGCACGTTGATTTCAGCTTCACCCTGTGGCTGAGTCAGGATCAGCGTCAAGGGTTGGGTCAATTGCTGATGCAGTTCCTGATTCAGTTGGTCACGCGTCAGGCTAGCCAGGAACGCCTGGCGCAGCTTTTGATACTGCTCAGGCGCAATATCCACCACGCCATTTTGCTGCGAGCGTAAGCGTTGACCGACCAGAACATCGGTATCCGTGCGGGCGTAGGTGGCAAACAGCTTGTTCAGTTCCAGCAGTTTTTGCGCCATCAGCGCATCAAACTCATCCTGTGGCAGACCATTGTCACGCACATGCGCCAGCTCATCTGCCACCAGCTTCAGGTTGTGTTCCAGCGCATCATTGCGGCTGTCGAGATTAATCGCACACTGCGCACGCTGGTATAACACTCGGCAGTCAAACCCAAGCTGTGCTCCCTGCGCTTTGCTATCGCCCAGGGCACGTTGCAGGTGCCAGAACAGCGCTTCACGCGCTAAATCACCCTGCCAGTAGTGTTGCAGGTTTTGCGAATCGCGAATCGGCTGCCAGGCGGCATCCCACACAATGGCCAGACGATCCTGTGCGCGGGTATCAGCCACCAGGTTCACCGGCTGTTGTGGCAGCGGTGACAGCGTCGGCATCGGCGATGGTGTCGTCCGTTTGCCCTGGAGCGGAGAGAACACCTTGGTGATTTGCTCCGCCAGGCTGCGGTTATCCACATTTCCCACCACGTAAAGCGTGATCGCGTCTGGGGTGTACCACTGCTGGTAGAACTGCGTCAGTTGGGTTAAATCGACCGGCGCGCGCGGTGCCGTAGCCGGGTCATGTGCTAATAGCGCCGAGCCTTTCAGGCGATAGCGCCACCAGATATCCTGGGTATTGGCAGGCGAAGTCACGGTAGCGTCTGAAGCGCTGAGGGCCGTATTGACCACCTGCTCATTGATGGTCATGCCACCTGCGGTCGCAGCCAGCCACTTCAAGGCTTCCTTGAGTAACTCTGGGCGGTTATTGGGCAGGCTGAGGTTGTACTGCGTGTAATCATAAGAGGTGATGACCGGGGGCAGTGCCCGCACCGGATTCATCGCCTGCTGCCAGAGTGCGCGCTGCTCATTGGGATCGAGCGCGCCGTTATGCACCATCGCCATGCGGCTTAACAGATGGCTAAAGCCGGTTTGCTGGGAGCTTTCCATCAGCGAGCCGGTATTCACCACCATGCGCACTTCGACACGATCGCTAGGACGTTGCGGCGTTGTCAGTAACTGCCAGTTGAGGCCGTTTTCCAGTTTCCCTTGCTGCCACGCGGGATCGGGTTGGAGCGTTTCTGCCTGAAGACCAAAGCTGGTTACAGCCAGCACTACCCCACCAACCAAAAGCCGCATTCTGGTGCCCTGCATGTGAACCCCTACTCAAAGCAATAAAAAGTTGTCATCACTGGCACGTATCCTCCGCTGCCAGCCATAAACGCAGCTAGTCACAGAGTCTTTGACCACAGCGCAGCCAGGATGTCACGCAACAAAGTGAAAAAACATCAAAAAAAATCGAGGGGTTTATTATGCAAATGCCCGCTGTCAGGGCAAGTGACAGCGGGCATTTCACGGCAATTAATGGGTTTTATCGATTAATTTTTCGTTTATGACAAAGAATTTTGCTTATTTTTATGGGTCAGCGTGTCGTTCAGCTGCTTTTCATCCAACTGACCGACCCATTTAGCTACCACAACGGTCGCAACGCCGTTACCCACCAGGTTGGTCAGAGCACGCGCTTCAGACATAAAGCGATCGATACCCAGAATCAGCGCCAGGCCCGCGACCGGCAAATGCCCCACCGCAGAAAGCGTGGCTGCCAGCACGATAAAGCCACTTCCGGTTACCCCGGCTGCGCCTTTTGAGGAGAGCAGCAACACCACCAGCAGAGTAATCTGATGCATGATGTCCATGTGGGCGTTGGTCGCCTGTGCAATAAACACCGCCGCCATCGTCAGGTAGATAGAGGTGCCATCCAGGTTAAAGGAGTAACCGGTTGGGATAACTAACCCCACCACCGATTTCTTACAACCCAGACGTTCCATCTTATCCAGCATACGTGGCAACGCAGACTCCGAAGAGGAGGTGCCTAATACAATCAATAACTCTTCTTTAATGTAGGCAATAAAGCGGAAGATATTGAAGCCCGCAGCACGGGCAATCAGCCCCAACACCACCACCACAAACAGCACACAGGTAATATAGAAGCAGACGATCAGCTGGCCGAGCTGGACCAGAGAACCTACGCCATACTTACCAATGGTGAACGCCATCGCACCGAATGCACCCAGTGGCGCAAGGCGCATAACCATGTTGATGATGCCGAAAATAACGCGAGAAAAACTCTCAATCACGTTAAACATGATGGTGCCAGCATTGCCAATACGGTGCAGTGAGAAACCAAACAGCACAGCAAACAACAGCACTTGCAGGATGTTACCGCTGGCAAAAGCACCGATGACGCTGTTCGGGATCACATCCAACAGGAAGGCAACCACACCCTGCTGTTCGGCCTGCTGAGCGTACATAGCGACCGCTTTGGCATCCAGCGTTGCCGGGTCTACGTTCATGCCTGCACCTGGCTGCAGAACGTTTACCACCACCAGACCAATGATCAGCGCAATAGTACTGACCACTTCAAAGTAGAGCAGCGCCACCGCTCCGGTGCGGCCTACCGCCTTCATGCTCTCCATGCCAGCAATACCGGTCACCACCGTACAGAAAATCACCGGGGCAATGATCATTTTAATCAGTTTGACGAAGCCATCGCCCAGCGGTTTCATTTGAGTAGCGAGATCGGGGTAATAATGGCCGAGCAGTACACCGATAAGGATGGCGACGATCACCTGAAAATAGAGACTTTTAAACAACGAACTTTTCATATCACGACGCCCACGTCAGAAAAAAGATGAACATCGGGCACGCATATCAGGTGGCACCGAATATCCAGGATATTATTGGTAACCAAGTCATAACACTTATCAGATAAAATTAATACCTGGTTACACCCACTTAGTGAGAGGGAAAGACCAGAGTATGAGCTGACTCGCTTCAGCACAAGCATTATTTACAAATTTATCTAAGCTAATCAGTAACTAAGGTGACTTTTTAGGGCGGAAACGGTTATCCAGCCATTCGGGATTGAAGCGATCCAGCGGTAATGCCTCAGAATAGAGATACCCCTGCGCCACGCGCACCCCGCGCGCCAGAAGCCAGTCACGCTGTTCGTGGGTCTCCACACCTTCGGCAATGATCTCAAGCTGAAGGATTTCAGCAATCGCGACCACCACCCTCAGCATGGTGTCATCCTCGGGAAGCTCGGCAACGAAACTTCGATCCATCTTAAGTTTGTCGACCGGCAGAGACTTAAAGTGTTGCAGATAATTAAGGTTTGAATAGCCGATACCAAAATCGTCCAACGCGACCATCACACCTGACTGTTGCAGGCTGCGCAGCAGCGAGAGCGCCTGAGCGGTATCTCCAATTTTGGCGGTTTCTGTCACTTCCAGCACAAAACTGCCCGGCTGAATACGGTGCTGTTGTAATAATCCTTGTAGATGCGCCACCATGCTGTTGTCACGTAGCTGCACCGCCGAAATGTTGACGCTGAGTGGCAGCGTAATGCCCTGCTTCTGCCACCCCGCCAGAATCCGGCAGGACTCTTCAAACACCCAGCGCCCAATGGCGGAGATCACCCCGATCTCTTCGGCGCTGGCAATAAACTCTTCTGACAGGCCATAGCTGCCATCGGGCTGGCGCATGCGCAGTAAGGCTTCAGCGCCTACCAGCTCGCCCGTGCGCATATCAATCTGTGGCTGAAGGTAGAGCCGGAAGTGGTCGTCATGCAGACCCTGTAAAATGTCGTGCTCCTGGGTCAGCCGCTTCTGGGCTTTCTCCGTTAATGCCGGATCGAAGAACAGCACCTGATTTTTCCCCTGATGACGGGCAGACATCATGGCGGAAGTGGCACGCCGTAAGAGTTCGCTGGCGGCCACATCAGGCCCATTGTTCAACCCTAAGCCGATACTGACGTTTGGCCGCAGCTGCAATTGCTGCAACGCCACGGGCTGATTCAGGCGAATCATCAGGCTTCTTGCCAGACGCATGGCGCGGAACGGGGTATTCGCGCGTTTCATCAGCAGAACGAAATCACTGGGGCTGGTCTGCGCCAACAGCGTGTGTCCATCAAGCTGCGAACGAATTTTTTCCGCCAGTGTCAACGTCAGTGTTTCGCGTTGGTCGTTGCTCACCACGCCATTGGCTTCCAGCAGCGTTTCAATGCGAATCACCATCAAGCCAAAGTCACGACGGCTTTGCTGGTGATACTGATCGAGCAGCGCCAGGAACAGCGCCCGGTTAGGCAAGTCGGTCACCGGGTAGTGGGTGGTCAGGCGGCTCATCTCGTCATGGACCGATTCCACCACCTGCTGATTGCGGTTATAGCTGCGAATCAACATGCCCAGCTCATCGTCACGGTGCCCCGGCGGCAGCGTCAGCTTGTGCGCCAGAATCGCCTGCGGAGGCAGCTCCTGCAACTCTCTGGCGATGTCCCGCAGCGGATGCACCATCAGCCGATTGATGCACCAGCTGATCGCCACCGACAGCACCAGTGCCAGGAGCAGATAGGTGGTGATCATGGTGGAGAGCGTGCTCAGGATAAACTGATAGACCCGGGTGGAATCCGCCTGTAGCACCAGATAGGCCAGCGGTTTCGGCAGGCCGGTGTGTTCTACAGAGTAAAGCGGCAGCGTAATTTGCACCGGCAGTTCAAACAGGCGAGAGACCAGCTGTGGCACCGGTTTTTCCGGTGAAAAATCAGCGTGCAGCGCCTGGAAAGCCGTGGGTAGCACCACATCAGCGCGCGAAAGAATGCCTGCGGGCTTAAGGGAGTTAAGAATATGTTCGGCCTGGGGAATATCCGCCTTCAAGACTGCTTCAGACAGTGGCTGACGTACCGTATGGGCGATATTTTCCATCTGCTGGGCGTAATCAATCCTGCGCTGCTGCACAAAATGAAAGAGCTGTACGACGATAAAAATTGAGATGGTGATCAGCGCAATAGCAGAAACCACCGCCATCTGCTTTATCGTTAAGGAGCGATTTACACGCAAAATATTCTCCAGCTTCCGGGTCAGCTATCAGACAGGAAAAGTCTTGCTAAGTATATCCCTGAAACCGTTTTTTTTACCGACTTTGCCCGGCCAAAATGCCGGGCAGTGCAGATTAAGAATCAGACGCATGTGCCTGTCGGGCCAGATAAACCAACAGTTGCAGGCTGGCAGAAAAGTAGTTTTGGTTTGCGGACAAGGTATCACCGAGGTTATCGCTGGCATTCAGCGTCAGGTCGCGTATTGCCAGCAAACCGCCATCCATATTGTACGGGGCTGACGTATTGGCTAACACATCAAACCAGGCGGGCGTGCTGAGGCGGCCATAACGCTGCCACACCTGCTGGAACGGCACCAGTCGCAGGCTTTGCGGATCGTACCACCAGACATTGAGCGGAATACGAATCGCATCGTAGCTAAAGCGCGGTGGATAGCCCAGCGCCGGGGCCACTGAACCATCGGCATTCAAGGCTACCCAGTCCAGCGGAAGTGCGGTGTTGCCGAAATGCATCGCATCCAGCAGGCTCATCCCGTCATCAATCAGCCGGGTCCACACCTGCAAATGGCTGTGCCGGGCAAAATCTTCCCAGGCCGCAAACAGGAAATAGGACGGATTGAGCACAATATAGCTGGTTTTATTAAACCCTTGCGCCGCTGGCAGCATCACCGTGCGCCCAGCAAACTCAATCACCGTCTGCTTCACAATCGCCTTTTGGATCTGATCGGAAGCCTGCTGATAGTCGCTAACCTGCCACTTTTGCGCCGCCCGCTGCAATGCCCAGGCGATCAACACATCGCCATCGCTGGCATCATTCTTATCCGCCACCGGATTGGTGACGTTGGGGGTGTAGCGCCAGTAGAACAGGTCATTCTGTGGATTACGCAGATGAGTGCGGGTCCACGTCCAGAGCTGCTGAAAAGTGGCGCGATCGTTGTACGCAACCGCCAGCAGCATCCCGTAACCCTGCCCTTCCGTGTGGCTGACGTTGTTGTTAGCGGTATCGATAATCCGCCCGTCCGGGGTAAGAAAACGGCTTTTGTAACTGCTCCAGCCATCGGCCATCGCTTGCGCACTCACTACCCACACCACGCAACATAACACCACGCGGAGCCACCACGGCTTTAGTCTCATTCAGACATCCTATTGATAACGAAAATGCAGCGTACTGCCGTCATTCAGTTCCAGCATCAGCGGGACTGCCTCGCTTCCTCCCTGCGCCTGTAACCAGCCCGCGTACAGGCCAGCAAGCACAGCGGCCATGGCATTACGCCACTGCTCTGTTCCACCCGCAGGCAGCGCGTGATGTTGCAGCAGCAACGCATTGCTTTGCGGCTGTAGCTGGGCAAAGCCCCAGCCAAAACGCGCCAGCAGCAGGTTAATCTCACGTTCGAGATCCTGCACCGTGCGCGCCTCCGGCAAAGGATAGCGCGCGGCCAGGGTTACGCCCATTTCATGCAGGAAATCACCCGCTTCCTGCTCGCCAGCATTGGCAATCATGCCATCAATCATCACGCTGACCAGGTCAAACCAGCCCGGTTGTTCACTCATTAATTGTCTCCGAACATATAGCGGAACCACAGATGTGCTGTGCTCTCGTTGTAATCACCGAAGGTGTCGTAACCTAACTGACCCCCGATGCTTAAATCGCGGTTAATTTTATAATCTGCCCCGGCGTGCAGGTTGTAGCCAATGCCGCTTTTACTGTCGCCAGTGTAGTAGGCACTTTTCACGTCACCCGCCGCCGCCAGTGTCGCCATCTGCGACTGCAACGAAGGATCGTTCGGGAAGTAGGCACTGCGATCCTGGCTGTAAGACTGATAGCCCACCGAGCCGCCAATGTTCACCTGCAAGTCGTCAAATTTGCGCGTGAAATCCACCGGGAAGGAGACGGAAGCATAGTTTTGCGGGCTGAAGTAGCCGCCCTGACCGTAGCTGAAATAGCTGAGGTTTTTCGAGTAGTCCATCCAGGAGAGGCTCATCCCCACCTTCAGCTCACGATCGTCGTCATGGAACGGACGCACGTAAGCGCCCGCCAGCCCCTGAATCTCGTTGTTGCTGGCGACGTTCTCACCGATGTAGCTATAAGCGCCCCCGCCAACATAGAAACCGGCATCCCCGTTGTCATAGCTCAGCAGCGCATTGCCGCCGTTTTTAGTGACGCGCCCCCACTTCTTACCGGTGGTTTTATCTTCGGTACCGACATAGGAGAGCAGGCTGTCGGTCACCGCACGGCGCTCGCCGGTGAGGATCAGCGTCAGGAAGTCAGTCAGCTTCGGCGACCACTGAATTCCGCCCACCAGCGTAGAGAGATCCTGGCCCAGTGGGGTGCTGCCGAGGTCGATTTTGTAGCTGTCGCCCTGCAACGCAAGATTCAGCTCTACGCCAGAAGCGGACTGCGAATCGGTTGAAGAGCTGGGCACATCATCAAGGGTCGCATCACCCGCGGCCACCACCTTGCCCTGTTCCAGCGCGTTGGTGCCAAAACGACGCCATGCATCGCCTGCGGCACTGCCTGCGGTAAGCGAAACCGGCGTCATGGTGAAGGAGAAGCGCGCATCTTTAAACGGCACGGTAGAGAAGGTGAGCGGGGCTTTGGCTTCCGTCAGCTTGCTCAAACCGGACTCACCATCACGCCCACGAATCTGCATTTCGCCCTGCACCCAGGTGCCGGTTTTATCACGCAGATCGTCCATCATGGTGTCGATCTGATGCAGGGTCTGACTCTGCTGTGAAACTGGTGTATTGCTGGCTACAGCATCGGGAGTGTCTTGACCAGAAGGCGACTGCTGCCACGGCATCACTGCACCATAAGCCGATGGCGTACGCCCCACGGGTGAGGTGCTGCGGTTAATAAACGGATTATCCGCCAGCGTCATGCCACCTACGGTAGGCACCGAACCGGTCTGCGCACCTTGTAGGCCAATTAAACGGCCGCGTGCCGTGCGCAGATAGCCCATAGCCTGCGCATGTTCGCCATTGGCCTCGGCAACGCGCGCCAGAAGCAACAGGCGATCCGGCGAGTTGTCATTGTGCAGGTCACGCGCCAGGCTATTGGCCCCCTCAACATTGCCGCCCGCCAGCGCAACGTTGATTGCGCCCACGCGTGCATCCTGAGTGGGTGTGTCCTGCGTCATCAGGTAGTTGTAAACCACCCCGGCTTCCTTGTTCATCTTGCCGGACTGATACAGCCGCGCCATCGCAAACATCAGATCGCGGTTTTGCGGATCGTGTTGCAGTGCGCCAATCAGCTTGTCATAGGCGGCGGCGTACTGTTTCTGTTCACGCAGCGTATCAACTTCATTGATCAGGTAACCATTACGAATCCCGGCCAGCTGCGTCGAGGTGCTGCGTGCCTGCAACTCAGGATTGCTGAGGAAATTCTGCGCTTCGCTGGTCAAACCCGCCTGATTAAGCACCGCCACCTGCGCGGCATAATCCCCGGCGTTGCCCTGCACGCCACGCTGCATATTGCCGCGTACCACGGCCACGGCGCTGGTGAGATCCCCTGCCTGAGCCAGTTTTTGTGCCAGGTTCCCGGCATCTGCCGGATTGGTTGGCGGCGTTTGTGCCAGTGCGCGCAAGGTGTTGGCTGCTGCCGCGTTGGAACCCTGGGCCAGATACTGATCGGCGGTCGCCATTTGCAGGTTGAAGTTAACCCGTTGCGCTAACTGACGCATATCGTTACTGCGCGCGCGTGGTGGGATGCGCGACAACAACATGCTGGCCTGCTGCCATGCGCCGCTCTCGCTGGCGTTCAGCGCGCCTGCATACAGCTCATTGCTACTGGCACCCTGACGCATCGCTGGCGCCATTACGTTGGCGGCGAGATCGGTATTGCCCTGGGCGCGGTAGATACGCGCTAGATCGAGGCGCATCCAGCCATCATTCGGGTAGCGCTGTAGCCCCTGTTGCAAGGTGGCGATTGCGGCAGCGCTATTGCCTGCCGCCAGTTGGCGCTTCGCATTAGCGCGAATCGGGTCGCTGCTATCGCCACGCGGGGCCATGCTTTGACGCACGCTTTCCGGCAGCGAGGAGAGTAAAGCATTCGCTTCCGCGCCACGATTTTGCTGGCGCAGCACGTAGAACAGCCCCTCTTTAGCGCTGCGGTTATCCGGATTATTTTGCAGCAGCGTGCGATAGGTTTGCTCGGCCTGATCGAGCTGATTGCTACGACGCAGCGCATCGGCGCGGAACAGCTGTGCCGCCACGCCCTGCTCGCCTTCCGCCTTAGTCAGTGGCTCACTCAGCGCCAGTGCCTGAGCGGTGTTCCCGCTTTTTAGCGCCTGCTGCGCGCTGGCAAGCTGGCCATAGAAGCGCGCATCATCCGCCTGTTTTTGTCTTTCTGGCCCGGAAGCGCCGCCCAACTGCGCGGCACGTTGCAGGTAGTCTGCGGCTTCCGCATAGCGGCCATCGCGCTGAGCGACATAGCCCAGACCGGCCAACGCATCAGCATCCTGCGGGTTCGCCTGGAGCACGTTCTCAAAGTTGCTTTCCGCCGCGCGAGTGTTGCCGCTGTTCAGCGCGTTAAAGCCCGCCCCTTTTTCCGCCCCGCCCACGTTTTTACGGTAATAGTCCATCACCGCGCTGTCTTCCGGGTGACGCTGCTGGAAGTTTTGATACAGCGCCGCGTCTGAAGATTGCGGCCCCAACCACAGCAGCGCCTGGCGCAGCGAACGGTCAGCATCCGGGCTGCCATCCGCCATCCCCGCCAGTAGCTCAATGCCTTCACGGCGGGTCGACTCCTGGTAGGTCAGAGCTTTGCCCAGCGCCAGACGTGCATTGCTATCCTGCGGATTTTGCGCCGAGAACTGACGCAGGGCTTCCACCGCCTGCGGTAGCAGGGTGCGATCGCCCGCCATCGTCAGATAATATTCAGCCGCCACACTCGGCGGAGGCGTATTGCCGCTAAAGGTATTGCGCCAGCTTTGCAGTGCAGCGGCGGTATTCCCGCTGCGGGCCTGCTGGCGCGCCAGCGCCAACTGCGCCTGGGGAATGGTTTGTAGCTGACGCGCGTTATCCAGATCGGTTAAACGCGGGTCACCAGGTGAAACCTCGCTTAAACGCGTGCGCCACTGCGTCGCGGCGACGTTATCTCCGCCCTGCGCCGAGTAGAGCGCCAGCAGGTAGAGCGCCTGGACGTTATTGGCATCCACCATCAACACTTTTTGCAGTGCGGCTTTCGCCAGATCGTCATGGGCTTTCTGGTGCCAGTACGCCGCCTGATCGAACAGCGCCTGCAACGCAGGATTGTTGCTCTCCGCTGCCCATAGCGGTTGGGTAAACGCCAGCGCTCCTCCCAGCAGCAGAGCATGACGAATGCCGGCACTTAATTGTCTTTTTTTCATGGTGTTACCCTTACTTCCTGCCGCTGTTGCTATCATCATTGCCGTGCAAACGACGCCGTGCATGGCGACGTAACAGGGCGAAAGTACTGCCACCGACCAGTGCGGAGACGATCAATGCCGCCAGCGCCAACAGCACGGAATGCTGGTTGGCATACCACACCACCAGCATGTACCACGGCAGTTCACCGCTCGGGAACTGTGGCCCCACGCGGAAGCTGCGAATGCCATTTTCATCGGTGATCACTGCGGCATCGCCACGAATACCGGCATTAATGCGTGCAGAGCTTAAGTCGTTGTGCAACCGCTCTAGCTGCTCGTCACTGGTTGCCACCGTCATCACCACCAGGCGATCCGGGTTCCACGGGGAGCGATAGCTGATAAACCCGCGCCACGCCTCATTGGAGGAGAAGTAGCGATCGGCATCTAATTGCTGACGCGACCAGTCACCGGTTAGCCAACTGCGCAGGCGATCCAGCGTGCCCGGCTCTTTTACCCCCAGCGTGGTGCCACTGGTTTCAAACGGCGACGATTGCAGCATCGCCTGGTTAAAGGCGCTGTTACTGGTGGTGCTCACTGCCAGCACATCGCTGCGTTGCAGGCGAGCGAGGTTCGTTCCCCCCTTCGGTAGGCCAAACAGCACCTGATTTTGCGTCAACGCGGCACCGGTGGAGTTACCGGCACGCGCAGCCAGATCAAGCACGGTGCCGATCTCCGCCAGCGTCGGTTTTTCCGGCAGCAGCAGCACGGTCTGACCGAAGTCCGCCAGCCGCGTGAACGGGAAAGACGCACCGACAAAATAGGAGAGGTTTGGCAACATGCTGAAGTGACGGGTATGGCTCAGGTCAATCCATGAGTCATCCTCAATCCGGCTTTTAATGTTGTTGTTCATCAACACACCGCACGGCGCATCCGCACGCGGTTTGATGTTGAAATAGAGCCCTAGCTGGTTGTCGCCATAGATCAGGTACGGATCGAGCTTCAGCTCATAACGCTCCTGGCGAGCATCACCCCCCAGCCGATGCCATGCGCTCTCGAGCAGACCGACTTTATTCACCGTCAGGTTGCGCAGGAAAGTGCCGTTGAGCATCACGTTGAGATAGGAGTGGTCTTCGTCGATCCAGTTTTCCGTCGGGAAGCGATAGTGCAGATTCACCGGCACGGCGTCGCCATCCCACAGGAACAGATCCGGTGCGGCGCGGAAGTTAACGCGCAGCGGTTCATGCCAGATGCCGTTACTGGTCAGGCTTTGATCTTTACGCAGCAGTTCGCTCAGACGCACCGGACGGTTGGTGTTAATCCAACGCGGCGCATCATAAGGTTTACGGAAAGCGATGGGCTGTGGCTGCACGGCCAACTGGCTGCCTTCGCTGCTAATTGGACGGCTGGTCAGGCGCCAGGCGGCCTGACGTAACTGGCTATCATCACGGCCACTGACCAGCAGCAGTTTGTAGACCGGGTTGTTGGGGTTATCCACCAACTGCAACACCGGCCCTTCCTGCTGCGGGAAGGTCAGGTTGCCAATTTTCTCCCCCGGATGCCCAAACAGAATGCCGTTTTTCTCGGGCAACTGTCCCTGCACCACCGGGAAACGAATGCCCCGGTAATCACTCTGAATGCCCAGCCAGGAGGCCACCAGCGCGGCAGCGCTTACCGCATCCGGCGACAGCTTATCGCCAAAACCGATGGTGACGCTGGCGGCTGTCATTCGCTGCGGGTCAAGGAATGGACGCGGGAAATTGCGCAGATCGGTGCCAATATTCAACTGCTGCCCTTCCATGCTCAACGCACTGGAAGGCAGGATAGTGACCTGGTACTGCGCACTGTCTTTTTCACACACCAGCTTGTCGGCATCGTTCACTTTGAAGCTGAGGTTATTACTGGCCACCACCATCGCCGCAGGAATATCCAGCTGATAGCTGTTGGTATCGCTGTCACTGGAACCCAGCGGCAAGGTGCCTAAGGGTTGACCATTCAGCATCAGTTGCAGCGAGGTGTTGTGCGCCGCCAATGCAGGCGAGACGCGAAGCGTCAGGCTCAGGTGCGCATTGGTGATCACCTCATCACCCGGCAGGGTAAAAACAATACCGGATTGCAGTTGGCTACCGGCCAGCGTAATGCCCTGGGTCTGCCCCATCTGGCCCACGGTAATTTCACTGCTGATCGGCTGATTTAGCGTGACCGGGGGCGGCACATCCGCTTCCGGTTGTGCGCCCGGCTGCCACGGCAGCGATGCGGCGGCTTGCTCAAGTTGCTGATCGGGCGGGCTATCCGCCCACGCCGGTGAGAGGAACAGCGCTGCGGACAGCGAAGTGACCAGCAGCGTTCGGGTCATTTTCTTCATGCCACGCCATCCTCTTTGGTCACATTTTTGCGTTTGGTACGGCGATCTTTCCAGGTCAACCAGAACAGCTCGAACACGGTACGGACCAGCGTTCCTAAGGAAACCAGCGGGTTATCCTGTTTGTATTGCGGCTGGATCCAGGCATCCGCACGGGCCAGCACCACACGCACCAGCTCACGGCGGCGCGCCAGGGGAATCGCTTTAAAGCTCAGACGAATGGTCTGCTCATCGGCGGAGATTTTACTCACCGGAATGGTGATGGTGCCAGAGTGCAGCAACAGATCGATCTCTTCGATTTCATCCTGCAAATGACGGCTGTCTGGCGCATCCAACTGCGCGCCGCCCATGGAGAGGTTGCAGGTTTGCGTGCGTGAACTGATGCCGCTGGCGTAGTGAATAATCGCCGGAATCTGCACATCAATACGGATGGTTTTACGCACCTGTTTGGTTTCACGCGCAACGGCAATCGCCGCCATCAGAATGATCAGGCTGAACAAGGCCCAGCCGACGTTGAGTGCAATAACGTAGGGGTCGACGCCAAAATAGTCATGGGCCACCGCACGCACTACCCCGGCAACGATGCCGATGGTGAGCAACACCGCCACAATCACATGTGGACGCACGATGTGGAAATCAAAGAAGCCCTGATCGAGCAATCCGCCCTTATCGGTCACGTTGAATTTGCCGTGCTTCGGCGACAGCATGGTAAGGAAAGTGGGGATCACCAGGTGGAAGCACATCACCGTTTCGTAGATTTCACCACAGAAGGTGTAACGGAAACGGCCATTCATCCGCGAGTTAACCCCCACCGACATCACCAGGTGCGGCAGCACATAGGCGAAGATCAACGAGGCCGAGGAGTGAATAATGTTGAGGTTAAACAGCAAGTAAGCCAGCGGGGCCACCAGGAAGATGACGCGCGGCAGGCCAAACTGGAAGTGCAGCATGGCGTTGAGGTAACAAAGGCGCTGCTGCCAGGTCAATCCGCGGCCTAGCAGCGGGTTATCAACGCGGAAAATCTGCGTCATGCCTCGCGCCCAGCGGGTACGCTGGATCACGTGCAGCCCCAGACGCTCAGTCGCCAGACCGGCCGCCAGTGGAATCGCGAGAAACGCCGAACCCCAGCCCCGGCGCTGCATTTTCAGCGCAGTATGCGCATCTTCGGTCACGGTTTCGGTGGCAAAGCCGCCCACTTCTTCCAGCGCCGTACGGCGAATCACCGCACAGGAGCCGCAGAAGAAGGTGGCATTCCAGTTATCATTCCCCTGCTGCACCGGGCCATAGAACAGGGCACCTTCATTGGGAATGCTGCGCGCAGCGCGCAGGTTACGTTCAAACGGATCGGGAGAGTAGAAGTAGTGCGGCGTCTGCATCAGCGCCAGTTTCGGATCTTTCAGGAACGGCCCGACGGTGGCTTGCAGGAAGGTGCGGGTGGCAACGTGGTCGCAGTCAAACACGCAGATCAGCTCACCCTTGGTGATGCTCATGGCGTGGTTAAGATTACCGGCTTTCGCGTGGCGGTTATCATCTCGCGTGATGTAGCCTACGCCCACATCCGCCGCGAACACCGCAAACTCGCTGCGTTTGCCATCATCCAGCAGATAGATTTTTAGCTTGTCGCGCGGGTAGTCAATACATTGCGCCGCCAGCACGGTATCACGTACCACATCCAGGCTTTCATTATAGCTGGGCACATACACATCGACCGTGGGCCACAGGCTGACATCATCCGGCAGCGGTTCGATGGTGCGCTTCAAAGGCCAGGTGGTTTGCAAGAAGCCGAGGATGAGGATCACCCAGACATACAGTTCGGCTATATAGAGTGCAATACCCAGAATGGCTTCAATTTCTGAATTAAAGTGCAGCGTTTCCGTGGTACGCCACCAGATGTAGCGCGTTGACATCAGCGCCGAAAGCATCACCATCACCACGGATATTTGGCGGCTTTTGCTGAAATTCATCGCAAACATCATCGCAATGCTAATCAGGCCAAAAATATATTGTTTCTGGCTATCCATCGGCGTAATAACGATTACCGCCGCTACCGGTGCTAACACCAGCAGGAGCAAGTAAAACCCGATTTTATTCATAGTTCACCCTGAAAAAACGCGGTTAACCGATCAGCCAGAATCAATCTGGCTGCTGTTCGTCACGCAGGCGTAACGTTTTATATGTCGTGCTTCGATATAAAGCCGACGGATTCTTGGTTAGTTAATAGTGATTGGTGCGAATAGGTGCCTGAACTTCGCCATTGCCTACGGTGACGTTTAATAAACTGGCAATGCGCTTACTGATCAGCTCAATATCAAACGCGGCAGCGGAGGCCGGGCTAAAATCATAAACGGACTGCTGCGACGCATTGGCTTCGCCGACGCTTTCATCGCGATTAATAACACCCACTAATTGCTCGCCCAGGCGCTGCTGCATAAAGGCGGTCACGTCACGATTAATATTGCGACGGTTATCACTTTGGTTCAGGACAAAATAGTGACCGTGTTTATTATTCAGCGGCTGACCGATCATGCGGTTATTTTCAATTTGCGGCAGCAGTGAGACGGAAGCGGTATCCGCTAGCATCACCACCAGATGCATATCCGCCAGCGCGCTAATGGCTTTAATGGCCGGACCTGGGCCTGGCGGGAAGTCAGCAATAATCACCAGTCCCGGATAGCGTAATACGGTATCCAGGCCACGCTGCAAGAAGTGTGGGTCACGCGCCAGGCGATCTTCAAAACGCTCGCGCTGCTCTTCCGTCACATCACCATACGGCAGCACAAAGATGTTGCCGCCGGTGGTCAGGATCGACTGGCTCCAGTCACTGTGCTCTTCTGAACGCGCGACGAAACCGCGCCCGTCACTGAGCGGCACGCCGAAATGCAGACGCAATGCGTTCTGCACGTCGAAGTCTATCGCCAGTACTTTGCTGCCCGCGCGGGCCAGGCTCCAGGCCAGATTGGCCGCCACTGTGGTCTTCCCTACCCCACCTTTTGGCGAGCACACACAAACTAATGGCATAGCGCTATCTTCTCCAGTAACGGTTTTAATAATGTCTCTTTGGACAGACTTACAGGCTCGCTGACGCGTGAACGGAACAAGGCACCGCGCGCAGTGTTAGGTGTTGTCATGGCGGGTTGCGGCGCACTCACCGCAATCGGAGCTTCCACAGGCACCGGCTGGGACGGAGCGGCTAAAGGCATGGCGCTGAGCACAGGCGCAGCCACTGGAGCCGGTGTGGCAGATTGCGGTGGTGGAAACAGTGAACGAGCGGCTGCGGGGGGTTGCTGCGCGCTCTCTGACGGCAGTGTCGCCGCCAGGCTCTCCAGCAGATTACCTCGGGCAGAAGAGACCGGCACTGAGCTGGTCTGCTGTGCGGCCACCGTGAAGGCTTCAATATTGATTGGCTGTGGTTGCGGCACATCAATGCGTTGTCCGGCAAACGGAACCTGCTGTTCCGCT
Source organism: Candidatus Pantoea multigeneris (assembly GCF_011752615.1). Classification (NCBI taxonomy): domain Bacteria; kingdom Pseudomonadati; phylum Pseudomonadota; class Gammaproteobacteria; order Enterobacterales; family Erwiniaceae; genus Pantoea; species Candidatus Pantoea multigeneris. The sequence goes on from NZ_VWXF01000016.1 coordinate 97,543, forward strand.
GGCGTCAATTGCCGCAGCAAAGACCACTGGCCCTGTTCTGCTTCCTGCGATTGCCCAGACATATCCTTGAAGGCGATATCCAGAGTTTGCGTTTTCTCCTTAAAACGCTGCAAATCGTCATAGTTGTTCATAACCCAGGCCCAGTAACAGGAGTAGGAATTTTCGTGGAATATAGCATATCGATCCCACTAAGTAAGAAAATTCTGGGTATAAATTCAACGATTTCCATAAAACAGTTTTATCATTAGGATTCAAATTAAGCCGGATTTTGGCGATATTTTCGCGTTCGGCAATATAGTCAGAAATTACTCTTATCAATTCTCCGCCGGTATTACCTTTCTCTTTATGCTGGAATACATCAGCAGCCGTTCTGTTATGCCAGGGAGGTGATTGCGGCTGTGACATTCCGCGTTGAGAATTAAGCTTTCCGGCTGATATATCCGCGCGACAGGAAACCCAGCGGCGGGTTTATTTAGTGACACTGATCACAAATCATCGCTAGTAACACAAAACCCCCACACAGCGCCTGACGTCTTTATTTTCTGCCATATCCCTCCCCCTTCCTCGGGTTTGCGACATATCCCGTCGCTATTTTTCCCTTTCCGGGATTAATCGCTGTGGCCTGATTACAGCGGCCATCAATCCCACTGGATTTTAAGATAATTCTCACTTTTGGTGCGGTTGACAGCCAGGCCGGATTTTGTGAAGGTTTGCCGCGTTTTGCTTCCGGGACCGCCCGCAGAAGCACGTAATAGCGGCTGAATAAGGAGATTCACATGGGAGAAGCGGCGCGCGTTGGCGACCCGATAGGACATTCTCACGCCCTCGCCGGGATGATAGCCGGCACCGTAGTGGGCGGCCTGCTGGCCGCCGCCGGCTCGTATGCCGCCAAAGCCCTATTTGTCGCAGGCCTCGCCACCTCCTGCCTCGGCGTGGGCATCGCGCTAATCGGGATTAGCGTGGCCGTAGGCTTCCTCAGCGGCTGGCTGGCGACCACCGCCCGCGATGCCCTCGCCGGGGTCGGGGAAAGCAGCTTCACCCAGTGCGGCACCCTGCTCACCGGCTCCCACAACGTCTTTATCAACGGCAAACCCGCCGCCCTTGCCACCTTCAGCCGCGCCGCCTGCAGCCAGGACGGCCCCTGCATGCAGGTGGCCCAGGGCTCCTCGAACGTCTTCGTCAACGGCTTTCCGCTGGCGCGCAGCGGCGACAAAACCAACTGCGGGGCCACCATCCTCTCCGGCTCGCCCAACGTGATTATCGGCGGCGGCACCGTCACCACCCTGCCCAT
>NZ_VWXF01000017.1:0-72150 GCF_011752615.1 Candidatus Pantoea multigeneris
CACGAAGTCCAGCTCGTCGTCGCCGCTGAGAAACTTCTGGCCGGTAATGATATCCACCGGGCGCAGGATAATCCCGGCGGCGGCGTTGGCGGTCATCAGCACGCCGAGGCGGCAGAGCACCCGGCCAGTCTTGCGCACGCCGCGCAGCTTGCTGAGCTTCTCCGCCAGCTTCATCACGGCACCGACCTTGCGCAGGCCGCCGGAGAAGTTGAGCAGCCCGGCGAACAGCAGCGTCAGGTCCGACACCTGGCCGACCCACTCGGGCACCTCGGGCTTGATAGGCAGGGTGGTGACGGTGCCGCCGCCGATAATCACGTTGGGCGAGCCGGAGAGGATGGTGGCCCCGCAGTTGGTTTTGTCGCCGCTGCGCGCCAGCGGGAAGCCGTTGACGAAGACGTTCGAGGCACCCTGGGCCACCTGCATGCAGGGGCCGTCCTGGCTGCAGGCGGCGCGGCTGAAGGTGGCGAGGGCGGCGGGCTTGCCGTTGATAAAGACGTTGTGGGAGCCGGTGAGCAGGGTGCCGCACCGGGAGAAGCTGCTCTCCCCGACCCCGGCGAGGGCATCGCGGGCGGTGGTCGCCAGCCAGCCGCTGAGGAAGCCGACGGCCACGCTGATGCCGATGACCACCAGGCCCACGCCGAGGCAGGAGGTGGCGAGGCCGGCGGCAAACAGGGCCCCGGCGGCATACGAGCCGGCGGCGGCCAGCAGGCCGCCCACCACGGTGCCGGCTATCATGCCGGCGAGGGCGTGAGAATGTCCGATCGGGTCGCCAACGCGCGCCGCTTCTCCCATGTGAATCTCCTTATTCAGCCGCTGTTCCGTGCTTCAGCGGGAGGCTCCCGGAAGCAAAACGCGGCAAACCTTCACAAAATCCGGTCGGGCTGTCAACCAGACCCGGGGTGAGATTCGGCCTGTAGTGCGGTGGAGAAGAGGAACGCTGTTACCGGGCCACAGTGATTAATCCCGGAAAGGAAAAAAAGGCGACTGGATATGTCGCAACGCTGTGAAAAGGGGCTGGGGGGAGCAGAAAAGTTTGTCCCTGAGGCGTCGCGCTTTTTTTGTAAAGAGCGATAAATTTACCCAGATATACAGTGCATTATCTGGTCTGCCACTCTCCGTTTGCGACTTTAGGTCTGCTTCAGAACATAAAATGGCCTGTGGCAGAATATAAACCTGCACACCGCATTTACCCTTTTGGAAACTGCGTGACGTTTTGTGCTAAAAAATTGACAAAACTTTTCATTCGGAGAGCGTTCTCACAAATGTACGAAAAAACTGATAGTTAGCGTATTTAAGCGCACATTTTTATAAAAACGGATTGAACTCCAGCACTAAGCTCTGCGTGTCATTCCCGTTAACTTTATAAGAATAATCATCATGAACAAGAAAAGAGCAGTGCATAGCTTCCCGCTGAGTCGCATCGCGACCGGCACTCTGATGTTTGCCATGTTGAGTGGCTCTGCCGCCGCTGCAGATGCCTTCAGCTACGACTCTCCCTATATGTTTGGTGACTGGGGTGGTTCCCGAACGCAGTTAGCGGACAACGGCATCAAATTTGATGTCAACTACACGATGGAAAGCGCCGCTAACTTCAGCGGTGGTGCGCACAGCAGCACCACCATGCGCTACAGTGACCAGTTCGCCTTTGGTGCCAATTTTGACCTGCAAAAACTGCTGAACTGGCAGGATGCAGAGTTCCAGATGACCATCACTAACCGTGACGGGCAGAACCTCTCGGATCAACTCGGCGATCGCCGTGCAGGAACCCTCTCTTCTGTACAGGAAGTGTATGGCCGTGGGCAGACCTGGCGTTTAACGCAGTTCTGGCTGCGTAAAGGCCTGTTTGATGATGTGGTCGATGTGAAAGCCGGTCGCGTCACCGTGGGCGAAGATTTTGATAACCTCAACGACGGCAACCTGTTCCAGAACCTGGCATTCGGTGGTGGCCAGGCCGGTAACTGGCGTGGTGACCGTTGGTATAACTGGCCGATTTCCCAGTGGGGCGGTCGCATCAAGCTCAATCTGACGCCTGAAGTTTTCTTCCAGGTGGGCTTCTATAATCAGAACCCGGCTAACTACGATCGCGGCGATGGCTTCCGTCTGGATACCACCAATTCAGTGGGTAATCTGGTTCCGGTTGAACTGGGCTGGACACCGACCTTCGGGCCAGAGAATCTGCCGGGTAACTACCGTATCGGTTACTACTACTCCTCAACCAACGGCAGCGATTATGGTAGCTGGCGTAACGGGGCGTATCAGAATGAAGCTCACGCCTACGGCGGTTATGTGTTGTTACAACAACAGTTAACTGCGCAGGGTGGGGATGCGAAACGCGGCCTGGGGATTCGTGTGCAGGCGGTCATGAACGATCATAAAACATCGAAAACCGACAACTACCAGTCACTTGCTTTTACCTGGCGTGGGCCGTTTGATGCACGTCCAGATGATGAAATCGGTATTGGTGCGGCGCGTATTCACGTTAACAGCGCTTACACGACAGCGTTACGTCAGCAGAATGCCTATAACGGTGAAACGGACTATAACAGCCCGACCTATTTGCCGATTCAGAGTGGTTCTGAGTACGACTATGAAGTGTATTACAACGCTGCACTGACCAAATGGTTGGCGATCCGTCCTAACCTGCAGTACATCACGGCACCGGGTGCGGTAAGCCAGGTGAAAGATGCCTTTGTGGGTGGTATTTCTGCCAATATCGCATTTTGATTCAACAGCGGCCCTGCGGGGCCGCTGCTGTTTTAGCGTGACATCAGGCGAAAATTGTCTCCGCCCAACGTGCCAGGCCTGCCGTTACGGAGGCAAAGTCATCTCCGCTGGCAATTGGCGTATCTGGCAGCGCTTGTTGTAACGCGGCTCGCAGGACTGGCGATCGTGCGCTTCCTCCCGTGAGGTAGATGACATCCGGGCGAACTGAACTGCTGCTCAGCGCCTGTTCAACCTGCTGCAAAATACGTTCTAACGGCTGGGCGATGGCCTCTTCCAGCATCACACCACTGACCGGCGTTTCCAGCGCATCCGCAACGAATTTCAACTCAGCGATGGTGTCACTCCGCTCTGACAGCGCAATTTTGCTCTCTTCTGCCGCGCGCACCAGACGATAACTCAGTTTCTGTTGCCATACTTTCAGCAGGCGGGAAACCATATCGCCCTGTTCGGCATCACGGATCAGATCACGCAGCAGCTTACCGCAGGCCGCAGAGTAGAAATCACTTTGTGCCGGAACATCGTTGATTGCTACCGCATTCCACCAAGGCAAGGCAGGCAGAGCAGTGCCTTTTTGCGTCTTACCACCGAGGCCCAGCAGCGGCATCAGTGTTTTAAAGGCGAGCATAATATCCAGATCGTTCCCGCCGACGCGGCAACCACTGTGACCCAGCAGGCTATCGCGACGATCGGCTTTATTGCACCACTCGGGTCCCATCAGCAGCAGCGAGCAGTCGGTGGTTCCCCCGCCAATGTCCACGACCAGCACGCGCGTCTCTTTACGCAGTGTCGCTTCAAATTCCAGCCCAGCGGCAACCGGTTCAAACTGGAACTCCACGTCACGGAAACCTGCGCGTTGCGCAGCACGTAACAAAATGCCCTGTGCCTGCTGGTTAGCTTCTTCGCCACCAGGACCCTGGAAGTTAACCGGGCGACCGATCACAGTCTGGATAATTGGTTGATCGAGCTGTGTTTCTGCCTGCTGACGAATGTGTAACATCATGGCGCAGACCAGATCTTCAAACAGTGCAATCTGCTGCGGCTTCAGGCCGCTGGCCCCCAGGAACGATTTTGGTGATTTCACAAACCACACATCTTCCGGATCAACCATATAGTGTTGCAGTGCACCATTACCAAACAGGACGCTGTTAGCGTTAACGTCAATGTCTTCTTCGCGGTTGAAGCGCATAGCGCGTTGCAGCAGCGCTTTACCTTCTGCATCTGGTGTCTCAACTTTGTGATGACGCCAGAGCCATTCACTGATGGCTTCGCGCGTTGGGGCGGCAATCATTGAGGGCAGTAAGCGCTGACCATTCTCCAGTGCCAGTAACTGCGGCGTGCCCGCCTGCATAACGGCAATAGCGCAGTTTGCGGTACCGTAATCGAATCCTGCCTTCATCATGACCCCTGTGTGCTAAAAAAAAGGGGGCGACTTTAACTCAGGGCGCGGCAACAGGCAAGCGCAGCAACAGGGGAGGGGCACAGGGGGGAAAAGGGCGATGAGGAAGTGCCTCAGGCACCCGGTAGAAACCGCAATTTGTCTACCGGGTAACCATGAGGTGTGATTTTTCTACTGATGGTGGAGATCTGCGCGCGTAAAGGGTTTCTCCAGTCCCGCAATTTTTGCCGAGAGTTGCGCCAGAAACTCCTGCGTTGTCGCGACTCTGCCATGGCTGATCAGTACCACCGGGACTAATACCGCAGCGGCGACCTGTGGCCAGCTAAAGCCTTTCAGCGAAGTGCGACGCTGCGAAACCAAAAAGGCAGTGCTGAGCGTAAAGCCAAGCGTCAGCCCGGTCACCACTTCACTCAGCGAATGGGCATGAATGACCAGGCGTGAATAGCCCACCATGAGCGGGATGAGGTAGCCGATGCCAATCGCCACCCGCCGCCAGGCAGGAGAAAAGCGACCGGAGAGCAGCCAGAGCATCACTGGCCACAGCGTTGAAGACATGGCGCTGTGGCCACTGAAGCCTGTGAAATCGAAGCGTGCGCTGCCGATACCAAAGCCCATAAACAGGATTTTAGAGACACTGACGATCAGCCCTGCAAGACCAAAAGCGATCAGCCAATACCATACAGTGCGACGATTATCACTTTTCCACGGCAGAATAAGTGCAATGATTACCGCCGTGGGGATCAGCAACATGCTGTCACCAAAGTAGGTCAAAATTGTCCAGGCCATACCACTCCTTGTTGATGAGTTGAATCCCAACCGGAAGTGCTGGGGTGTCTTTGAGCGACCTGAAAACCGTGAGACTGACGCACGGTTTGTTCGCTACATTCTATATTATCGGTGAAACCTGCGGTAATAAAAGGATAAAATCTGAAAACACCGAACCTGCTTTTCTCTGGCGTCACCTCCCTGAAATCCCTATAATCACCGCCAAATTACCCTCTCATTTTTGTTCATCGGCGCAGCACGGGTGGCTGTATAACGTCGTGAACGCCAGTATCAGGCCTTTTAAAAGTATGACTGACAACTCTCATCAGTGCGTGATCGTAGGCATCGCAGGTGCCTCCGCCTCGGGCAAAAGTTTAATCGCCAGCACGCTCTATCGTGAAATTCGTGACCAGGTGGGTGATGAGCATATCGGGGTTATCCCGGAAGATGCTTACTATAAAGACCAAAGTCACCTCACAATGGAAGAGAGGGTGAAAACCAACTATGACCACCCTAGCGCGATGGATCACGACCTGCTGTTACAGCACCTGCAAGCGCTGAAGGCGGGCCAGGATATTGAGTTGCCGGTGTATAGCTATGTTGAGCATACCCGCACTGCCCAGACGCAGCACCTGAAGCCGAAGAAAGTGATTATTCTGGAAGGAATCCTGTTGCTGACCGACGCACGCCTGCGTGATGAGCTAAACTTCTCCATCTTTGTGGATACGCCGTTAGATATCTGCCTGATGCGCCGTATGAAGCGTGATGTCAATGAACGTGGTCGTTCTATGGATTCAGTGATGGCGCAATACCAGAAAACGGTGCGCCCGATGTTCCTGCAGTTCATCGAGCCTTCGAAACAGTATGCGGACATTATCGTGCCGCGCGGTGGTAAAAACCGTATCGCCATTGACATCCTCAAGGCAAAAATCAATCAGTTCTTTGAATAACGTCGTCCGGAAGGATGTGATGCGGGTCAGAAAAGCGGGACCCGCTACACTTATGCCATGGAGTTAAGCCAATGAGATTATGTGACCGCGATATTGAAGCCTGGCTCGATAGCGGCAAACTGGCAATTGAGCCTCGTCCACCGGTTGAACGCATTAATGGTGCGACGGTTGACGTGCGTCTGGGGAATCAGTTCCGCACCTTTAGCGGCCACACGGCTGCGTTTATCGATCTGAGTGGCCCTAAGCAGGAAGTTGCTGCGGCGCTGGATCGCGTAATGAGTGATGAGATTGTCTTGCCAGAAGGCGAGGCCTTTTTCCTGCACCCAGGTGAGCTGGCACTGGCGGTGACGCTGGAGTCAGTCACTATCCCGGATGACCTGGTAGGTTGGCTGGATGGGCGTTCCTCGCTGGCACGCTTAGGGTTGATGGTGCATGTGACTGCACACCGCATCGATCCCGGCTGGCAGGGAAGAATTGTGCTGGAGTTCTTTAACTCCGGTAAACTGCCGTTGGCGCTGCGTCCAGGTATGCTGATTGGTGCACTGAGCTTTGAACCGCTCTCTGCGCCTGCCGCTCGCCCTTACAATCGCCGTGAAGATGCAAAATATCGCGGGCAGCAGGGTGCTGATGCCAGTCGTATTGATAAAGATTGATCCGCGAAGACTGAGGCTGTGATGAGAAGAGTGATAACCACGCTGGCCATCCTGTTTGTGGTGGTCGTGGCGGGAATGACGGCGCTGGTGCTGCTGGTCAATCCCAACGACTTTCGTACTTACATGGTGCAACAGGTTGCACAGCGCAGTGGTTATCAGCTTGAGCTGCAGGGTGATTTGCGCTGGCACGTCTGGCCGAAGTTGAGCATTCTGGCCGGGCGCACCAGCCTGACGGCGCCCGGTGCCACTGATCCGGTCGTTACAGCAGAAAACATGCGGCTGGATGTCAATCTCTGGCCGCTGTTATCCCATCAGCTCAGCGTCAGTAAAGTGATGCTGAAAAATGCGGTGGTACGCGTTACCCCAGAGAGCGAAGCCGTGACGGCCAAAAATGCCCCCACTGGCCCCCGCAATCGCTCACCACGCACCAGCACTGACAACGGATGGTCGTTCAGAATTGCCCAGTTGCAGTTGTCGGACAGCCTGCTCATCTGGCAGCCTGCCGGTGGCGAAGCGATAAACTTCCGCGATTTTAACCTTAATCTGGAACAGAACAGCTCCCGCGTGGCGAGCATTTCTCTGGATACGCGCGTCTCACGCGATCAGCAAAACCTTAATCTTGATCTCCAGGGGCAACTGGATGCGGCACAGTATCCACGAAGCCTGAAAGGGCAGATCAGCAAGCTGGATTACCAACTCTCCGGTGCCGATCTTCCTGCGGAAGGAATTAAAGGTAATGTCAGCCTACAAGGCAGTTGGGATGGTCAGACCCAGCGTTTTGATCTCAACCAGTTGCAAGTGAGTGCCAATGACAGTGCTTTTAGCGGGAATGCTTCGGGCGACCTGCTGGTGCCACAACAGTTGGCGCTTAATCTCCATGCCACCAATCTGAATTTTGATCGCCTGCTGACCACCAGCGTTGCCGGTGATACACAAACTAACGCAGAGCGAGCTTCACGCCGTGGCCCGGTGATTGCCGAGCCGCGTGAACGTCCGAATGCAGATTCTCCCCTGAATGCCATGAACCTCGACTTGCATCTACAGGCAGATAATGTGTTGTGGCGGGGACTCGCGTTAACCGATTTCCGCGTTAAAGCCAACGATCGTCTGGGGTTGATGACCCTGGAGACGCTCGAAGGACACGTGGGTACCGGGCACTTTAGTGTACCCGGCTCGGTGGACATTCGTCAGCCCGTGACGCAAGTTGCATTACAGCCTGAACTTCATGGCATCCCACTGCAGCCGCTGTTGAAGGCGCTAGCGCTGCCTGATGCGTTACGTGGCGATCTGGATTTCAAAGGCACGCTACAAGGTGAAACGCTGGATTTGCAGCAGGCGAAAAATAGCTGGCAGGGCACAGCTGACGTGCAGGTTAACAAGCTGGAAATGGGGCAGATAGATCCGCAACAGATGCTGCAACGTGCAGTTGCGCGTATCAGCAATCGTGTGAGTAACGACGATAACGTCTCGCATCCGATTGATCAGCTTAACGCCAGTGTGACGCTGAACGATGGCATCATGACATTGCAAAACGTGCAGGGGGGCAGTGACCGCCTGGCGTTAAAAGGTGCGGGGGCCATTGATCTCGCCAGACAGTCTCTCGACGTCACACTGGGGATTCAGGTCAGTGGCTGGAAAGGTGATGATAGCCTGGTGAATGCGTTGTCGCAGCAGGCTGTGCCACTGCGCATGTATGGCAGCTGGCAAAACGTGCAGTATTCACTGCCCGTGGATCAGGTCATGCGCCAGCAGCTGCAAAACGAAGCCAAATCACGCCTGAATCAGTGGTTAGACAGCCAGTCACCGCCACAAGGTCAGCGTGAAAAGCCTCACCCATGAGGCCATGAAGTACAGAAACCCGGTCAGCCAACTGACCGGGTTTTTTTTCCTCTCCTGATCTGGCTTACCCGTTCCGGCTGCGGTTTTCAGGTCCATCTATTCCTGTTTTTTCCTGGCCAGGCAGAACGTCACTGCCGCTAGCCACACCCGATACCCTGTTGAAAAAGCACATCAATCTTAAGGCGTGTCATCTAAGGATATTCTTATATTTAATGGCGGCTATTTAGTCGGGATGTTTCTTACGGGTTTGAAATAAAAACTTTTTATTTTTGTTATGCGTTTTGAATATTTTCTCGATCCCAGTAGATTCCTAAATTAGGATTATTCCGCCTGTAAAGTAATGTATATGCAATTTTTTAAATTAATTGCAATCCCTGCTGTATGGCATAAATCCTAAAATCACAGGGATAAATATCCGAATTGAGAACTGGCAATACTAATTACTGGTAGTCTTTTTCCTAAAGTAGCGCAGGCGCGCCAGCACCTACTTGTAAACAAGCCAGTAATAACTAGTATAGCAACGAGCCAGTAAAAGCCTGCTGCTATGCAGTAATAGAAATACCTCAGAGGGTTAATTTCTGAGGCCGCTTTTTTTTCACGGTTAAGAAATCTTTTGCAGGCAAAACCAGACGAAAAACAAGGTGATTAACGGCGGTATTGGCAGCGACAGCCAAGGGCGGTAGCGTGCCTCAAGCTGAAATACGGGTACAGGAATAGCAGGCAAGTTGCTGCGTAAAAATTTGGCTAATTAATTGGTACTAAATGGTTTTTCTTGGTTCATGAGCAACGAGGATTGGCGTAAAAACCGGGATCCCCTCTGTAGCGTTCAAGGCATGGCTTCGTTGCCAGATTTAACAGTGCCTGAGGCGTTTTGGGTTTAAGGAAATAAAATAAAGAGTTAAATATGCGCGATACTGAATTTACGTTCAAAAGTCTTACTACGAAATTGCTGTTGGCATGCTCTGATTTAATTTGCTTCAACGCCGCTTTTTTCCTCGCGATGGCAGTGATTAGCCTGATGGCAAATTCACCACTAGCAGATATTTCCGAAAAGGATATGCAGCTTAAAATTGCAACGCATCTCTTCCTTTCTGTGGTGTGTGTTGCATGGTTCTGGGTGCGTCTGCGCCACTTTACTTATCGCAAACCGTTCTGGTTCGAGTTAAAAGAGATTTTTCGTACCATTCTCATTTTTTCCGTTATCGATTTATCAATAACGGCATTATCCCAATGGCAGATGTCACGCTTTGTCTGGTTATTAACCTGGCTGTTTGCGCTGGTACTGATTCCCTCGGCGCGTGCACTGTCAAAACGTGTGTTAAACCGTTTCGGACTGTGGAAAAAGCAAACCATCATTATTGGTAGCGATAAAAATGCCCTGGAAGCCTGGCAGGCGCTGCAAAGTGAAGAGGTGATGGGGTTTGATGTTATCGCCTTTGTCGATGTCGACGGCACTTGCGCAGAAACCACCTTAGTCGGTGTACCCGTCCTGCGGAGTGAAGAGCAGGTATGGGCGTTAACCCAGGCGGAAACGCAGTTTATTGTCGCGGTGGAGTTTGAACAAAGCCAGCACCGCGACAACTGGCTGAAGCTGTTGGCAAAGCATAACTGTCGTTCGGTATCGGTGATCCCGACCCTGCGCGGCGTGCCGCTGTATGGCACCGACATGGCTTATATCTTTAGCCATGAAGTGATGATTCTGCGCGTGAACAACAACCTGGCGCGCCGCACTTCGCGTTTCCTGAAGCGCAGCTTTGATGTTGTGGGTGCCCTGGCAATTATCTTGATGCTCTCACCTGCGCTGCTGATCCTGGCCTTTTTAGTGGCACGGGATGGTGGCTCGCCGATCTACGGACATGAGCGCGTTGGGATGCACGGTCGCAAGTTCAAATGCCTGAAGTTCCGCTCCATGGTGATCAACTCGAAAGAGGTGCTGGAAGAGGTGCTGCGTACCAGCCCGGAAGCGCGCGCCGAGTGGGATAAAGATTTCAAGCTGAAAAACGACCCACGCATTACCCGTGTCGGCCACTTCATCCGCAAAACCAGTCTGGATGAATTACCCCAGTTATGGAACGTCGTCCGTGGCGAAATGAGCCTGGTAGGGCCGCGCCCGGTGATTGAGGATGAGTTAAGCCGCTATGCCGGAGATGTGGATTACTACCTGATGGCGAAACCTGGCATGACCGGATTATGGCAGGTGAGTGGGCGTAATGACGTGGACTATGAGACGCGTGTCTATTTTGACTCCTGGTATGTCAAGAACTGGTCACTGTGGAATGACATTGCAATTTTATTCAAAACAGTGGGCGTGGTGTTAAAGCGTGATGGTGCTTATTAACCAGAGGGAGCGAATGATAACGAAACAGAGTTTCAGCGTTTAATCTGGCGATTTTCCCCCTTTGTCAGACGCTTACACAGCGGCGTATGCGCCGCTATCAATCAACAAATGATAGCGATGAATCAGATGATTACAATCAAAACGAAACTGCTTCCTTTACTGATCTCAGCAACGATTCTCTCCGGATGTACGGTGGTGCCAGGCCAGCATCTGTCGACGATGGGAAAAGATGTTGTCGAGCAGCAAGACAGTAACTACGACATTGATAAGTACGTTAACGTCTTTCCCATGACGCCAGGTCTGGTGGAAAGAATGCGTCCGCGTCCGACGGTCGCGCAGGCTAATCCGCTGTTGCAGGGCGAGATCCAGCGTTACGAATACCATGTCGGTATTGGCGATGTGTTGAACGTGACGGTGTGGGATCACCCAGAGCTGACCACACCAGCCGGTCAGTACCGTAGCGCCAGTGACACCGGTAACTGGGTACAGGCAGACGGGACAATCTTCTACCCGTACATTGGTAAAGTGCGCGTTGCAGGCCGCACGGTAACGGAAATTCGTAGCGAGATGGCGCGTCGTCTGGCGCAATATATTGAAAGTCCACAGGTTGACGTAAACGTCGCCGCTTTCCGTTCGCAAAAAGCCTACGTAACCGGTTCTGTCACCACATCGGGTCAGCAGGCCATCACCAACGTGCCGCTCACCGTGCTGGACGCGATCAATGCAGCGGGTGGATTAGCCGCCGATGCCGACTGGCGTAATGTGGTGCTGACCCATAACGGTCAGGAGAATCGTCTTTCCCTGCAGGCGCTGATGCAGAATGGCGATCTGAGCCAGAACCATCTGCTCTATCCCGGCGATATCCTTTACGTTCCGCGCAATGACGATCTCAAAGTGTTTGTGATGGGCGAAGTGAAACAGCAAACCACGCTGAAAATGGATCGCAGCGGCATGACGCTGGCAGAAGCACTGGGTAATGCTCAGGGCATGGATCAATCCACTTCAGATGCGACCGGCGTGTTTGTCATTCGCCCACTGCACGGCACTGGCGGCAAGAAAATTGCCAATATCTACCAGCTCAATACGAAAGACGCTGCCGCAATGGTAATGGGCACGGAATTCCAGCTGCAACCGTATGACATCGTGTATGTCACCTCCACACCGCTTACCCGCTGGAATCGCGTGATTTCCGGTCTGTTACCGACCATTACCGGTATTGATCAGGCGGTTTACAGCACGCGTTTAGTCCATCAGTGGGATTAATCGCCCGGGTCAGCCACGTCTGACCCCCATCCGTTGGAAGGCCTTAATAAGTCATGATTAAGTCAGTGTTAGTGGTATGTGTTGGCAATATCTGCCGCTCGCCAACCGGCGAGCGTTTGCTGAAGCAGGCGCTTCCCGCCATGCGGGTTGAGTCTGCCGGTCTGAGTGCCATGAAAGGCTATGCGGCGGACCAAACCGCCAGCGACGTTGCAGCGCAGCATGGGCTGTCGCTGGCTGAGCATCAGGCGCGTCAGCTCACCGCAGAGATGTGCCGTGAATTTGATCTGATCCTGGTGATGGAGAAGAGGCATCTGGAACAGGTAAACCGTATCGATCCTGCTGCGCGCGGTAAAACCATGCTGCTGGGACACTGGCTCAACCAACGAGAGATAGCGGATCCATACCGTAAAAGCCGCGAGGCATTTGAAGATGTGTATGGACTACTGGAAAACGCTTCCCAGAAATGGGTCAACGTATTAAGCCGATAGATGGGATTTTCCATGAATATAAGAGATAAGGTAATGACCGCGCCGAAAGAGGATTCCAGTGGATGGGATCTGGCGCACCTTGTTGGACAAGTGATCGATAACCGTTGGGTGATCGTGGCTATCACCGCCTTCTTCATGCTGGCGGGGACGCTTTACACGCTGTTTGCTACACCCATTTATAGCTCCGACGCGCTGGTACAGGTTGAGCAGAAAGATGCCAACTCGGTACTGAACAACCTGCAGGATATTCTGCCTTCCACGCCAGAATCAGACACTGAAATTCAGATCATCGAATCGCGTATGGTGATCGGTAAAACCGTTGACGATCTGGGGCTGGATGCGCTGGTGCAGCAGGATTACTTCCCGGTGTTTGGTAAAGGCCTGTCCCGTTTAATGGGCAACAAGCCTGCGCAAATTGCCGTGAGTCGACTGGAAATTCCACTGAGCGTCGACAAGCGTACCGTTTCTGTCGAAGTCACCGGTCCGCAAAGCTACACCGTGAGCAAATCCGGCGACGTGTTGTTCAAAGGGCAGGTAGGGCGCTTCGAACAGCATGATGGTATCTCGATGCTGGTAAGTGATATCCAGGCGGATAGCGGAACCAGCTTCAGCGTAACCAAACTGACCGACTTGCAGGCCGTCAATATGATCGTCAATAACCTGACGGTCGCCGATAAAGGCAAAGATACCGGTGTGCTGGGTCTGGAATATATCGGTGAAGATCCGGTGCAAATCAGCAAGATTCTGAACCAGATCATCAATAACTATCTGATGCAGAACATTGACCGTAAGTCAGAGCAGGCTGAGAAAAGCCTGGAGTTCTTACGCACTCAGCTGCCGCAGGTGCGCAGTAATCTCGATACAGCAGAAGATAAGCTCAATGCCTATCGTCGCCAGAATGAATCGGTGGATATGTCGCTGGAAGCGAAGTCGGCGCTGGACTCCTCGGTGAGTATTCAGAGCCAGCTGAATGAGCTGACCTTCCGTGAAGCCGAAGTCTCACAGCTGTATACCAAAGATCACCCGACTTATCGTGCATTGCTGGAAAAACGAAAAACCCTGCAGGACGAACAGACACAGTTGAACAAGAAAATCGCCGGTATGCCGCAAACGCAGCAGGAGATTTTACGTTTAACGCGGGATGTGCAGTCTGGTCAGGAGATCTACATGCAGTTGCTGAATCGTCAGCAAGAGCTGGGGATCAGCAAAGCCAGTACCGTGGGTGATGTTCGCATCATCGATACGGCGGAAACCGGTAATACGCCGATGGCACCGAAAAAGATGCTGATCATTGCGGCCAGCATTGTATTGGGTCTGATTGTCTCCTTTGGTGTGGTGCTGCTGAAAGCCATGTTGCATCGCGGCATTGAAAACCCGGAACAGCTCGAAGAACTGGGCATGAACGTCTACGCCAGCGTACCGTTGTCAGAGTGGCAGCGTAAGCGGGATGGCGAACTGCTGGCGCGTAAAGGCACCCGAGCCAAAGGTGACGCCCACAATACGCTGCTGGCGTTGGGCAACCCCACTGACTTGTCCATCGAGGCGATTCGCAGCCTGCGTACCAGCCTGCACTTTGCCATGATGGAAGCGAAGAACAATATCCTGATGATCACCGGCGCCAGTCCGGGTATCGGTAAGACCTTTATCTGTTCGAACCTCGCCACACTGGTGGCAAAAGCGGGGCAGCGCGTACTGCTGATTGACGGGGATATGCGTCGCGGCTATACCCACGATCTGCTGGGTGCGGAGAATAAAATCGGTCTTTCCAGCGTGCTGTCGGGCGAGAGCGAATTCACGCCTTCAATCATTCAGCAAGGTGCATGGAGCTTCGATTTCCTGTCGCGTGGCCAGGTGCCACCCAATCCGTCAGAACTGTTGATGCACCGCCGCATGGGTGAACTGTTGACCTGGGCGAGCAAAAACTATGACCTGGTGTTGATTGATACCCCACCGATCCTTGCCGTAACCGATGCCTCTATTATCGGAAAAATGGCGGGAACCTCGTTAATGGTGGCACGATTTGGTGCAAATACCGCCAAAGAGCTGGAAGTCAGCTATCGTCGCTTCGAGCAGAACGGTATCGACATCAAAGGTGTGATCCTCAACGCCGTGGTACGCAAAGCCAGCAACAGCTATGGCTACGGGTACGACTACTACAACTACGAATACAAACAGAAAGCGTAACGCGGCCTGTTGATTGTTACAGGGGCAGCCACTGCTGCCCCTTTCTCCGTGAAGGAATGACACCATGGCACCATATTGGGTGATATCAGGACTTTTGCTGCTGATTTCGCTGAGCGAGATCATCATCAAAAAAGATGAGAAATCCTCAGGTTTGCTGCTGTACCTACTGTGTATTGCGACGACGATTCTGGTGGTGTTTGCTGGAATTCGCGGCATGGGTACCGGTATGGATGACGGTCAGTATCGCACCTTCTACGCAGACTTCATTCAGCGCATCCAGATCAACGGCTTTTCCGCCACCGTCGCCTATTTCCGCTATGAGCCACTGATTTTTGCCCTCGCCTGGGTGACCAGCCTGGTTTCAGATAACGCAGATACTTTCCTGTTTCTGTTTGCCGTGCTGTCAGTGGGCACCAATGCGGTCTTTTTCCGCAAAATGTCGCCGTATCCGATCATGGCGCTGGCGCTCTATTCGGCGCATATCTTCATTAACAAAGATATGAATCAGGTGCGTTTTGGTCTGAGTTCTGCGCTGTTTCTTGGCGTCCTCTGGTGTTTGTATCTCAGGCACTATTGGGGGGCGTTCGGGTTTTTCCTGCTGTCGTTCTTCAGCCACAACACCGGGATTATGGTCATCACCATTATTCCCTTCCTGTTTATACGCCAGTGGCGCTATTGGCCGGTGCTGATCATCGTGCTGAGCATTCCCATGTCGAAATTCGGCGGGAATAGCTTTGTTAATCTGATTGGTGCCCATATGGGGTCAATGGGGGAGAGGGCAGAGGGCTACAGTAGTGATAGTTCAAGTGCGGCAGATGGCAGCGTGTTTTCAGTGTCCAACCTGAAAAACGTGATGCTGGTTTTTATGTTTGTCTACTTCATGTTGACCGATGCGCTAAAAAAACAGAATCCGGAGCTCTGGCGCTATAACTATTTGCTCATTATTACCTTCGCACTGGGCGGAGCGATCAGGATCTTCTTTTATAACTACTCTTCCGGGGCAAGGCTCTCCAACTATTTGTTGCAGGTTGAACCCATTGTTCTGACCTCGCTGGTTTATCAGTCGCGGCAACTATTCAAGCCGGTGATGTTAGCGATGTTCAGTTTCTTTCTTGTTTATTACCTCTATTACAACACGATCTCGCAGAAACAAGCCGTTGTCGGCTATGAGGTCGCGCAGGAGTTTAAAATTTTCCAATAACAGAGAGGTAATATGGCAAGTAAGCTTGTCGTTGCACTGGCTGCAATGCTGCCTGTAGGGGTGCTGGCAGCACCCGCAGCCAATACGCTACAAATTGATGCCTACGGTGACTCCACTACTGCTGGCGTGATTAAGCAGCAGGGCAAAAGTCGCATCACCAAAGCCAGTGAAATCGGTTTTCTGACCCAGATGCTGCAACAGCATTACGGATCACAGCTGAATATTGTGGTGAAAAATCACGGTGTGCCGGGCGCACAGGCGGCGGAGCTGCTGTATAAACATGGCGGCAATGACGACAGTGACTGGGTTAAGTTAATGCAGCAGTCTCCGGCAAAAATCGTGCTGCTTAATTTTGCCATCAATGATGCGCGCCACGCTTTCTTCAAAGATAAACGGGTGCATCTCGAAAGCCCGGAAGAGTATGGCCGCATCATGACCCGGCTGGTACAGGTGGCGAAAGCCAGTCACAAACAGGTGATTCTGCAGGAACCTAACCCTATTTGTGGCAAGGTGGCGCGCTGGAATGTCTGGCCTTATGTCTGGCAACTGAATCAGGTTGCCCAGCAGCAGCAGGTGGCTATTGTTCATCAGTTCAGCATTATAAAAGCAAATCCAGCGTGGCAGGCACAGATGTCAGAAGATTGCATCCACCCACTGGAACCGCTTTATCAGCAAAAAGCGGTAAGAACATTTCGTCTGATTGCACCGATGGTGAATCAATACCTCGGACAACAACACTCATAAAGTCGTTATGTTTATTTCATTGGGGATTCTGACATGTATATCCTGATTATGGTGGTCTCTTTCTGCCTGGCGCTGCTGATTCTGCACACGTTCTCTTATCATCGCGGTATTTATAATGATAAAGGCGTAAAAAGTATTTCTGGTTTACGCGCCTTTCTTGCCAGTATTGTCGCCTTTTCACATTTTGTGCATTACATCTATGGGCTGGATCATCCCTGGGTGTATGACAAGCACTACTTCTCCTGGTTTTCTGAGGAGAATTTCTTTGTGAATGCCGGTAAGTTTGGCGTGCTGCTGTTCTTTATGATCTCCGCCTTTCTGTTTTATCGCTGGCTGGATAACGCTGCGATGACACCGGCCGAATTGAGCCAAAAGCTGTTCCGTTCACGCCTGCGCAGGATTGTGCCGATGTTCTGGTTTTCGGGCTTGCTGATTATCGGCATCGGACTGATTCAGGGTGCGTTAGTTCCCTCTGCAAAGGCGCTTGAAGATGCGGTGCTTTGGCTGTTTTTCGTCGGCAGTTACCACATTGGCGATCTCAATACTTCGGTCGTGAACTCTGGCGTGGAGTGGACTTTACGGCTGGAGTGGTTGCTGTACCTCTCGATCCCGGTGATCTACTGGCTAAACCGCATGACCGAGGGCCGTTACAAAACCCTGCTGATTCTGCTCTCCGTGGGGATTATTTTCGTGATTGGGGTTGCGCTGCGTGAGTTTGGTAAGACCTATACCGACCCCAGACCGGTACTCGGTTTTGCGATGGGGTATTTTGCCTACAAGTACCGCGACCGCCTGGCGATGCTACAGCATTCGCGCCGTGCCGGCATGCTTTGCCTTGCACTGGCGTTTTTTGCGCTGTTCTTTACCAGCAATGCCTATTTCTACGTCATTTTTCTCGCCTGTTTGACGGTGATTTTCTTTACCGTGAGCAGCGGTAATGCGTTGTTAGGGATACTGGAAAATAAAACGTTGATGGCCATCGGTGAGGTGAGTTATAGCCTTTATCTGATTCATGGTCTGGTGCTGTACGGGATTGAACAAATTCCCGCCAGGTTATATCCCCATAACTTCTGGATGTTCACCCTGTTGTCCACGCTGTTTTTCGTTGCCGCTTTTTATGTCGCAAAATTGACCTATTTATGGGTTGAAAAACCGTTTATTGGTCGCAGCGGTGGAAAAGCAAAAAGCAGCATGAAATCCACGGCATCAAATTAAGAATTTGACCGATTACCTTAATGTCTTATTCGTATTACTGTAAACACCTGACTTTTTAGAGGTATCGGCAATGAAGGATATTCGCTTCTCTATCGTTATTCCTGCATACAATGCAGCACAATCTATCGTTGCAACGTTAGATTGTGTTAAAGCACAGAGCTATCGTAATTTTGAAGTGATCATCATTGATGACAAATCAAACGATGCGGCTGAGTTGGCGCAGGTAGTCGGCAGCGAACGCTATCAGGAGCTGGATATTAACCTGGTGCTCTCTGAGGTCAAACTTAACGGTGCAGGCGCGCGTAACAAGGGCATTGAACTGGCTCGTGGCGACTATATCAGCTTCCTGGATGCGGATGATGAATGGCACCAGGATAAGCTGGCCGAAGTGAAGAAAAAAATCGACCAGCTGGAAGCCCAGGGTAAAAGTCAGTTTATTATTTTCAGCCAGGTCAATATTTATCAGGATGGGGATTTTCTGAAAGTAATGCCGATGCAGCCACCGGGTAAGCAGGAAACGGTAGCGGAATACCTGTTTGGCTGTTACGGGTTTATTCAGACCAGTACCATTGCATTACGCCGGGAAGACGCTGCCAAAATTCTGTTTGATGCGCGTTATATTCGCCATCAGGATTATGACTTCTGTATTCGCGCCGACCGCATGGGCTACCAGTTTGAGATGATCGAACAGCCGCTGGCGAATTATCATCTGGTCACCAAATTTGGCTCTAAGCACAAAGGTGAATCGGTAAAATATTCGATGTTCTGGCTGGATACCATGAAGCCACATTTGACCTCGCGCGATATACACACGTATAAAGCTTTTAAATTACCGTTGCGTTACAAAATGGACGGCAAAGCGCTGTTAGCCAGCGTCAGCTTTGCACGTTATTTCTTCCTCACTAACAAAGACAATCAGGCTTATTTTATGAACCGCCTGAAAGATAAAGTGAGAAGCCGGTTCAGCAACGGAAAAACGCTTTCCTGAATAAACCTTTAAACGATATGTGATCGGCGCTTGCCGTTCTCAGCACGGATACCATTATGACAACCACAGATGAAACGGTAGGCATCGTCATGCCTATGTATAACGCGCGCGCCACTATCGCGCGGGCTGTCCAGTCAGTGTTGGATCAGCGCTGGCCGCACTGGCACCTCTATATCGTTAATGATAAATCCACCGATGACAGCCTGAGTTTTGTGCGGGAAAAATTTAAAGACGCCCGAATAACGGTGCTGGAAAACGCGCAAAACATGGGGGCAGCTGAAACCCGTAATGTCGGCCTGCGGGCGGCATCTGAACCGCTGATTGCTTTTCTCGACAGTGATGATGAATGGCAGCCGGAGAAGCTTACCGAACAGGTTAACGCGGTACGCAGCGGTGAAAACTTTGTGATTAGCCACTATCACTACAAAACACGCAGTGCCGAACACGACATCACCTGGAGTGCGGCACAGTTGACGAAAGAGAGTTTCGTCAAAAAGCAGTTCCGCGTGTGCTTTTCATCGGTGCTGTTCCGCCGTCCGGAGCAGGGCATTTTGTTCCAGCGTAAAGGCCATGAGGACTTCCTGTTCCTGTATGAACTGTTTACGCGTTACCACCATGCGCGGGTGATCAACAAAACGTTAGTCAACTATTACGAACTCAGCAACTCACTGTCGCGCAATAAAAACAAAGCGGCAAAATGGCATCTCGATCTATTAAAAATAATCTATAAAAACAATCCATTAAAAGTTTATTACTACTATGGCTGGTACATGTTCAATGGCGTGCTGTTTTCGCTTAAACATCGTTGATGTGCCCGAACACACTTCATTTTACGCTCAAGAGGTAAGTAGCCGTTTATGAAAAACATTGTTCTGGTGATCCGCGATGCGTATTCCTATGCAGGAACAGAGAACATCTGCAACTTTATGTCGGAGTGCCTCGGCACGTCCCATGAAGTGACGATCTATTCCCTGGAAGGCAGCGGAGAGACTTTCTATCCGTTCACCCAGGTGAAGCAGATTGTCAGCTTTCAGGGGCACGACAATCCGATTAAAAGCATTGTGCAGCGCATTCAGTCTGAACCGGTGGACGCCGTATTCCTGATCAGTATGGGACGGCTCAGCGTGATGTATGCCTTCTGGAGCCTGTTGTCCCGCCAGAAGAAGCGCATTAAGGCCTATGCTTGCGAACACATTGCCATCAACTCTTTCAGTAAGCCCATCAAGCTGCTCAAGTATCTGCTGCTGCGGTATTACGATCGCGTCATCGTACTGACCGATAAAGATCAGCAGGTATTTACCCGCTGGCGCATTCCTAGCGCGCAAATCCCTAATCCTGTGGTGTATCAATCTTATCAGCGTCAGCAACGCAGCCGTCAGGCGCTGGCGGTAGGCCGTTTGGATCACCAAAAAGGGTTCGATCTGCTGCTGGATATCTGGCACGACTTCGTGCAGAAAAATCCCGGTTGGCAGCTGGTGATCGCTGGCGATGGCGAGCTACGTCAGCAGTTGGAAGCGCAGGCAGCCAACCTGAAGATCAGCGACAGCGTGCAGTTTGTTGGCAAGGTCAGCAACATTAAAGATTACTACCAGCAGAGCGATATGGCGCTGATGACCTCACGTTATGAAGGCCTGCCGTTGGTGCTGCTGGAAGCGAAATCCTGGTCGTTACCGGTAGTGGCGTATGACTGCCCAACCGGCCCGCAGGAAATTATCCAGCACGGTGAAGATGGCTTCCTGGTACCCATGAACAACAAGACCGCATTTTTGGCGCACATGCAGCAGCTCGCCAGCGATGACAAGCTGTTCTACGCCATGAGTGAAAATACCAAAGTCACTGCATTGAAATTCGACGGTGATCGAATTAAACAGCGCTGGCTGGCGCTGGTGTAATGCTGAACTTCGTGCCTCGGGGACCCTTTAACTGCCCATTTTGGGCACTGACCACGGGATGTAATGCATGAAAAGAAGAGCCATCTTACAGACTGCGGCGACCTCAGTGGTCGCGGCATTTTCAGCCAGCGCCCTGACGACTTATGCGGCAAAGCGCGATCCTGCACTGCCAGCACCTGTGCCAGGCAACGGTGAACCTCACCCGGATGTTGCTGCTTTCAGTCAGCGTCTGGCCTTGCCTACCGGATATCAGCTGATTGGTGAAATTCCCTCTGTGGCGGTACTGCGGCAGACGCAGCCGATGTTTGAAGGGGCAAAAATCAAACTCAAAAGCTGGCATCCGGATCTCGAAGTGGGGGGCGGTGAATTTGTCGGCAGCATGACAGAAGCTAAAGATGATGGCGGGGTGATTTTTAGCGGGGCGGGCTTTCACTGGCGACGCGTAGTGGAAGACTTTAACCGGCTCACGCTGTTTGACTTCGGGGCGATTGCGGACGGCAAAACCGACACCGCACCGGCCATCAATGCCATGTACAGCTGGTCTGAACAGGCCGATCAATCCATTTGTGTGCAGTTCCCGGCGGGAACGTTTTTTGTCTCGCACTGTGATTTTTCCAGTGAGCAGCGACGCTTTTTCCGCCTTTCCGGCGCAATGGTGAATTTTGGCTACTTCCCGGCGACGACGCTGGTGTCCGATGGCGACGCGGAGTTTATGTTCAACGTCAGCGCGCGGTGGGTGGAACTCTCTAACCTGATTTTCAACGGCAACACGGACAAACACCCGAATCGCCAGGGGCTGTTCCGTAACGTGATTCCCGGCGGTCAGTTTTTCCGTGGTGCCTGTTTACGTTTCAACCAGGTCGGCGGCACGGCGCTGAGCCTGCTGGATACGCTCGATTGTAAAATCGATCAGTGGTACGCCGCCTGGTGTACCGGCGATGTTATCAAGGCCGGTTGGTCAGGGCAGAAAAAGGGCGTCTGGGACCACAGCACGGCCATTGAGCTGTCTAACTTTAATGCCCAACACTGTAGCGGCGGCAAAGTGCTCAATTTGCCGCGTTGCAGCCAGTCAATCATTCATAACGGCTGGATTGAACACAGTGAACATCCGGGGGATATCTCCAACGGCCAGTGGATCATTGATGCGCTGAGCCTGGAAGATTGCAAAAACCCGCTGATCGCCCACAACTCGCGGCTCAATATGCGGCAAACCAATCTGCAATCGGGCAGTTGGATCGACAACTCAGAACAGGGTGAGCGCTGGCTCAATGTCTGGGAAATGGGCTCAACGCGGGTTGAGTCTTACGGCGTCGCGACCGATGGCAGCCTGAAATACAACTACATCACCTCACGCTGGCGCTTAAGTAATAACAGCGCGCAGCCGACGTGGTTTGAACTGGGCACCCTGTTCTCCCCTGATGTGGGCGATAGCTGGGAAGTGGAACTGCTGGGCCAGTCTGGTTTTAGCAACGGCAGTGACAGTCAGCCCCTGTTGGATTTGATGGATGCGAAAAATACCGGCGGACGGGCGCTGATCAAAGTACAGCGCAAAAAAAGCCATGCCGAAGTGAGCTGGTCTGCGGAGGGAAGCAGTCCGGTGGTTGAGGTGCAATATGTGGCCAGTAAAGAGAGCGACACACGCCTGTTTGTGCGCCTCGCGGGCTGGACACCGAGTGCGGTGATCTTAATCAAAAGCACGGGCCGTGACCGTTTTGCCACCGGACGCTGTGCGCGTGTTGATGCGCAAATGACCCAGGCACAACCTGTTGCGGGGGCGGTCACTGCCGCGCAACGTTTCAGTTTGCACAACGGCAAAGCGGGCGTGGGCGCGAATGAGCAGGGCGATTTGCTATTGGCCTCGCGCCACTTATCGGCGGATCAGGTGGATACGCGTGCACCGGGCGGTTTTATTTCGGTGGTGATTAACGGGAAGCCCTGTGCCATCCCGTGGTTTGCTTTAAAACAGCAGTAGTTAGCAGTACGTCTGGCGGCCACGTTGTGTCCGCCAGCTTTGATGGTTTTGCGGTGATTTCACTGAGCTCACATTGCCAGTAAGCGGATATGGCGGCTTGCACAAATAAAAAAAGTTATCTGGAGTTTGTATGAAGATTTTATTAGTGGGTAACCATACGTGCGGTAATCGCGGGGATGGCGCGATTTTGCGTGGTTTAATTGATTCGATCAAAGCAGCACGCAGCGATTTAGAGATTGATGTGATCAGCCGTTACCCGACCAGCTCCGGCTATCTGCTCCAGCAGAATATCCAACAGGATGCCTTGTATCTGCATAACCGCAGTGGGGCGAAAGGCCTGGTGGGCACAGTAAAACGTAAGGTTGCCAACCGTTTAATGCCCGACATTATGATGGCGCACCTCGGTAAAGGCGGCATTTATAAGTCCTTTTCTGTTCCTCCGCATTTGGCGGAATTCAGCAACAGCCTGGCACAATACGATGCGTTGATTCAGGTCGGAGGTTCATTCTTCGTTGACCTGTATGGTGTGACGCAGTTTGACCATGCGCTGTGCGCGCTGATGGCAAAAAAACCGATCTACATGATTGGCCACTCCGTCGGCCCATTCCGTAACCCGCGCGTTAATGCGTTGGCAAACTTTGTGTTTGAGCGGGTTAACACGCTGGTACTGCGTGAGTCGGTCAGCCTCGACCTGATGAAGCAGGATGGCGTTACCACCAACAAAGTGGCTGCCGGTGTCGATACGGCTTTCCTGGTCAGCGACCGGACGATCGCCAATCCCAGCCACAATCTTCTGCACTGGAAAGGGGTGATTGGCGGACGCAAAACCATTGCAATTACCGTGCGCGAACTGGCACCGTTTGACAAACGTCTTGGTGTGACGCAAACCGAGTACGAAGCGGCCTTTGGTCGAGTGATTAACGCAATGATTGGTGCGGGTTATCAGGTCGTGGCTTTCTCTACCTGTACCGGTATCGACAGCTACGCCAAGGATGATCGCATGGTCGCTCTGACGCTGCGCGATCACGTCGATCACCCTGAGCATTATCACGTCATCATGGATGAGTTTAACGACCTGGAGCTGGGCATTCTGCTGGCAGATTGCCACCTGACGATTGGTACTCGCCTCCACTCGGCGATTATCTCCATGAACTTCGGCACGCCAGCGGTAGCGATTAACTACGAACACAAGTCTAAAGGGGTGATGAACCAGCTTGGCTTGCCGCAGATGGCGACAGATGTGCAGAGCCTGATGGACGGCACGCTGATCGACAAAGTACACACCGTGCTGGCGGACTATGACAACGTGAAACACAAAGTGGCCGCAGCCGTGGAGAATGAACGGGTGATCGGTAACCGCATCACCGCTGAAATTCTCAACGTAGTGGGGTAATACCATGAAAGTGACATTTTTCACGATGCGTTTTCCGGTGGCTTCTGAGACTTTCGTCCTGAATCAGGTGACGTGGTTTATTGACGCTGGTTACGATGTGGAGATCCTTTCGGTGTTTCCGGGCGATCTGGTGAACCGGCACAAGGCCTTTGATGAGTATGCGCTGGCGGCCAAAACCCACTATCTCCTGCCGGATGAGAAAGTCTCCACCTTTGATAAGCTCAACCAGCGGCTGAAAATGGTGCTGCCGAAAGTGGCAAAACCGTCACTGCTCCGTTCACTCAATGTGCGCCGTTACGGCGCACAATCCAGCAAACTGCTGCTGCCCGCGATTGTGGCTAATGCGCGCCAGACCTGGAAAGCCGATGTTTTCCTCGTGCATTTTGGCTATGCCGGTGCGTTGGCCAATAAACTGCGTGAGCTGGGTGTGTTGCAAGGTAAGCAAGCCACGGTGTTCCACGGAGCGGATATCTCCCGGCGACATATTCTGGCGGAGCATCAGCAGGACTACCAAAACCTGTTTCAGCAGAGTGAGCTGCTGCTGCCGATCAGCCGTCTGTGGGAAGGAAAGTTACAGCGCATGGGCTGCCCGGCGGAAAAAATTCGCGTGGTGCGCATGGGCATTGAACCCGAGAAATTTAGCTATACCCCGCGCACGGCGTTCCGCAAGCCACTGCGCATCGTCTCTGTCGCCCGTCTCACCGAGAAGAAAGGTCTGGATGTCGCGGTAAAAGCCAGTGAGATCCTCAAAGCGAAAGGCGGAGAGTTTCATTACACCATTATTGGTAATGGCGATCAGGAAGGGATGATGCGTGAGCATGTGGCACGCGCGGGTCTGGCGGAAAGCGTCACCATGCCAGGCTTCAAACCGCAGGAGGAGATCCGCCAGGCGTTGAGCGAAGCGGACATTTTCTTGCTGCCTTCCAAAACCGCCGCCGATGGGGACATGGAAGGGATTCCCGTGGCCTTAATGGAGGCGATGGCAGCCGGTTTGCCGGTGGTATCGACTTTCCACAGCGGTATTCCAGAACTGATTGAAGATGGCGTGTCTGGCTGGCTGGTGCCAGAAGACGATGCTGAAGCGTTGGCAAATACGCTCTTGCACCTCTCTCAGGGCGGCGTAAATGTGGCCCCGGTGGTTGCAGCCGCACGCGACAAAGTCGAAACGGAATTCAACCAGCATACCGCCTATGCGGAGCTGGCTAAGTTGCTGGAGGAACTGGTGTGAGTGGATTAAAGTCACAGGCAGTCTGGTTGTTTGGCAGCACCTGTTTTGCGGCAGTATTGCAAGTACTGCAACTCAGCGTACTGGCGCGCAAACTGGAAACCCACGAACTGGGACTGCTGGCGATCATCAATGCCATTTTGGCGGTCGCCACCGTGCTGCAAGATATGGGGATGAGCAGCTATATTGTGCATCGCCAGGAGATCTCCCGCCGTGAGCAGAGCACGATTTACTGGGTCAATGTCTCATTAAGTCTGATGACCGGGCTGATTTTGATTGCGATTGCCTGGCCGGTGGCGTGGTTCTACCATCTGCCGGAGCTGGTCGGGTTAATTTCTCTCACCAGCCTTAACTTCCTTGTGCTAGGGCACTTATCGCAATATCAGGCGCACTACATCAAAAGCAAACGTATGGTGCTGTTGGCCAAAATTGAGATGGCCACCAAGCTGTTTGCCTTTATCTGTACCGTTGCGATGCTCTATTTCACCTCGCTGACGGTAGCAGCAGCCATTCTGGGCCTGTTCATTAACGCCTTCACCCGCATCCTCTGCATGATCGCTTTTGGTGAAAAATCCTGGCGACCCACCTACGAGTTTGATAAGCCGACCTTTGTCAGTGCTGTGCGCTACGGCATGTACCAACTCGGTTCGCAAACCATTAACCAGCTACGTACCCAGGCAGATGCCTTGATCGTCGGTAAGGTGATGGGAGCGGACATGCTGGGTATCTATTCACTGGCGAAAGAGTTGGTGCTACAGCCCCTGAAACTGATCACCCCGGTGATTAACCGCCTCGCGCTGCCACGCTTTGCGGAAAAGCAGCATGACGGTGAACAGCTGAAACAGCTGTTCCTCAAAGGCACCCTGGTCATCATGCTGTTTAGCAGCCTGCTGTATCTGGGGATTGGCATCTTTGCGCCGGTTATTGTCCGCGTGCTGTATGGCACTGCACACGAGCAGGTTTATCATCTGATCCCACTGATGCTGCTGTTCGGTATGCTGCGCCCGATGGGCGGACTTACCGGGGCAATTTCACAGGCCAATGGCCGCACCAACGTGGAGTTTTACTGGAACATTGTCGCAAGCGTGGTGGTTTTGGCTGTATTGGCAACGACGCTGATCTGGCCGAATGTGATGTATGTTGCTATGACCTTGTCAATTTCCCAGGTGCTGATCTCGGCCTTTGCCCACCCGTTCTTTATCCGTCCGGTGATTGGTATTCGCTTCCTGCCGTATGCACGCCAGTGGGTGGCCGTGTCGGTGGTGTTTGTCGGCGTGATGGTGCTGGTCAATCATTTCAATCTGTTTATCATGCCAGAATGGTTTGAACACTGGCTTTAGTCCCCCGCCCGTAGCGGTGCTACGGGCGCATTTTTTGTCGATTATGCCGCTGCGTTTATCTTTTTTTATCCGGCCACTTTTTGTAGCGCTTTTCGCAACTTAAGGGCAGGCTGAACGGGTTATTTTTCTCATTTATTAAATTAGGACAGTCAGTTACTTTAAGGTTTTCAGATAAAGTTTATACTGTAAATTCCGGCCGATACGGCATAATCGACCTTATGCATTCACTTCATTAAATGGAATAAATATGACCAAGCTTAAAGCTGTAATCCCGGTTGCCGGTCTCGGTATGCACATGTTGCCTGCGACAAAAGCCATTCCGAAAGAGATGCTGCCGATCGTGGATAAGCCAATGATCCAGTACATCGTTGACGAGTGTGTTGCGGCGGGTATCAAGGAGATTGTGCTGGTCACTCATGCTTCCAAAAATGCGGTGGAAAACCATTTCGATACCACTTATGAGCTGGAAGCCCTGCTGGAAGCGCGCGTTAAGCGTCAGCTGCTGAGTGAAGTGCAGTCAATCTGCCCACCGGGCGTGACCATCATGAACGTACGCCAGTCTCAGCCTCTGGGTCTTGGTCATTCGGTGCTTTGCGCCCGTCCAATGATCGGTGACAACCCGTTTGTGGTGGTCCTGCCAGATGTGCTGCTGGATAACTCCACCGCTGACCATCTGCGCTACAACCTTGCTGCAATGGTGGCCCGTTTTGAAGAGACAGGACGCAGCCAGGTACTGGCGGCTCATATGCCAGAGGCTGATTTGTCTGAATACTCGGTGATCACCACCGAACTGCCACTGGAAAACCCAGGTGACGTTGGCGTGATTAATAATTTCGTCGAAAAACCAGAAAATCCAGGTGAGTTGGGTTCAGACCTGGCCGCCGTGGGTCGCTATGTGCTTTCAGCTGACATTTGGGCCGAGCTGGAGCACCTGGAACCGGGTGCCTGGAACCGCATTCAGTTAACCGATGCGATTGCCAACCTGAGCAAGAAAAAGCCGGTAGATGCCGCATTGCTGACCGGCCGCAGCTTCGACTGTGGACGTAAACTGGGCTACATGCAGGCGTTTGTCTCTTATGGCCTGCGTCATACCGCTCAGGGACAAGAATTCCGTGACGCCATTAAAGCAATCCTGGCAAAATAACCCCCTAATTGTTCTGCCGCAGGCTTAGCCTGCGGTTATAAAGGAGTGGACATGGCTATCCTGGTTACCGGGGGTGCGGGTTACATTGGCTCGCATACCGTGCTGGCGCTGTTGCAGCGCGGCGATGATGTTGTAGTACTGGATAATTTAAGCAATGCCTCGCAGGAGTCGATCCGCCGGGTCGAAAAACTGGCGGGAAAAAGTGCCGTTTTTGTTGAGGGTGATGTACTGGATCGTGCCTGCCTGCGCGATCTGTTTGCCGCGCACCAAATTGACGCGGTCATTCACTTTGCGGCACTGAAAGCAGTTGGTGAGTCCACCCGCAAACCGCTGGAATACTATGAAAACAACGTTTCCGGCACTGTCGTTCTGCTGGAAGAGATGCGCGCAGCGAATGTATGGAACTTCATTTTCAGTTCCTCTGCGACCGTTTACGGTGAGCACGCGCCGGTTCCCTATGTTGAAACCACACAAATCGGCGGCACCACCAGCCCTTATGGCACCTCAAAGCTGATGATTGAGTGGGTTCTGCGTGATTTTGCCAAGGCGGAACCGCAGTTCAACACCATTGCACTGCGTTACTTCAACCCGGTTGGCGCACATGAGTCCGGCGAGATTGGCGAAGATCCGTCAGGGATTCCCAACAACTTGCTGCCGTATATTGCACAAGTGGCAATTGGCCGCCTGCCGCAATTAGGGGTGTTTGGTGGTGATTATCCTACCCCAGACGGCACCTGTCAGCGTGACTACATCCACGTGATGGACCTGGCAGAAGGGCACCTGAAAGCGCTGGACCACCTGGCGAAGAACACCGGCTACACGGCGTATAATCTCGGTGCGGGTAAAGGTTACTCGGTGCTGGAGATGATCAAAGCCTTTGAGAAAGCGTCCGGTAAGACCATTCCCTTCGAAATCAAACCGCGTCGCGCGGGGGATCTGGCAGCCTTCTGGGCCGATGCCAGCCTTGCCGACCGCGAGCTAGACTGGCGTGTGAGCCGTGGCATCGATGAGATGATGCGCGACACCTGGAACTGGCAGAGCAAGAATCCCAACGGATTCAATTAAAAGCCTTACAAATCATAAGCCTGCAAATATGCAGGCTTTTTTCTTTATTCAGCACTGGTAAATTAAGCCTAAGTAGACTACGAATATATACGGTGAAAATTAATTTGTGTAACTTTATGAAACATTAGTGGTTACCAAATAATTCTATTATTAACCAAATATACTGGTATTTGGACAATGTTGATGAGCACAAGCACTTTGGTAGCTGTAAACCAAGGGCGGTAGCGTGGCTGCAATATTACGTCCATAATTGATCACTAATTAATCACCCAAGTGCGATTATTACTAGAGCGAAATGTATGAAGTTTAGTTTAGGGTATCTTGTTGATCTTATTACCGTAATCACGGAAAAAGAACTTAAAGTTCGTTACAAAAGCAGTTTTCTGGGCTACCTTTGGTCAATTGCTAATCCGTTGCTTTTTGCAATGATTTATTACTTTATTTTTAAGTTAATCATGCGGGTTCAAATTCCAAACTACACCATTTTTATTATCACTGGACTTTTTCCGTGGCAATGGTTTGCGAGTTCAACGACGAACTCGCTGTTTTCCTTTATTGCTAATGCCCAAATCATCAAGAAAACAGTGTTTCCTCGGTCGGTAATTCCTTTCAGTAATGTCATGATGGAGTGTTTACATTTCTTGTGTACGATTCCCGTCATTATTGTTTTCCTCCTGATTTACAATATGACTCCACACTGGAACTGGATATTTGGAATACCCATTATTTTGGTCGGCCAGCTCATATTTTCTTATGGGATTGCACTTATTCTTTCGACGCTGAATCTGTTTTTCCGTGATTTAGAGAGGTTTGTTACTCTGGGGATAATGCTGCTGTTTTACTGCACGCCAATTCTTTACGCGGGAGATATGATTCCGCAAAATTATCAATGGTTGATTGAGTATAACCCACTGGCAGATATGGTGCTGAGCTGGCGTGACTTGTTCATGAATGGCCATATTGATTATGAGAAGATCTTTACTCTCTATCTTGTTGGTTTTGTGATACTCGCATTGGGCGCCTGGGTGTTCAATAAATTAAAATATCGTTTTGCAGAGATTTTATGATGCAAGTCGCAATTGAGTTTAATTCAGTAACAAAAAGCTATCCGTTATATCATCATATTGGTTCAGGAATCAAAGAACTGATCTTTAACCCAAAGCGGGCATTGAGTTTGCTCTCGGGTAGAAGTTATCTTGCAATTGAAGATATTAGTTTTGAGGTGGAAAAGGGGCAGTCAGTCGCATTGATTGGGCGAAATGGAGCAGGAAAAAGTACATCTCTTGGTTTAGTTGCTGGCGTAATAAAACCGACTAAAGGAAATGTCGTGACCCGAGGTAGGGTTGCTTCAATGCTAGAGTTAGGTGGAGGTTTTCACCCTGAGCTGACAGGTCGGGAGAATATTCGTTTGAATGCCACTCTTTTAGGATTACGCCGCAAACAATTAAATGAAAGAATTGATAAAATAATTGAATTCTCAGAGTTGGGAGAGTTTATTGATGAACCCATACGTGTTTATTCAAGTGGGATGTTAGCAAAGCTAGGGTTTTCAGTTATCACTCAGGTAGATCCTGATATTTTGATTATAGATGAAGTGCTGGCTGTTGGTGATTATGCATTTCAAAAAAAATGCATCGATACGATCAACCAATTTAAGGCTAAAGGGGTCACAATCTTGTTCGTGAGTCACAACCTCTCTGATATTGAGAAAATTTGTGACCGTGTTATCTGGATTGAAAATCACCGTCTTAAAGCCTCGGGCAAGGCTGAAGAAATACTTGAACAATATCGCTCTTCCATGTAAGGGATCATAAGTGAAAGCTGAATTCTCAAAAGTTGTATTATTTACTAGCCACCATAAGCCAAGTGCTTTTTTAAGTTCAGACATCATTAAGCCAATTCACGTTGGTAAAGAAAATAGTTATAATGATATTTGCTGTATGGGTGACAATACGGGTGATAACATTTCATACAAAAACCCGTTTTATTGTGAATTAACTGCGCAGTATTGGGTGTGGAAAAACGAAGAGCTTCCCGACTATGTCGGTTTTATGCATTATCGCAGACATCTCAATTTTTCTGAAAATCAAGGTTATGAAGAAGATGTTTGGGGCGTGGTAAATGAAAATCTTCTGTCTACAGCATACGAAGAAAAGTTCGGGCTCAATGAAAAAAGCATCAATGAAGCCGTTTCTGGCGTAGATATACTGCTACCAAAAAAATGGAGTGTCAAACAGGCCGGTAGTAAAAATAACTACGATCATTATAAATCATCACCTCATTTGCATATTGAAGATTACCAAGGCGCGATTGATAGCTTGCTCTTTCTCTATCCAGAATATGCAACCGCTGTTCGAGAGTTCAATCAGGCAACAGATGGTTACTACACAAATATGTTTGTGATGAAAAAGGAAATTTTCATTGAATATTCAGAGTGGCTTTTTTCAATATTTGACCACTTTGAAAATCATTTTTCGATGAGAAACTATTCTTCACAGGAAAAAAGAGTAATTGGTCATATCTCCGAAAGGCTGTTTAACATTTTCATTCTTAACAAAGAGAAAAAACAGCCGCTAGTAAAGAAAGAACTGCAACGAACGTTCATTAAAAATGAAACTTTCAATGGCAAGCTCAACCCGGCATTTGATGAGCGGAATGTTCAGGTGGTTATTTGTTTTGACGACAATTATGCATTGAGTGGCGGTGCACTCATTAACTCTATTTGTAAAAACTCCTCTATAGATCGTAATTATGATATTGTGATTTTAGAGAATAATGTATCAGAAAGGAATAAATCAAGATTAGTAGGACTGATTAAAAATCTTCCTAATTTTAAAATACGATTTTTCGACGTCAATGCTTTTAGTGAGATGCGTAGTGTTTATACTCGCGCACATTTTAGTGCCGCTACCTATGCGCGACTTTTCATCCCTTCGCTCTTCTCGAATTCAGAAAGAGTGATCTTTATCGATGCTGATACCATTGTAGAAAGCGATATTGCAGAGCTAGCGAGTGTAGATCTTCAAGACAACCTGGTAGCTGCTGTAAAAGATATTGTAATGGAAGGGTTTGTCAAATTTGGCGCCATGACTCACATTGATGATGAGCCAAAAAGTATACACGCAGGTGATTACCTGACAAGTGTACTGGGAATGACTGACACGCAGCAGTATTTTCAGGCAGGAATAATTATCTTTAATATTTCTCAAATGAATAAAGAAGATACCTTTACTAAATTAATATCTGCAATGAAAGCCAGGAAGTATTGGTTTTTAGATCAGGACATTATGAATAAGGTTTTCTTTGGAAGGGTTCATTTCCTGCCTCTGGAATGGAATGTATATCACGGCAATGGTAATACAGATGACTTTTTCCCGAACCTGCAATTTTCAACATACATGCGTTTTCTGGAGTCAAGAAAAACACCAAGCATGATTCATTTTGCCGGGGATAATAAACCGTGGGATACTGCAAATGTCGATTTCTTCGATAACTTCATGAAGTATATTGACTCCACGCCTTGGCATAAAGAAGTGCTAGATAGATTGAATAAATCAAATGCGGGTATTTTTTCCGTTAGCATAGAAGACAAAATTCTTTTACAAACAAAAATCAAAAGAAAACTAATGCCTTACTTAAATAAGTTTGCACCTGTTGGCAGCCAGCGTAGGCAAGTAATTGCTCGTAATTATTATAAGATCCGTAAAGTAATTTTAGGGTAATAAAATGCAAAAAGAAATATTGATTGTAGGTGCTGGGTTCTCCGGTGCAGTTATTGCTCGCGAATTAGCAGTAGCAGGGCATAATGTCAGGGTTATTGACTCCCGAGACCATATTGCCGGAAATTGCTACAGTCATCGTGATGAAAAAACGGGTGTCATGGTACACACCTATGGCCCACATATATTCCATACGGATAATAAAGAAGTTTGGGATTACATTAACAGTCACTGTAATATGATGCCTTATACAAACAGGGTTAAAGCGACTGTTAATAATCAAGTATTCTCACTGCCAATTAATTTACATACTATCAACCAATTTTTCGGAAAAACCTGTTCACCCGCAGAGGCGAAAGATTTGATCTCCTCGAAAGGGGATGCTTCAATTTTGGAGCCAAAAACCTTTGAGGATCAAGCGCTAAAGTTTGTAGGCAAAGAGTTATATGAAGCGTTCTTTAAGGGATATACCATCAAGCAATGGGGAATGGAACCTAAAGAATTACCTGCATCTATATTGAAAAGACTTCCGGTACGCTTCAACTATGATGATAATTACTTTAATCACAAATATCAGGGGATGCCTGAAGAAGGCTATACACCAATAGTTGCATCTATTTTAAATCATAAAGGGATTACTGTTGAACTCAACACCCATTATGATCATGAATCAAAAAAGAACTATGATCATGTTTTCTATTGTGGTCCTTTAGACGGCTACTTTGAATACCGATATGGTCGCCTTGGTTACAGAACGTTAGATTTTGAAGCCTTCAGTGTTGAGGGGGATTATCAGGGGTGTGCAGTAATGAATTATTGCTCACTGGATGTTCCTTACACCAGAATAACAGAGCATAAATATTTTGCTCCCTGGGAACAGCATGGTTCATCGCTTTGCTACAAGGAGTACAGCCGGGCTTGTGGTGAGGACGATCTCCCATACTATCCTATTAGACAAATGGGAGAGATGTCCCTGTTACAAAAGTATCTCGATGAGGCTGACCAAGAGAAAAATATTACATTCGTTGGACGCTTAGGGACCTATCGTTACTTAGATATGGATGTGACTATTGCAGAGGCCTTAGAGGTTGCTCGTCATTACACCCAGGCTATAGCAAAAGACGGTGACATGCCTGCATTTGTCATTAACCCAAGATGAATATATCGGCTCTGATCGTCACCTATAACAGGCTCGATAAGCTAAAGAAAACGTGGGCAGCTTCTAAGCTGCTCCCTTTCAACCATATTATTATTATTGACAACGCATCGACAGATGGCACAGCTGACTGGTTGGGCAGTTTAGACGATGCGCGGCTTTCCGTTATCACCAGCCCTAAAAACGATGGCGGTGCAGGTGGTTTCTACTGTGGGGCTGAATGGATTGCTAAAAATATTGATGCTGACTGGGTCATGGTTTTTGACGATGATGCTTATCCTACTCCAGACCTACTGGATACATTTGATAAAATCGATAAACAAGGAGTAGATGCTTTCGCCACAAAAGTTATCACTCCCTCCGGGATGCGTTGCAAGATGAATATCCCGTGGAAAAAAATCCCGAATAGTTTGAGTGAAATCATTTCATATCAAAAGAATGATACAGATTTTGTCGCCAGAAATAACGACATTACGCCAATCTGTACTTTTTCATTTGTGGGATTAATTATTAAGCATGATGTTTTAAAAGAAACCTATTATAATATAAATAAAGATCTGTTCATCTATTATGATGACATATATTACTCCTGGTATTTAAATTCAAGTGGGTTTAAGTTGGTCTATCGGCCAGAGTTGGTGTTCATACATGATGTGCCAGAGAGTGATATCACACCGCCTCCTTGGAAAGTTTATTATCTTGTAAGAAATCTGCTGCTGTCGTTTAAAATTTTTAATAATAACAGGCCATTTAGTCACATTTCAATTTTATTCAGGGTGTTTAAATACTTTTTGATGGTTCTGAAGTCCCAGTCGAAAATAAACTTTGCCAAAGCAATTTTTCTGGGGATTAAGGACGGTTTTTCTAAAAAGTGAGGAAGCCATTGAATCGAGCAATAAAAAAACTTTGTTACTTTATTAATTCTGATTGGTACTTTTTATTACACTGGAAAGAGCGTGCAATAGCAGCAATCGATAGTGGCTATGAAGTGCATTTGATTTGTAATGTTACAGATCAAAAAAATAAGGAGAAATTAGAGGCTTTAGGCCTGACTGTTCATGATTCTAAAATGTCTGAGCAATCAACTAATCCCTTGGTTTTTGTTAAAGATATATACTCCGCCATTAGGATAATAGCTAAAATAAACCCTTCTATTATGCACTGCATAACGATCAAGGCCTGTCTTATTGGTGGGGTTTTTGCAAAAATAAAAAATATAAAGTTAGTGTTAAGTTTTGTAGGGTTGGGACGGGTTTTTTCATCTGATAATATGAAGTATCTAATTATCAGGAGACTGGTGGCCTCACTTTACAGGTGGATCGCAAAAAGAGAAGGTGTCTTTTTTGTCTTTGAACATCATGTTGATCGCGATGTGATAGCAAGGCTTACGGGCATAGAGTTAAGTAAAACTGCGATCATCAATGGTGCTGGTGTAGATACTCAATATTACATTTATAAAGAAGAACCAGAAAATAAAATTCCGGTTGTGCTTTTTGCTAGTCGGCTGATTTGGAGCAAAGGATTACAAGATCTTGTAGAAGTGAAAAAAACTTTAGAGAGTGAAGGTTGTTACTTTGTATTAAAGGTCGCTGGTATCGTTACAAAAGATGATCCTGACGCCATGTCAGATGAACTGATCAGTAAATGGCATAATGAGGGTTACATTGATTGGGTGGGGCAAAGTGATAATGTTAAGCTTCTCATTGAGGATGCGAATATCGTTGCTCTGCCGTCTACTTATGCTGAAGGCGTACCCAGAATCCTCATTGAAGCGGCATCCGTTGGGCGCGCTTCTATTGCATACGATACAGGTGGATGCCCCAGCATTATTTTAAATAACAAAACAGGTTATATTGTTGCCCGAAAAGATATTAATGATTTAACAAAAAAACTAAAGATTCTTTTAGAAAATCCTTCATTGAGACAACGTTTTGGTCATTGTGCACGAGAAAGTGTTGTTAAGGGGTTTTGCTCGAGTAGCGTTATTCAACTCACATTAAAAATTTATTCCTCGTTGTGAATCCATGTGAGTGCTGTTGCGATTAATAACCACAGTAATTTGAGTGTTAACTTGATAGTCACTGCGTCTAAATTCTGACTGATATTAAGGGTATGTGTGAGTTCGTGCTCAGCACAATTAATAACTTTTGTGTTACCGGTAACTTGATGTAAGATGTGGAACCAACTCATTCTGAACAAATTGTATACGTCTTTTTAACAGACAGGAGTATGTAATGTCTAAGCAACAGATCGGCGTTGTGGGTATGGCTGTCATGGGTCGTAATCTGGCCTTGAACATTGAGAGCCGTGGTTACACAGTTTCTATTTTCAACCGTTCACGCGAAAAGACTGATGAAGTTATCGCCGAAAATCAGGGCAAACAGCTTGCTCCATACTACACAGTGGAAGAATTCGTAGAATCGCTGGAAAAGCCTCGTCGTATTCTGTTGATGGTACAGGCGGGTGAAGCTACGGATAAGACCATTGCTTCACTGACACCACACCTCGACAAAGGTGACATCCTGATCGATGGCGGTAACACCTTCTATAAAGACACGATTCGTCGTAACAAAGAACTGTCTGATCAGGGCTTCAACTTTATCGGTACCGGCGTTTCCGGTGGTGAAGAGGGCGCACTGAAAGGCCCATCTATCATGCCTGGCGGCCAGAAAGAAGCTTACGAGCTGGTAGCCCCAATCCTGCACAAAATTGCGGCCGTAGCGGATGAAGATGGTGAGCCGTGTGTTGCTTACGTAGGTCCGGATGGTGCGGGTCACTACGTGAAAATGGTCCACAACGGTATCGAGTACGGCGATATGCAGCTGATTGCAGAAGCTTACTCACTGCTGAAAGGCGCGCTGAACCTGAACAACGAAGAGCTGGCGGCGACTTTCACTGACTGGAATAACGGCGAGCTGAGCAGCTACCTGATCGACATCACCAAAGACATCTTCACTAAAAAAGATGAAGACGGTAAATACCTGGTTGATGTGATTCTGGACGAAGCAGCAAACAAAGGTACCGGTAAATGGACCAGCCAGAGCTCACTGGATCTCGGCGAGCCACTGTCTCTGATCACCGAATCTGTGTTCGCACGTTACCTCTCTTCTCTGAAAACCCAGCGTGTGGCCGCTTCTAAAGTGCTGACCGGTCCAAAACCGAAAACCGTTGAAGGTGATAAGGCTGAGTTCTCTGAGAAAGTACGTCGCGCCCTGTACCTGGGTAAACTGGTTTCTTATGCTCAGGGCTTCTCTCAGCTGCGCGCTGCGTCTGAAGAGAACAACTGGGATCTGAACTACGGCGAAATCGCGAAGATCTTCCGTGCTGGTTGCATCATCCGCGCTCAGTTCCTGCAGAAAATCACCGATGCTTACGCAGAAAATGCGGACATCGCTAACCTGCTGCTGGCACCGTACTTCAAAAATATCGCTGACGAATACCAGCAGGCACTGCGTGATGTAGTGGCTTACGCGGTACAGAACGGTATTCCTACTCCAACCTTCTCTGCAGCTATCGCTTACTACGACAGCTACCGTTCAGAAGTGCTGCCAGCCAACCTGATTCAGGCGCAGCGCGACTACTTTGGTGCGCATACTTACAAGCGTACTGATAAAGACGGTGTGTTCCATACCGAGTGGTTAGATAGTAAATAATATTTTCAATTTTATTTTTATACATTATAAGTCCCCCTCAATTGAGGGGGCTTTTTTTATTTTAAAATCCTGTTACTTTGGTTGGGTATGGAATGAATAAAATTTCTTATCTCGAAGGGCTTAGAGGTTTATCTTGTTTTATTGTAATTATTGACCACTGTATTAATTCTTTTAAACCAGACTTAAGATATACATCGCTAAGTGATACGGGGGGAATAATAAGAAGGTTGTTCGCTTGGACTCCGTTAAATATAATATATAGTGGAATCGCTCCTGTTTGTATATTTTTCATATTGAGTGGCTTTGTTTTAAGTATGAGGTTTAATAATTCAAAAAGTAATGATGCAATTTACCAAGGAGTTATAAAAAGATACCCTAGGCTTATAGTGCCCATCTTGATTGCTACGATGTTTATGTATGTTGCTTTTTCCTTACTTCAAACTATGACAAATTTTAAAAGTGATCTAGAGTTTTCAAAAGTAATTGCAGAAGCAATCTACTTTGCACCTTTCGAGCATATTCAACTATCGAATTATGCACTATGGACTATTTCTTTTGAGATATATGGATCGTTAATAGTTTTTAGTTTATTGGCTATTTTCGGGAGGTCATGTTATAGAATTCACTTTTATTCATTAATTTTCTTATTCTTATATTTACAATCATCTTATTATTCTTTGTTTATATTTGGCATGATTTTGAATGATCTCTATGTAAGAAATAGCATTAACATACCTTCATTATTTAGATTATTTATCTTTTTTATCGGATTACTGCTCGTAACTTCACCTTATCCACGAGAAGGTGTCGATTTGTATAGCGGTGTTTATTCTTATATGAAGATTTTCAATAGTAATAATTACAACCAATTATACCACCAACTAATGTTGACCGGAAGTTCATTGATTTTTATCTCTGTGTTAGGTTCTCAACTATCAGAAAGAACATTGAATCAAAATATATTTTTATTTTTAGGTAAAATCTCATTCCCACTATATATTTTACACGTTACGATAATATCAATGGTGGCATACTATCTACACGATTACTATGAAGAGATCACGATTTTAATGTTTATAGTGGCAACTGTTTTAACTATAATGATATGTTTCGCACTTTCAGTTCTGTTTGAAAAATACATTGACGTCCCAGCAATTAATTTATCAAATGTAATCGCTAGAAAATTATCTTGATAGCTCATTCAACTGGTTTAGCTGTGATTCTTTTATCGCATGGTGATTTCATCATTACATCTATGTTTTCTCTGGTGTGGCTTTAAATTGCTACAGTTGTAATGTTAAAAATGAGGTAATATTTTTGAAACCTATAATATCAATAGTTGTCACTTCATACAATATTGAAAAATATATATCTGCATGTCTTGATGGTCTCATTAATCAAACCATTACTGATATTGAAATTATTGTTGTAGATGATGGGTCAACAGACAGAACTCCAGAAATAATTACAGAATATGCCAGCATTGATAAGCGTATTATTCCTGTTTTAAATAAAGAAAACTCCATAGGCGGCGTGGCAACTCCAGCAAATGTTGGGATTGGGCTAGCTAAAGGTAAATATATAGGTTTTGCTGATGGTGATGATCTTTACGATCCAGGAATGTTTCAGGCGTTATATTTAGCAGCAGAAAAAAATGATGCTAGCATGTCTATTTGTGCCTATAAGGAAATGTCAGGTGAGCTCAATGAATTAAAGGCGCCTTTCGATCCGGCCTGGGAAGTTATAAAAGAATTGGACTGTATAGATACAACTACAGTAGAGTCAAAAAAGAAAGTTTTAGAACTGCAACCTGTTCCTTGGCGTAAATTATATAAAGCATCATTGCTTAAAGACAACGAGATTTTATTTCCTGTTGGTCCTTATTTTTTTGAAGATAATGGTTTCCATTGGTTTACAACGTTGTCTGGCACTAAGGTAGCCATTGTTAATGAAACCTTGTGCTTCCACAGAAAAAATCGTGTTGGCCAATCTACAGCATCAGATGGAAATAGGTTGCTGGGTGTTTTTCATCAGCATTCAGTCATCTGGCGTTTTTTATCCGAGAAAAAATTACTCGGTGAGTATAGAGATTATTCTCTTAACTGGTTGGGAGTACATTTATCCTGGGTTCAGCAAGTTATTTCACCCACTTACTCCAATGAGTTTTACAAAACTCTCGTCCCTCATTTCGACTTATATACTCATTCTGAAATTCGTCATCATTTGAGTAATAAATATTACGATCGCAAATCTGTAGAGTTGATTGTGAGTGTCTTAAGAAAAGATTGTTCTTTCTTCTGCGAAATAATGAATGGAAAGGTATCGACATCTTATGCAGAGAAAGTGAAGTTTAATTTATTCAAACTGGGCCCGTGCTCTTTCATCTGTATGGTCTTCAGAGTGATGAAGACAAAGTTAGTTCCCACAAAAAAAATTAATAATGACAGTGCTGTTAATGAGCTTATTTTGTCTAATTTAAATGATATCCATGAACAGCTCAGTGAGTTAAGGTGTGATTTGAATTTAGCAAATTCAAAAATAGCACAATTAGAAATCTCCTGCATTAATAACAACGCTGATGTTAATCATAGTCTTTTAGCAGTTGGGCATAAAATCTCTGAGGTTGAGAGATTAATAGAAAATAAGCTTTCAATTAAAATTAAGACATAATTTTAAAAATATTATAATCATAATGTATAATTATTTGAGGTGACTTTTTATGGTAGAACAAAGTATTATGCATAAAATATCTGTCGTTATGCCTGTTCACAATGCGGAGGGCTATTTTAAAACTGTACTGGAAAGCGTTTTAAATCAAACTCTACCCGATTTTGAACTCATCATCATTGATGACTGCTCTACTGATAGTACCGTTGCTCTTATTGAAAGTTATATCGTTCAAGACAGCAGAATAAAAATAATTAAAATGACGGATAATCTTGGTGCTGGAGCATCAAGAAACATTGGAATTGAACATGCGACTGGAAAATACATTATTTTTCTGGATGACGATGATGTGATTGAAAGCAACATGTTTGAACTGTTATTTTTCACCTCTGAATCTCTGGAACTTGATGTTCTCTGTTTCCGTACTCATTTTATTGACTATAACACTCAAAAAATCACTGAAACCCCATGGACAATAAGAAGTGATCTTTTGCCGCCACAAACGGTATTTAGTGGCAGGGATATTAAATCTGATTTCTTTAGGGCTTTTATATGGTGGCCATGGGACAAGCTTTTTAAGCGAGATTTTATTATTTCCACTGGAGTAATGTTTCAGGAAATTAGAACAAGTAACGATCTCGCTTTTACAGCAACACAAGTTTTACTTGCTGGGAAAATAAGTGTTCTTGACCAGGTTCTGATAAGCCACACCGTTGCAAGAAATGGATCGCTGGAAAATTCGAGAAATAGTTCCTATGCCTGTGCAATAGATGCATTGAAGCAATTAAAGAAAAACCTGGAAGATGCAGGTCTTTTCACTGAGAAACGTTGCGATTATGTCAGCTACTGTGTTTCATTCCTTGAATGGAATGCTAATACACTGCATGGTGATTCTTACTTTAATTTTTACTCATTGTGCAAAGCGTTCCTGGAAGCATTGGAAATTAAAGATAGCGAACTAATTGAACCTAATTTAGTGCATATCTATCATGATTTGATAACTTTGGACTCAATTAATTATTTATTTAAACTTAAAGGTGATTTGCAACGAAACTTAAATTATGCCAATGGGGAAATTGAGTCGTTGCGGCTCATTGAAAGTAATTTTAATGAAGTGCAGAGATCAAGTGAATGCTTGAGTAAGCAGCTCCAAGAAGCCAGAGATAAGTACAGTGTCGTTGAAGAGCTATTGTCTAATCTTACAAATGAGCTTTCTGTTAAAAGACGAGAGTTATTTGGTCATGAAAACTCGACTCCAACCTCTTCTGATGTAAGTCATCTTTTTTCTCAAGAGAGTGATTTTGACAATTTTTTAAATGAAAAAGAATGCCATG
This sequence comes from Candidatus Pantoea multigeneris, assembly GCF_011752615.1. Lineage (NCBI taxonomy): Bacteria > Pseudomonadati > Pseudomonadota > Gammaproteobacteria > Enterobacterales > Erwiniaceae > Pantoea > Candidatus Pantoea multigeneris. Next base: position 41,309 of record NZ_VWXF01000017.1, read on the forward strand.
TATCTGAAGTTGATAAGGGCTATTTTAAACATTTAAAAGATGAGTTTAAAAATATGCTGAGAATTTTAGCTATTTACAGAGAAAGAGTAATTTATCTGGAGCAAAAGATTAATAAACAAAGGTACTGATTTTTATAATTGAAGCCGCTATTACTTTCAGTACTAGCGGCTTACAATAAATATATTCTTGAATTTAATTTGTTGATGTTTACTCCACCAACAAAGCCCCGCTTCGCCCGGCATTCTCTCCCGCCAGCCGCACGGCCAGCATCCCGGTCGTAACAAACTTCATCAGATTGCGTGCGTACAAAATCCCGCCATATTGCGCAATCAGCGGTGTGACCTGATCGGTAATCGGATCGACAATTTCAGCCACCACTTCACCTGCCTTGATCCACTCCCCCAAAGCCCGATGATTTAACAACAGCCCTGAATGCGGCGCGTGAATATATTCACATCCAGCCAGTTCGGTAGCGGGGTTAAGCAGAGCAGGGGATTCACCCACATCACCTTCGATATACCCGCCTTCAATCAGCGCGTTGATAATCGCGTCAGCGTCTTTTTCCGCCTGCTCAGGAGCCACATCCGCCACACCCCGTAATTCCAGGGTGACCGGCAGCAAGCCGCGCGGCATCGGGAATTTCCCGGAGAACTTTTCCGCCAGCGTGACCCAAGGCTCGCAGCAGGCTTCATCAAACGGCTCACCGCCGGAGATCTGTGCCAACAGTTGCACTTCACTCCCCAACCAGCGTGCCAGTGGTTCAATCTCTTGCCACGCATGGGGTGTGGTGTACAGGTGTGGGAGCGCGTCCCAGTCGCAGTGCAGATCGATCATTAAGTCGGCCTGGCTTGCCATGCGCATCAGCGTATAGCGCTGCGAATCCAGTTCATTTTTGGCAATCCGATCGCGATAGTGGCGGTCTATAGCCTCGCGGATAATGCGCTTATTTTCATATTCGCTCTGCGTAAGAACATCCGCTAACTCGGCGGCCAGCGTTTCACCTAAGGCCGGGAAACGGCGGTTAAAGTCCTGGCCGGTTTGGGTATGAAAGCGCCCGAGCTGCGTACCGTGCCAGTGCTGGCTTAACGCCAACGGATTGGCAACAGGGACCAGGGTAATTTTGGCCTTGAGTTGTCCTGCGGATTCCAGCGCTAACAGCTTGTGTTTTAAGTACCACGCGACAGCCATACCCGGCAGCTCGTCTCCGTGCAGCGCGGCCTGAATATAGACGCGCTGATGCGAATCCGTGCCGAAGTGGAAGCTGACAATTTCACGCTGAGTACCCAGTGAAGCACTCAACAGAGGATGATGTTGTTGTTGCATAACGCGGTCATGTCCTGTGCGCTACGGGTAAAAAAAGCCCGTACAAAGAATTTGATGAGTCAAATTATAGTGCTGATGCGGAAAAGGGCGGCAAAAATGCCGCCCGAAGCATTACTTCTGAATGGAGATATCGGTGGCGAAATATTTTTTCTGAATTTTATCAAAGGTGCCGTTTTTGCTGATTTCTGCGAAGGCGTTATCCAGCGCAGTTTTCAACTCGGTGTCACCTTTACGCAGGCCAATTGCCGTGCCTGGGCCAATGATAGGATCTTCCACCATTGGACCGGCCAGCTCAAACGCCTGACCTTGCGGCTGCTTCAGGAAGCCAATTGCCGCTTGTGCAGCATCGGTGAACACGGCATCAAGACGACCAGAGGCTAAATCCGTTTCAACCTGTGCCTGATCGCCGTAAGGAACAACATTCACACCGTGCGGCTGCCATTTTGCCAACGCATAGCGCTCTTGTACGGTGCCTTGCTCAACACCCACCGTTTTACCTTTCAGCGATTCTGCGGTCGGCAGCAGGCCGGAGCCTTTACGGGCAATCAGCTGGGTTTTGGTGTCATACAGTGGCACGGTGAAGTCGATCTGCTTCAGGCGCTCTTCGGTAATGCCCATGTCCGACAGAATGCCGTCGAATTTACGCGCTTTCAGCGCCGGGATCATGCCGTCGAACTGGCTCTCAACCCAGACACATTTGGCCTGGATCTGCGCACAGAGTGCATTGCCGAGGTCGATATCAAAACCGACCAGCTTGCCCTGTGGCGTCTTCGATTCAAAAGGGGGATAAGTGGGATCAACCGCGAAGCGAATCTGTTCAATTTTTGCCTGTGCCGTAAACGCACAACCCGCCAGCAGTGCCAGCGTCACCGTTTTCGCGATACGCGAAGAGAGGAATTTCATTGCCATAATTATAGATCTACTTATTACGTGATGTTGAATAACGAAGAGTAGCGATATGCGCGGCTATTGGCAATTACAGGATTAGACTCGCCACTTCACCGCCAAAAATCGCCTGATAATCCTGCGTATTCAGTATCACAGACCGTTCCAGCAGACCGGCGTTAAAGGCAATTTCGTCGAAGCGGGTAAACAGCAGTGGATCAACCACCAGTTTTAAATCTGGATGAAAGCTAAAAGGCGGGATCGCGCCAAATACGCAGCCGGTCAGCAGGTCCACTTCTGCCGGGCTTGCCAGCGAAGCGCGGCGGCCTCCCACGGCGAGGGCGACTTTGGTTAAATCCGCCTGGCAATCTGCGGGAAGCACCGCTAACACATGTTGCTTGATGCCGTTACCTTTCACGTGGCACACCAGCGCTTTGGCCCCCTGGCCTACCGCCGTACCACGAATGGCCGCAACGGCTTCGCATTTACCGGTGGCTTCATGTTCCATCAGCTGGTAGCGGGCATTATTCGCCTGGAGCAGCGCGAGCAGTTTTTCATGGGTTGTCATGGGGATGTTCCTTGTTGGCGATTCTGCTGAACAGGGCGGCGAGTTGCAGTGAATTTCGCACAGTATTCTTCATCCATGTTTACCCGGATGATGCATATTTTGAGAAGTATACTGCTCAAAATTCGCCATCTCTGACGATTTTGAGCAGTAAGTTGCACAATTACTTGTGGCGGGCGCGCAGGTTATTGATGATGGTGCTGAAGTCGAGGTCTTGATCCTGCAACAGTACCAGCAGGTGGTATAGCAGATCAGACGCTTCGTTGGTCAGTTCATGGCGATCGTTAACCGTGGCGGCCAGTGCGGTTTCCACACCTTCTTCACCCACTTTCTGTGCGATGCGTTTGGTGCCGCTGGCGTACAGTTTAGCGGTATAAGAACTGGCCGGATCGGCACTTTTCCGTGACGCCAGTAACTGCTCCAGCTGATGCAGGAACACCCAGTCTGGTGCTGCAGGTGAGAAGCAGCTCGAGGTGCCAAGGTGGCAGGTCGGTCCAATTGGGTTAGCCAGAATCAGCAGGGTGTCGTTATCGCAGTCTGGGGTAATGCTGGCAACTTGCAGGAAGTGACCGGAGGTCTCCCCTTTGGTCCACAGACGGTTTTTCGTGCGCGAGAAGAAGGTGACGTTGCCTTCCGCCAGCGTTTTTTGCAGGGCTTCTTCATTCATATAACCGTGCATCAACACTTCGCCAGAGACGTTGTGCTGAACGATAACAGGCATCATGCCTGCGGTTTTGGCCCAATCCAGCTTAGCCAGTTGTTCTGCTGTTAACACGCGCGAATCTCCACACCGTTGTCGATCAGGAAGTTTTTCAACTCGCCGATATTGATAATTTGTTTGTGAAACACCGAGGCGGCCAGTGCGCCATCGACGTTGGCTTGCTCGAAAGCGTCGAGGAAGTGTGGCATGGTTCCGGCACCGCCAGAGGCGATCAGGGGCACTTTGCACACGTCACGGACTTTCTTCAACTGGACCAGATCGTAGCCGTTGCGCACGCCGTCCTGGTTCATCATATTCAGTACGATCTCGCCTGCACCACGCTTCTGGACTTCCTGCACCCAGTCGAGGGTTTCCCACTGGGTTACACGCGTGCGTGACTCATCGCCGGTATACTGGTTGACGTGATATTTACCGGTGGCTTCATCAAACCAGGTATCGATTCCCACCACGATGCACTGCACGCCAAAACGATCGGCGAGGCGGGTGATCAGCTCAGGGTCGGCCAGCGCAGGCGAGTTGATGGATATTTTATCCGCACCAAATTGCAGAATGCGCGCAGCATCTTCCGGCGTTTTGATCCCCCCGGCGACGCAGAAAGGAATGTCGATCACTTCTGCTACGCGGGAGACCCAGCTCTTATCCACCACACGGCCATCGGAAGAGGCGGTGATATCATAGAACACCAGCTCATCGGCCCCTTCCTGCGCATAGCGCTGGGCCAGTGGGACGATATCACCAATGATTTCGTGGTTGCGGAACTGAACGCCTTTCACCACCTGACCATCACGTACGTCAAGGCAGGGGATTATCCGTTTTGCCAGCATGCGATTGCCTCCGAAACTGTGAATTTATCTTCCAGCAGTGCGCGACCGACAATCACACCCTGCACGCCGCTGCCGCGCAGCGCCGCGATATCATCCAATGCGCCAATGCCGCCAGAAGACTGGAAAGCAATGTCGGGATAACGGGCGGTGACTTCCTGATACAGCGCAACGTTAGAACCGCTCAGGGTACCGTCACGTGAAATATCCGTGCACAGCACGTGTTTCAGGCCTACCGGCTGGAACTGTTCAATCACCTGCTCCAGCGTTACACCCGCCGCTTCCTGCCAGCCGCTGATGGCCACTTCTTTGCGGTTGTTGGCGTCAATACGTACGTCGAGCGCCAGCACAATCGCCTCTGCGCCAAACTCACGGAACCACGCCTGAACTTCTTCCGGCTGTTTCACCGCCGTTGAGCCCACCACGACACGGCTTGCGCCTGCGTCCAGCAACGCTTTCACATCTTCGCGGGTGCGGATCCCACCACCCACTTGCACAATCGCCTCAACCCCGTTTAACAGGGTTTTCAGCAGGGGGATCTGGCGCTTCGCCGGATCTTTCGCGCCGGTAAGGTCGACCAGGTGCAGAACCTGAGCGCCTTGACGTTCGTAATCCTGCAGGCGCGGCAGGGGATCGCTACCATAGTCACGCTGCTGACCGTAATCGCCCTGATGCAAACGCACCACGGTGCCATCAATTAAATCTAATGCCGGGATAATCATTACATCTCCAGGAAATTTTTCAGCAACTGGGCGCCCGCTTTGCCAGAGCGCTCTGGGTGGAACTGTACGCCAAAGAAGTTATCTTTTTGCACCGCTGCGGTGAACGGCTGGCCGTAATCGCATTGGGCGATGGTGCTGGCGTTCACCGGCATCGCGTAGCTGTGGACGAAGTAGAAGTAGCTGCCATCGGGAATATCGCGGAACAGATGATGACCCGCCTGCGCGGTGATCTGGTTCCAGCCCATGTGTGGCAGTGGCAGCCCCTTGGTGTCCATCAGTCCAACCGAGGCATCCACCAGACCCAGCGTTTCAATCCCGCCGCTCTCTTCGCTGCCTTTACCCAGCAGTTGCATACCGAGGCAGATACCCAACACCGGTTGAGTACAGGCTTTTACCAGTTCGATCAGGTCGCGTTCTTTCAACTGGTCCATCGCCGCCTGTGCGGTGCCTACTCCAGGAAGAAACAGCTTGCTGGCGCGCAGAACCACATCGGGATCGCGGCTCACTTCTGGCGTGTAACCCAGTCGCTCAATCGCCCACTTCACCGAAGAGAGGTTGGCGCAACCGGTATCGAGAATGACGACGCTCATTACAGCACTCCTTTCGAACTCGGCAGGGTGTTGCCCTGAACGCGAATCGCCTGACGCAGCGTGCGGCCAAAGGCTTTAAACAGGCTTTCAACGCGATGATGGTCGTTCTTACCTTTGGTTTTCAGGTGCAGCGTACTCATCATGGCGTAGGAGAGGGAGCTGAAGAAGTGCTCCACCATCTCGGTGCTGAGATCGCCTACGCGCTGGTAGCTGAACTCGGCTTTGAATTCGATGTGTGGACGCCCGGAAATATCCAGCGCACAGCGTGCCAGGCACTCATCCATTGGCAGGACAAAGCCAAAGCGGCCAATACCGCGCTTGTCGCCCAGCGCTTTCAGCAGCGCTTCGCCCAGTGCCAGACCGGTATCTTCCACCGTGTGGTGATCGTCGATGTAGAGATCGCCTTTCACATCAATGTTCATGCGGAAGCCGCCATGTACCGCGATCTGATCCAGCATGTGGTCAAAGAAGCCGACGCCGGTGTTGATTTTGCTGCCGCCTTCGCGGTCCAGCCACACTTCGACTTTAATCTGCGTTTCTTTGGTGTTGCGATTGACCAGCGCATAGCGGTCGCGCTTGGTCAGGCGATCTTCAATCGCTTTCCAGTCCAGGCCTTCGGCACCGTAGCGCAGGCCCTGAATCGCCATGTTCTCTGCCAGTTGGATGTCCGTCAGGCGATCGCCAATCACATAGCTGTTGGCGACATCGATTGCGCCTTCTGCCAGCCAGGCTTCCACCATTTTGGTTTTTGGCTTACGGCAGTCGCAGTTGTCTTCGGGTTTGTGCGGGCAGATCAGAATGTCATCAAACTGAATGCCCTGTGAGGTAAGGATCTGCATCATCAGGTCGTGCGGGCCATCAAAGTCAGCCTGCGGGAAACTGTCGGTGCCAAGGCCGTCCTGATTGGTGATCATCACCAGACGGTAGCCAGCGCCTTGCAGCGCCAGCAGGGCCGGGATCACGCCGGTTTCGAAGGCCAGCTTGTCCATGCGGTCAACCTGGAAGTCACTCGGTGGCTCAGAAATGATGGTGCCATCGCGGTCGATAAAAAGGGTCTTCTGACTCATGCTTGCTCCAGAGATAATGCTTGCAGTGCAGCGATCAGGCGCTCGCACTCATTACGGGTGCCGATGGAAATGCGCAGGCATCCCGCAAGGCCAGGGTTTTTGTTTTGATCACGCAGAATAATGCCTTGATCCCACAGCGCTTTAAACACCTTTGGCGAATCGCTGAAACGCACCAGAATGTAGTTGGTTTCGCTTGGGAACACCTGTTGCACGACATTCAACTGCGGCAGTTGTTCGAACAGCCATGCGCGGTTGGCGTTGAGCTCAGCAACATGCTGGCGCATCAGGGCAATGCCTTCATCGCTCAGCGCTTGTCCGGCAACATCCGCGACCGGTGTGGCCAGCGGGTAAGGGGCGATCACTTTCATCAGCAGGTCGATCACCGGCTTGTTGGCGAGGGTAAAGCCACAACGCAGGCCAGCCAGGGCAAAGGCTTTCGACAGGGTGCGCAGGATAACCAGGTGTGGATACTCTTGCAGCCAGCCGGTCAGGGTCGCTTCCGGGCAGAACTCGATATAGGCTTCATCGGCGACCAACAGCGCTTTTCCAGCGGTCATCTCCAGCAGTTTGCGAATATCATCCTGATTAATCAGGTTGCCGGTTGGGTTGTTCGGGCTGCACATGTAGACCACTTTCACACCCTCCAACTGATCGGCGATGGCGGGCAGGTTTAGCTGCCAGCCGTCCAGCGCCGGAACGGTGCGATACTCAATGCCGATGGTTTCTGCGCTGACGCTGTACATGCCGTAGGTTGGGGGGCAGAACAGGATCGCATCTTTACCTGGCTCGCAGAAAGCACGCATCAACAGCTCAATACCTTCATCCGCGCCACGGCTGACTAATACCTGCTCCGGGGTTAAACCGGCATAGGCGGCGTAGCGCTCAATCACCCGCTTAGGCTGGCACTCAGGGTAGCGATTCAGCGTCTGCTGCGACAGCTCAAACGGCACAGGTAATGGGAACTCGTTGGCATTCAGCCACACGTCACCGTTACCGCCAAGGCGACGGGCGGACTGATAGGGCGTCAGAGCACGTACGTTGGCGCGGGCTAACTCTTCAATCTTCTGGCTCATGCTTGCTCCTTCAGTGCAGCAACACGCAGGGTAACGGCATTTTTGTGGGCATCCAGGCGTTCGGCAGCAGCCAGAATCTCAATGGTGCGCGCGAGGTTGCTAAAGCCCTGTGGCGACAGCTCCTGCACGGTCATGCGCTTCTGGAAATCGGCCAGTCCCAGGCTGGAACAGGTTGAGGTGTAACCGTAGGTCGGCAGCACGTGGTTGGTGCCTGAGGCATAATCGCCCGCAGACTCCGGTGACCAGTCGCCAAGGAACACCGAACCGGCACTGGTGATAGCCTCAACCAGGTCGCGTGGCTGACGGGTCTGAATAATCAGGTGCTCCGGGCCATACTGATTGGATATGGCGATACATTCATCCAGATCGGCCGCGACAATCAGGCGGCTGCTCTCCAGCGCCTGACGTGCCGTTGCTGCACGCGGCAGGACGGCCAACTGTTCTTCGACTGCCACCACCACCGCATCCGCCAGACGGCGCGAAGGGGTCAGCAGAATTACCTGCGAATCCGGACCGTGTTCTGCCTGAGAAAGCAGGTCAGAAGCCACAAACGCCGCGTTAGCGCCGTCATCGGCAATCACCAGCACTTCAGACGGGCCCGCAGGCATATCAATGGCTGCGCCATCCAGACGCTGGCTGACCTGACGTTTGGCTTCGGTGACATAGGCGTTGCCTGGGCCAAAAATTTTGTCCACTTTTGGCACCGATTCTGTGCCAAATGCCAGCGCGGCAATCGCCTGAGAACCGCCTACCTGGAAGACTTCTTTCACGCCGCACAGCTGTGCTGCATACAGAATCTCATCGGCAATCGGCGGGGGTGAACACAGCACCACGCGGCCACAACCGGCGATGCGCGCCGGGGTAGCCAGCATCAGTACCGTTGAGAACAACGGAGCTGAGCCACCGGGAATATATAAGCCTACTGATTGTACCGGACGGGTGATCTGCTGGCAGCGCACGCCGGGCTGGGTTTCGATATCGACCGCAGGCAGGATCTGTGCGTTGTGGAAGGTTTCAATATTGCCAACCGCAACCTGCATCGCCTGTTTCAGTTCATCGCTCAGGCGTGCCGAAGCGGCTTCCATCTGGGCTGCACTGACGCGTAATTCGGTAACTTCCGTTTTATCAAAGCGGGCACTGAGCGCACGTAAGGCATCATCACCTTGCGTCTTCACCTGCTCCAGAACGTCCTGCACCACCGCAGTGATGCTGGCGGAAGCAGAGATCGCCGGGCGTTGCAGCAGCGCTTGCTGCTGTTGTGGGCTGTTTTCAGCCCAGATAACCGGGGTATTGAAGGCGCTCATCGCTTACTCCAGCATCTTTTCAATTGGCAGCACGAGGATGGAGCTGGCACCCAGGGCTTTCAGCTTCTCCATGGTTTCCCAGAACAGGCTTTCGCTGCTCACCATGTGCATGGCGACGCGGCTCTTCTCACCTGCCAACGGCAGTACGGTTGGGCGTTCGGCACCTGGCAGCAGGGCAATGACCTCTTCCAGACGTTCGCTCGGCGCGTGCAGCATGATGTATTTGGATTCACGGGCTTTGATCACGCCCTGAATACGGGTCATCATTTTATCGACGATTTCCTGCTTCGCGGCCGGGAGTTCGCCATCACGCTGAATCAGTACCGCTTTGGAACGGTAGATCACTTCCACTTCACGCAGGCCGTTTGCTTCCAGCGTGGCACCGGTTGACACCAGGTCACAGATGGCATCTGCCAGGCCAGCACGGGGTGCAACTTCTACTGAGCCGTTCAACAGACAAGATTTAAAATTGATGCCTTTTTTGTCGAAGTACTGCTTCAACAGGTGCGGATAAGAGGTCGCGATGCGTGAGTTATTCAGGCACTCAGGGCCGGTGTACTCTTCATCTACTGGCATTGCCAGTGACAGGCGGCAACCGCCGAAATCGAGGCGACGCAGAGTGAAGTAACGCGGGTCTTCACCCTGTGCGCGGCGGTTCAGCAGCTCTTCTTCCAGCACGTTTTCCCCGACAATGCCGAGATCCACCACGCCGTCCATCACCAGGCCTGGAATATCGTCATCACGTACGCGCAGGATGTCGATCGGCATGTTTTCTGCGAAAGCGATCAGACGCTGCTGTTGTAAATTGATTTTGATGCCGCAGCGTGCCAGCAGTTCGCGTGATTCATCACTCAAACGGCCTGATTTCTGCATAGCTATGCGCAAACGGGTGTTATCTAACATGTTGTGCCTGTCCTCTTTTATTATCTTGTCTGTCAATCGTTGGGTTGCGTTCGCCCAAAAAAAAGCCCCCGGAAGATGATCTTCCGGGGGCTCTCTTTGCGCTCGCACCACTGGAAGATCCTAATCGTCTCCCAGCACACATCGCCTGAAAGACTAGTCAGGGTGATGGTGATGATGGTGGTTGAACTGAACGCGTTTCATATTAATTCCGCATGAATGAGTATTCATTGATATGGCAAATAACCTAACGAAGATAAACGCGACTGGCAAGCATTTTTTTTCATGATGTCAGGGACTGGCTTGCGCTGCCTGCTAGCCCTAAGATAGAGCAAGGTGCAACAGAGTAAGCCGGGAGTCACTATGAAAAAAGTCGCAATCATCGGGCTAGGATGGCTGGGAATGCCGCTGGCAATGGCGCTGACGGCGCGTGGCTGGCAGGTGAACGGCAGTAAAACCACGCCAGATGGCGTGGACGCGGCCAGACGGTGTGGCATCAGTGCATTTCAGCTAGAACTGACGCCGGAAATGGTGTGCGAAGCTGAGGATCTGGATACGCTGTTTTCCGTGGATGCGCTGGTGGTGACACTGCCCGCCAGCCGCACGGTGGCCGGTGGCGAGCACTACATGCAAGCCGTACAGAATGTGGTGGATACTGCGCTGGCGCACAAAGTCCCGCGTATTGTGTTTACCAGTTCGACTTCGGTCTATGGCTCAGTGGCCGGGGTGGTGAAAGAGAACAGTCCGCTCCAGGGTGACAGCACAGCGGGAAAAAATTTGATTGAGCTGGAAAACTGGCTACACGATCTGCCGGGTACGCAGGTGGACATTGTGCGTCTTGCGGGTCTGGTGGGGCCCAAGCGCCATCCGGGCCGTTTCCTGGCGGGAAAAACGGATTTAGATGCCGGCTCGCATGTGGTGAACCTGGTGCATCTGGACGATGTGGTGGATGCGATTATGCTGCTGCTGCAAACGCCAAAAGGAGGACGCGTTTACAACCTCTGCGCGCCCCAGCACCCTTCACGGGATACGTTCTACCCCAGCGTCACCCGCCAACTGGGTTTGACGCCGCCACAGTTCCTGCCTTCAGCGGCGCAAGACAAAGGTAAGATCGTGGATGGATCGCGCATTTGTCAGGAGCTGGGCTTTGAATATACCTACAGTGATCCAGTGACAATGCCACTGGAGTGACCCCGATTGATTTATCTCACAACCAAGGACAGAGAAGTGGCAATAACGATTCCCGATGCATTAATCCCGGCCGATCCCCGTTTTGGCTGCGGCCCATCGCTGATCAATCTAGACGATTTAACCCAGCTGGCGGCCCGTGGGCCACACCTGCTGGGCACCAGCCATCGTAAGCTGCCTGTGCGCCAGCTGTGTGGCGAAATTCAGGAAAACCTGCGTACTTTGCTGAATGTCCCTGAAGATTACGCCATCGTGCTGGGTAACGGTGGCGCTACGCTGGTGTTTGATATGGTGGGATTAGGGCTGGTGAAATCCCACATCACCCACTACGTCTGTGGTGAGTTTTCCCAGAAGTGGCACCAGGCCTCTGCGCGGATCCCCTGGATCACGGCGCAGGCAGTGGTGGCGGAAAATGGCCAGCCCAACGTGCCACAGGCGGATGCGCGTGCGGATGTTGTCACCTGGACCCTGAATGAAACCTCTACCGGCGTGATGAACAGCCAGTTGCCTCACGTAGCAGAAGGGTGTTTGCTGGCGGTGGATGCCACTAGCGGAGCGGGGCAAATTGCGTGCGATCTCTCCCGCGTCGACCTGTTCTTCTTCTCGCCACAGAAAGTATTTGCCAGCGAAGGCGGCCTGTTTGTGGCTATTCTGTCTCCGGCAGCGCAGGCGCGCATTGCCGAAGTGGCGACCACCGCAGGGCGTTACATTCCGGTGTTTGCTGACTGGCGTCTGGCGCTGAGCAATGGCAAACAGCAGCAGACCTACAACACCCCCGCGACCGTGACGCTGTTCCTGTTCGCAGAACAGCTCAAACGTATGAATCAGGTAGGTTTTGCCGCTGTTGAGCGTCAGGCAGGCGAAAAAGCCCAGTTGATCTATCAATGGGCGCAAAACAGCGACTATCTGACGCCGTATGTGGAAAATGAAGCCGCGCGTTCAACCACGGTGTGTACTGTGGATGTTAGCGATGCCATCAACGTGGAGAAGCTGACGGATTACCTGAATGCGCAGCGTCTGGTGTATGGCATTGAGGGATACCGTGGATTAGGGCGTAACCAACTGCGCATTGCCATCTTCCACAATATCGCGCTGGAAGATCTGCAAAAGCTGACGCAGTTGATTGATTTCCTCGTGGCTACCGGCGAGTTTAACGCCGCATAACGGCCCGGACTCTGGCCTGACACAGAGGCCAGAGTCTCCAGGGTTAGGGGCGTGGATTCATACTCTGAGAGAGTGCCGGCACCTCGGCCAGACCCGCGCCTTTCACCTTCAGCGCTAATGTTACGTTGCGGTGCAGGGTAATGCTAACCGCAGCAAGTAACGCAGGCAGCGCCAGTACGAAGAAGATGGCCCCTTCTGCCGGAAACGCACCCATCAGTATCCCCCCCATGGAAGAGCTGAGGATGGCGCCAATGCGGCCGATACCGTGCATCCAGCTTACTCCCGTAGCACGAATTTCCGTGGGATAGAAGGCGGGTGCATACACCTGCAAACCATTTTGTGCGCCGTTAATGCACATGCCGGTGAAGAAAATCAGCACGCCTAAGGTTGTCCCGCTGAAACCAAACACCCCTTGCATAATCAGGCACAGACAGCCAATAAAATAGACCACCGCCATCACATAGCGCGGACGGATTTTATCCATCAAGGCACCGACAATAATGCCGCCCACCGGCCCACCTAACTGGAATAAACCGGCAATGATCGCCGCTTGTTCAAGGGAGATACCGCCTGAACGCATAATGGTCGGCAACCAGCCGTTCAGCAGGTAAATCACGAACAGGCCCATAAAATAGGTTAGCCACAGGATCACGGTGCCACGGGCAAAGCCGTGACGGAACAGCTCGCCAATGGTGCCACGGCGTTTCACTTCCGGGGAGTTCAGGATAAAGGCATCATCGGGTTGGAAGTGTCCCCCCATCCGGTTCAGCAACGCGGCAATACGTTCACGCGGGGCTTTACGCACCACCAGATTCAGTACCGATTCAGGCAGCAGCCAGAACAACACCGGGAGCAAAATGAGCGGGACTGTGCCACCAAAAATCAGTACCGCTTGCCAGTTGTAGTGGTTGAGCAGGGCGGCAGCAATAAATCCGCCGAGGCCAGAGCCAATATTAAAACCGCTAAACATCAGGGTGATCATGAATCCTTTGCGCCGTTCTGGCATGTATTCGGAGATCAAGGTCACGCAGTTCGGCATTACTGCACCTAATCCCAATCCGGCAATAAAGCGCAACAGCGCCATTTCCACCGGAGAACGGGCCAGCGCGCAGACCAGGCTAAAAGCGGCGAACACGAGCACAGAGTAAAGAATGGTGCGTTTACGGCCAAAGCGGTCTGAGAGTGGCCCGGCAATCAGTGCCCCCAGTGCGACACCAAACATGGCGGCACCAAGGATCGGGCCCATCGCCGCTTTGCTGATGCCCCATCCCTCAATCAGGGCTGGGGCGATAAAGCCCATTACCGCGGCATCGTAGCCGTCGAACATAATGATCACCAGGCACAGAATCAGCACGCGCCACTGGAAAGGGGAGATGGGGTGATCGTCGATCCACGACTTCACATTGATCAGATTATTACGCTTCATAGGGACGCTCTCTGTGGTGCCGCTGAGGGCAGTTATTGTTGTGATGAGAGAAAATTTCAGTCCCCACGTTAAGCGCGAGCGCCGCGTGGTGTCAGTCGCAAAAGGCTTTTAGAGGTATGAGTTGGGTTTATACTGTGATGGATCTAACAGTGTGCAGCTATCTGGAAAGCCCGAATTTCGGGCTTGTGGTTAAACTTTTTTTTAGAGATCTATGCGTTTCATTTAAAACCATCAGCAACGACTTCATGGATGCAGGTCAACAGGGCGGCGGTTGCCGGGGAGTGCAGCGCTCCCTGACGGAAGGTTAGCCCGATCTCCCGGCGAGTGTCAGGCAGCTTCAAAGAGAGCTGTCGCAGGACACCCGCTTTCACTTCAAAATCCAGCTGCTGTGAGGAAACGGCCGCCACCATATCCGAATTCAGTAGCAGTCCGCGTACGATGGCGAGATCGCCGCTTTCAACCACGGGCGTTGGGGCATCCATTCCGGCCTGCTGAAATGCGCCGTCCAACAGATGGCGTGCGGGCGAATTGCTGCGCGGCAAGATCCACTGTACCTGGCTTAAATCACTGGCGCTCGGTGGCTTGCTACAGAGCGGGTGATTCTGGCGCACCAGCAGGATCAACTCCTCGTCAAACAGCGCCTGATTATGAATATCGAGAATGGCTTCATCATGGCGCAGTGCACCAAGAATAAAATCAACCTCTCCGGCCCGCAGCTCGGTGATCAGCGTGCTGAAAGCACTCTCATTGGTGACGATATGAATACCGGGATGACGAGCAATCAGCCGGGCGATGGCTAACGGCAGCAGGCGACTGCGGCTGAGCGGGAGCGCGCCAATATTTACCGTTCCGGTGAGAATCCCCTGGCGTGCGGCCAGCTCGTCGGGAATGTGGCGGATCTCATTCAGTGCCCGACTGATCACCGGGGCCATCTCGCGTCCGGCAGCGGTGGGCATCATGCCCTTTGGCGTGCGGCGAAACAGCACCATCCCGGCTCCTTTCTCCAGCACTTTCAGCGCGGCGCTGACCGCCGGTTGGCTGATACCCAGCGAGCTGGCAACGCTTTGCGTGTGGTGCAGACGGCATAAGGCGAGAAAAATCTGCAAGCGTCGCAGGTTAAACAGCCACACCGGTTCGGCTTCATCGCGGCGGTCCTGTTTTAGCCGACTGAGCAGCGCTGGCACCTGGTGCAGTTCGGCAATGGCACGTTGGGCGCGGGGTAAAATTGCCTTCCCCAGCTCGGTTAATAACATCCCGCTGGCCTGGCGTTCGAACAGCGGCACCGCCAGATTGTGTTCCAGATCACGTATCGAACGGGTGATGGCTGACTGGGTGCGAAATAAATTCTCCGCAGCCTCAGACACGGTTCCCCGGTCGGCTATCATGCAAAACGCACGTATTTGCATGATTTTAATCATCTTATCTTCTGATTTCTTTTTCATGTCTGTGCAGGATGTACAGGAGAGCGAGATCACAACATAAATAAAAATCATAGCTTGCGCAATGAAAGGCATTATCCCGCCCCTGATGCTGCGTGTCAGGATGAAAAAAAACAGTCAATGCGGGAATGAAAAATGGAAAACAACACCAAGAAAAGTGCCCTTGTGGTTAGCGCTCACTCAGCCGATTTCGTCTGGCGTGCGGGCGGTTCTATTGCGCTGCATGCGGCACAGGGTTATGACGTCCATGTGGTGTGTCTCTCGTTTGGTGAGCGCGGTGAGTCGGCCAAACTGTGGCGTAAAGGGAATATGACTGAGGCGCTGGTCAAACAGCATCGTCGTGCAGAAGCGGAAGCAGCCGCCGAGATCCTCGGAGCCAGCATTGAGTTCTTCGATTTAGGCGATTATCCGCTGCGTGCAGACAAAGAGACGCTGTTCCGCCTGGCGGACGTCTACCGTAAGGTGCAACCGCACTTTGTACTGACGCACTCCGTCGCCGACCCGTATAACTACGATCATCCGCTGGCGGCCAATCTGGCGCAGGAGGCGCGCATCATTGCGCAGGCAGAAGGCTACCGCCCAGGTGAAACCATTGTTGGCGCGCCGCCGGTTTATAGCTTCGAGCCGCATCAGCCAGAGCAGTGCAACTGGAAGCCCGATGTTCTGCTGGATATCACCTCGGTGTGGGATAAGAAGTACGCCGCGATCCAGTGTATGGCGGGACAGGAACACCTGTGGGAGTACTACACCCGTGTCGCGTTACAGCGTGGCGTTCAGGCGAAGCGCAACATCGGTATCACCAGCGGGCGCGACATCACCCACGGTGAAGGCTACCAGAGCCTCTTCCCACGCGTAACGGAGAATCTGTCATGAGCCTGGTAGGAAAAAAAGGGGTCGTGGTACGTAACATTGCGCGCGCCGACCAAAGCCTGATGGCAGATTTTGCCCGCTACGGCGTAGCGACAGTGCATGAAGCACAGCAGCGTCAGGGATTGCTGGACGTGCGGGTTCGTCCGGTGCAGCAAAACCGCGCCATTGCGGGCAGCGCGGTCACCGTGTTGGTCTCGCCAGGGGATAACTGGATGTTCCACGTCGCCGTGGAGCAGTGCCAGCCCGGTGATGTGCTGGTGGTTGCACCGACCTCTGAATGTCACGATGGCTTCTTTGGCGATCTGTTAGCGACGTCACTCCAGGCGCGGGGTGTGGTGGGTTTGGTGGGCGATATTGGTATCCGCGACAGCCAGACATTGCGTGAAATGAACTTCCCGGTCTGGTCGCGTGCGGTGTATGCGCAGGGGACGGTGAAGGCCACGCTGGGGTCAGTCAATGTGCCCGTTGTGTGCGCCGGTCAACTGGTGACGCCAGGCGATGTGGTGATTGCCGATGATGATGGCGTGGTGATTGTGCCGCGTGAGCAGGCTCAGCAGGTTAGCCTGGCCGCACAGAAACGTGTGGATGCGGAAGAGGGTAAACGTCAGCGCCTGGCAGCTGGTGAGCTAGGGCTGGATATCTACCAGATGCGTGGCACGCTGGCTGAAAAGGGCCTGCGCTACTTCGATACCGTTGAACAATTGCAGAACGACGCATGAAACAGACGCTGATCCCCTGTGTAATGATGCGCGGCGGTACCTCAAAAGCCGCCTGCTTCCTGGCGAGCGATCTGCCCGCAGACGCCGCCCTGCGCGATCGGGTGCTGTTGGCGGTGATGGGTTCGCCCGATAAACGCCAAATTGACGGCCTGGGGGGCGCAGATCCCCTGACCAGTAAAGTGGCGATCGTTAGCCCTTCTACGCGCAGTGATGCTGACGTTGATTACCTGTTTGCCCAGGTCAACGTAGATAAAGCCGTGGTCGATTATGGTCAGAACTGCGGTAACGTGCTGGCGGCGGTGGGCCCGTTTGCGATTGAAAAAGGGTTGGTTGCCGCGCAGGGCGATCGGACGCGCGTACGTATTTTCATGGTGAATACCGGGCAGGTTGCCGAAGCGGAAATTGCCACGCCGGAAGGGTGCGTCGAGTATGAAGGCGATACGCGCATTGACGGCGTGCCGGGCTATGCCGCTCAGCAGATCCTTAACTTCCAGGATATTGCGGGTTCAAGCTGTGGCGCGTTGCTGCCCACCGGGCAGCCGCGTGACACCTTTGATGGCATAGAAGTGACCTGTATCGATAACGGTATGCCGGTGGTGCTGATTCGTGCCGCCGACCTGGACCGCAGTGGATTAGAGAGTCGCGAACAGTTAGATAATGACACGGAACTGAAGGCGCGGCTGGAATCCATTCGTTTGCAGGCGGGGCCAAAAATGCAGCTGGGTGATGTTGCACAGCGCACGGTGCCAAAAATGACCCTGGTAGCGGCACCTCAGCAGGGAGGCGCGCTGACTACGCGCACCTTTATTCCTCATCGCTGCCATGCATCGATTGGCGTACTGGGCGCGGTGAGTGTCGCCACCGCCTGTTTGATCGACGGCAGTATTACCGCTGGAGTTGCGCAGGTGAGTAGCGCGCTGAATCAGCAGTTGGCGGTGGAACATCCCAGCGGGGAGTTCAGTGTGATGTTGCAGCGGGATGCTGCGGGACAAGTGATTAACAGCGGGCTCATTCGTACCGCGCGTTTGCTGTTTGACGGTCGCGTTGCCGTGCCGGGATCGCTCTGGCAGGGCCATTAAGGAGACGTTATGGCTGAAATTGCCATTATTGGATTTGGTGAGGCGGGCAGTGTTTATGCTGCCGATCTCGCCGCTGCTGGCGTGCGAATCTGGGACAAAAAGCTGCTCAGTGCTGAAGGTGAGGCGATGCGCCAGCGTGCTGAAGCGCTGAATGCGACACCCGCTCACAGTGCGGCTGAAGCCGTACAAGGGGTTAAGTGGGTGCTGTCATTAGTCACCGCAGGCAGTGCCGCAGAGGTGGCTCATGAGCTGGCTCCGCTGCTACAGCCTGGGCAAATCCTGCTGGATTTCAACTCCGTGGCCCCGGAGACCAAGTGCCGTTCGGCCCAGATTGTGGCAGGTGGGGCCGGGGATTATCTCGACGTAGCGGTGATGGCTCCAGTGCCACCGAAGCGGCTGGCGACACCGCTGTTGATCGGGGGGGCTCAGGCTGAGCGGGTTGCACTGCGCCTGACGGAGTTGGGTTGCAACGCCCGTGCGGCCAGCACGCAGGTGGGGGAAGTCTCTGCCATCAAGATGTGTCGCAGTGTGATGATCAAAGGCCTTGAAGCTCTGACTACCGAGTGCCTGCGCGCCGCGCGTCTGTATGGCGTTGAAGCCCCGGTGCTGAACTCGCTGCACGCCAGCTTTCCCTCTTTAGGCTGGGACGACCAACTGCCACACTATTTGATTAGCCGCGTCGCGGAACATGGCGTGCGCCGTTCAGAAGAGATGCAGGAAGTGGTGAAAACGTTACAGGATGTTGGGTTAAGCGGGGTGATGAGTCAGGCAACCAGTGAATTACAAGGCGAGCTACCGGCGCAGTTAGCACAGCGTCAATTGCGTTACAGCGATTTAGTGCCGTTTGTCTGGCAGGATGTGGCGGATAAGCTGGCAAAAGCTAAGTGAAATAACAGAGAGAGAAGCCCCGCCCGTCACAGCAGACGGGCGGGGCTTTTTGCATTAACGGGTGTTGTACTCTGCTTCTGCAGCGGCAAAGCGAGCCTGTGCTTCATCTGAAGGTTCGCGACCCATCAGGCTGATCACCACAATCGCGATGCTGGCGAACAGGAAGCCAGGGATGATTTCATACAGCCCCAGCCAGGCGTACTGTTTCCAGACCAGCACGGTCACTGCGCCAATCACCATCCCGGCTAGCGCGCCGTTACGTGTCATTCGTTTCCAGCATACCCCGAACAGAACCACTGGACCGAATGCGGCGCCAAAGCCTGCCCACGCGTAGCTCACCAGACCCAGCACGCGGTTGTCTGGGTTCATCGCCAGCGCAATCGCAATCAGTGCAATTAACAGCACCATCAGACGTCCCACCCACACCAGCTCTTTCTGGCTGGCATGTTTGCGCAGGAATCCTTTGTACAGGTCTTCGGTCAATGCGCTGGAGCACACCAGCAACTGACAGCTCAGGGTAGACATCACCGCAGCCAGAATGGCTGACAGCAGGATACCGGCAATCCACGGGTTAAACAGGATACGGGCCAGCTCAATAAAGATGCGCTCGCCGTTCTGGCTGACGCCAGCCGCCTGATCCGGGTTGTTCTGGAAATAGGCAATCCCAAAGAAGCCCACAGCCACTGCTCCGCCAAGGCACAGAATCATCCACGTCATACCAATGCGGCTGGCGGTGCGGATCGAGTGGTGAGAGTCTGCGGCCATAAAGCGGGCCAGAATGTGCGGCTGACCAAAGTAACCCAGACCCCAGCCCAGCAGCGAGATTACGGCAACAAAGTTCAGGCCTTTCAGCATGTCGAGGTTTTCCATGCTTTTGGCCTCAATCACCGCCATGGAGTCTGACAGGCCACCGACCGCGACAATGACCATTACCGGGGTCAGAATCAGGGCGAAGATCATCAGGCTGGCCTGCACGGTATCGGTCCAGCTGATCGCCAGGAACCCGCCAATCAGCGTGTAGAGAATGGTTGCTGCGGCACCGGCCCAGATGGCGGTTTCGTAGCTCATACCGAAGGTACTTTCAAACAGACGTGCGCCCGCTACCACGCCCGAGGCACAGTAGATGGTGAAGAAGATCAGGATAATGACTGCGGAGATGACGCGCAGAATTTTGTTATGGTCTTCGAAACGGCTGGTGAAAAAGTCTGGTAGCGTCAGGGCATTGTTGTGATGCTCGGTTTGCACACGCAGACGACCCGCTACGATCTTCCAGTTGAGCCATGCCCCCATGATCAGGCCAATCGCGATCCAACTTTCGGAAATACCAGAGAGGAAAATTGCGCCAGGCAGGCCCATCAGCAGCCAGCCGCTCATATCGGAAGCACCTGCTGAAAGTGCTGTTACTACGCTGCCCAAACTGCGGCCGCCCAGAATGTAGTCGTCAAAATTTTTGGTTGAGCGGTAGGCCATTAAGCCAATCAGCACCATGCCAAAGATGTAGACCAAAAAGGTCACCAGCAAGGGGGTACTTACATTCATCAGTCTCTCCACTTTTGTTGTAATTTCCACAGTGAAATCGCGTTGTGCTGCTGTGCCGGAACGAGGCGACAGTTAATAATTTTCTTCACACAGGCGTAGGCCGGGCCTTCCACTGAGGCGCGGTATCCTGCCGTAAAGGCGAATTCAGCACAATGGATTTAACACAGCAGTTACTGTGATTTCACTCTTTCAAAATAAATTAATGCTCATAGGTTGCACCAGGTCACACTTCCAGGGTTGCGCTTAGTTTTTTAGTCCTAAGACCGCTCTGGATCTGGCTGTGAAAGTTGGCGGGGATTTTGCAGCAATAACCGTGCCGTATCTGAATCTGAACATCATTTCATCGTTTAGTGGCCTGGTTCACACCTGTAATTATCTGGGTTGCACAAAGTTGCAACATAAGTGATATTGCTGCCCAGGCCGTTATAACGACATTAAGGAGCTGAAAAGTCATGGGCACGACCACCATGGGGGTAAAGCTGGATGAAGCCACCCGCGAGCGTATTAAACAGGCAGCACAGCGCATTGATCGCACACCACACTGGCTGATCAAACAGGCGATTTTTAACTATCTCGGCCAGCTCGAAGCCGGTGATAGCCTGCCAGAGATTCCGTTACAGGCGCTGGCGGGTGACGCTGAAGAGGGCGTTCCTGAAGAAGTGCATCAGCCCTTCTTGTCGTTTGCTGAACAAATTCTGCCACAGACCGTGGCACGTGCGGCCATCACTGCCGCCTGGCGTCGCCCCGAGACTGAAGCAGTGCCAATGCTGCTGGAACAGGCACGGTTGCCAAAGGCTCAGGCGGAGAAAACCTACCAGTTAGCCTATCAACTGGCAGACAAGCTGCGGCACCAAAAGGGTGCAACAGGACGCGCCGGAATGGTGCAAAGCTTGCTGCAAGAGTTCTCGCTCTCCTCGCAGGAGGGTGTGGCGTTGATGTGCCTGGCGGAAGCGCTGTTGCGCATTCCCGATAAGCCTACGCGTGATGCGCTGATTCGCGACAAAATCAGCAACGGTAACTGGCAATCACACCTTGGGCGTAGCCCATCCCTGTTCGTCAATGCGGCGACCTGGGGGCTGCTGTTCACTGGGCGTCTGGTATCGACCCACAACGAAGCCAACCTCTCACGCTCTCTGAATCGTATCATCGGCAAAAGCGGTGAACCGCTGATCCGCAAAGGCGTGGATATGGCGATGCGCCTGATGGGCGAGCAGTTTGTAACCGGAGAAACCATCGCTCAGGCGCTGGCAAATGCGCGCAAGCTGGAAGATAAAGGCTTCCGTTACTCTTATGACATGTTGGGGGAAGCGGCGCTCACCGCCAGCGATGCGAAAGCCTATCTGCTCTCTTACCAGCAGGCGATCCATGCGATTGGTAAAGCGTCTAACGGGCGTGGCATTTATGAAGGGCCGGGGATCTCAATCAAACTTTCGGCACTGCATCCGCGTTACAGCCGCGCGCAGTATGAACGCGTCATGGAAGAGCTGTATCCGATCCTCAAATCCCTGACCCTGCTGGCCCGCAGTTATGACATTGGTATCAATATTGATGCTGAAGAGGCGGATCGCCTTGAGCTGTCCCTCGACCTGCTGGAGAAACTTTGCTTCGAACCTGAGCTGGAAGGCTGGAACGGTATCGGCTTTGTTATCCAGGCCTACATGAAACGCTGCCCAATGGTGATTGACTACCTGATCGATCTGGCACAGCGTAGCCGCCGTCGCCTGATGATCCGCCTGGTGAAGGGGGCCTATTGGGATAGCGAAATCAAACGTGCTCAGGTTGATGGCCTTGAGGGCTACCCGGTTTATACCCGTAAGGTCTACACTGACATCTCTTATCTGGCCTGCGCGCGTAAGTTGCTGGCCGTGCCAAACCTGATCTACCCACAATTCGCGACCCACAACGCCCACACTCTGGCGACGATCTACCAGTTGGCGGGGAATAACTACTATCCTGGTCAGTATGAGTTCCAGTGCCTGCACGGCATGGGTGAACCGTTGTATGAGCAGGTGGTAGGCAAAGTGGCCGATGGCAAGCTCAACCGTCCTTGCCGCATCTATGCCCCTGTGGGAACGCACGAAACCCTGCTGGCTTACCTGGTGCGACGCCTGCTGGAGAATGGCGCGAACACCTCGTTTGTTAACCGCATTGCCGATACCTCACTGCCGCTGGAAGATCTGGTGGCCGATCCGGTCTCTGAAGTGGAAAAACTGGCGCAGAACGAAGGTGCCGTTGGCTTACCGCATCCGAAGATCCCGTTACCCCGCGACCTTTACGGTGAGAAACGTGTTAACTCCAGCGGTATCGATATGGCGAACGAACATCGACTGGCTTCGCTCTCCAGTGCAGTACTGAGCAGCGCAGCGCAGCCGTGGCAGGCACAGCCGATGATCGATGCTGAACTGCAAGCGGGTGACAGCCGACCGCTGACCAACCCAGCAGCACCGGGGGATATCGTCGGGTATGTGCGTGAGGCTAGCGCGGAGGAGGTGTCACTGGCGTTGGATGCGGCAGTGAATGCCGGCCCAATCTGGTTTGCGACGCCGCCGCAGGAACGTGCTGCGATCCTCGAACGCGCCGCCCAGTTAATGGAAGGTCAAATACAGCAGTTGATCGGTATTCTGGTGCGCGAAGCCGGTAAGACCTACAACAACGCCATCGCTGAGGTGCGCGAAGCGGTCGACTTCCTTTACTACTATGCCGGCATGGTGCGTGACGATTTTGATAACGATACTCATCGTCCGTTAGGCCCGGTTGTGTGCATCAGCCCGTGGAACTTCCCATTGGCCATCTTTACCGGTCAGATAGCCGCTGCGTTAGCGGCAGGCAACAGCGTGCTGGCAAAACCGGCAGAACAAACGCCACTGATTGCTGCTCAGGCGGTACAGATCCTGCTGGAAGCGGGTGTGCCGGCAGGCGTCCTGCAACTGCTGCCAGGTTTGGGTGAGACAGTAGGGGCGCAACTGACGGGTGATGAGCGCGTGCGCGGCGTGATGTTTACCGGGTCTACGGCCGTAGCCACGTTGCTGCAACGCAATCTTGCGGGACGTCTCGATCCCCAGGGGCGACCAACCCCACTGATTGCTGAAACCGGGGGAATGAACGCCATGATCGTTGACTCCTCAGCGCTGACAGAACAAGTGGTGGTGGATATTGTCGCTTCCGCATTTGACAGTGCCGGTCAGCGTTGCTCTGCGCTGCGTCTGCTGTGTATTCAGGAAGATGTGGCCGACCACACGCTGAAAATGCTGCGTGGTGCTATGGCCGAGTGCCGTATGGGGAACCCGGAGCGTCTCTCAACCGATATCGGTCCGGTGATCGACAGTGAAGCGAAGGAGAATATCGAACGTCACATCCAGGGGATGCGCAACAAGGGCTTCAAGGTCTATCAGGCCGTGCAGGATGTGCCGGAAGACAGCCGTGAATGGCAAACCGGTACCTTTATCAAGCCAACCCTGATTGAGCTGGATCAGGTAAGCGATCTGGATCGTGAAGTGTTTGGTCCGGTGCTGCATGTGGTGCGCTTTGGTCGTAACGCACTGCCGCAGATCCTCGAACACATCAATCATTCCGGTTATGGCCTGACACTGGGCGTGCATACCCGTATTGATGAGACGATTGCCCAAGTGGTGGCTGGCGCTAAAGTCGGTAATCTCTACGTTAACCGTAACATGGTGGGCGCGGTGGTTGGCGTGCAACCGTTTGGTGGCGAAGGGCTTTCCGGCACGGGGCCGAAAGCGGGTGGCCCGCTGTATCTGTACCGTCTGTTGGCAAGCCGCCCGGAGCAGGGGTTACGTAAAACCTTCGATCGTCAGGATGCTGAGCGTCCGGTTGACAGCACACTGCGCCCGACGTTGTTAGCCGCCCATCAGGCGTTAAGCGACTGGGCCAGCGCGAAAGGCCATAGCGCACTGGTTGCGCTGTGCCAGCACTACGCTGAACTGGCGCAGTCGGGCACGGTGCGTTTGCTGCCAGGTCCAACTGGTGAACGTAACACCTTTAGCTTGCTGCCGCGTGAACAGGTGCTGGCGCTGGCCGACAACGAGCAGGATGCGCTGATCCAGCTAGCGGGGATCACCAGTGTCGGTACTAAGGCGCTGTGGGAAGATGACAGCCTGCATCGTACGCTGTTCAGTCAGTTGCCTGCGGCGGTACAGCAACAGATTACGCTACAGACCCAACCGTTACAGGGCGAGTTTGATGCGGTTGTTTATCATGGTGATGCAGACCAACTGCGTACGCTGTGTGAGCAAGTGGCTTCTCGTGAGGGGGCAATTGTCTCCGTGCAGGGCTTTGCCCGAGGAGAGACAGAACTGTTGCTGGAGCGGTGGCTGATTGAGCGTTCTTTGAGCGTCAATACTGCGGCTGCTGGCGGAAATGCCAGCCTGATGACCATCGGTTAACGCCAATGCGGGTTTGATGAATGAAAAACCGCTCTTCGGAGCGGTTTTTTTGTCCTTACAGCAAATAATTACGCGATGCTTACAGGGCGAATGCTTTTTTTTGATAATGATAATCGATATCATTGGTGAGCTAACGTTTATTTACCTTTCTACTTAATTTATTCTTAATTGCGAGATTTAAGGAATGTTTCTCCCGTTTCTCACCTTGTTGCGCGAAGGGCTGGAAGCCACATTGCTGGTGAGTCTGTTCGCCAGCTATTTTCGTCGCAGTGATAACGGCCAATGGTTTCCGCTGTTGTGGACGGTGGTGCTGCTGGCGCTGGTTTGCAGCCTGAGCATCGGCATTCTTTCCAACGCGGCACAGAAGCCGCTTTCGCTTCACAATGTGGCGTTGTTTGAGGGTGCGGTTGCACTGTTGGCTATGTTGATGTTGTCGATTTTGACCCTTAGATCCACGCAATACGGTCAGACAGGTTTCTGCCTGGCGCTGCTATTTACCGTTTTCCTTGCAGTGGTGCGAGAGGGATTATCGGCGGTACACTACTTAACCTATATCTTTACTGTTAATAGCAGCAACGCGGCGGCGGCGGGAGCGGTTTTTGGTCTGGCCCTGGCGTTATTGGGCGGCGTGGTGCTCTATCTGCTCGGTGGGTGGTTATCTGAACGGCGTTTTACGCTCGTTGCTGACGTACTGCAAATGCTGATTGCGGCGGGGTGTGCCTCTGGCATGGTACGGGCATTCGCCCATGCAGGTTGGTGGCCATATTGGCAGGATATCGTGTTCGATTTAACGCGGTTAATACCGAAAGATTCTGTATTAGCCGCGGTATTAGCGGGTAGCCTTGGATTGCAGGCTTGCGCCAGCCTGAGCGAAGCTGCTGCTTATTTGTTCTATCTCCTCGCGGTATTGATCTGCCTTTGGTTAAGGCGGCCAAAACAGGCGGCGTAATAAACTGACAGATTACCGTTGCGTTAATATTTCATTCGCAGAACTGAGCATTCCTTTATCACCACGCTTTTTGCTTAAAATTCATTTTTGTTGTTTGAATGTAAAAATAGTGATTGCAAAGCACCTGCAAAATGGTGCAGTTTATTACTCATAGGCTGAGCAAATGTGTTGATGTATCACACTGGAGTTCGCGCATGAGATGGTCCGCAAATGGACAGGCAGTACCCCTTCAGACATCGCTTTTAACGGTGAGAGGATTTTTCTCTGACCTCATTTCAACAGTGTTTTGGTTGTATTTTACACTCTATTCTCTTTTTACCCGGTGCGCTTACACGGTACATCGCTGTGTCAGCACACTTATCTCCACGTTCCTGTACGGCTTAAAAGGAAGCCAAGTAAACCTCTAAAGCGTTCACGTAATCGCTCGGGCGGATGGCCTGCGCGGGAAATGAAACCAACTGTAAGGTGCCACTATGGGAAGACAGAAAGCAGTGATCAAAGCGCGTCGTGAAGCCAGAAGAGTGCTTCGTAATGACTCACGTAGTCATCGTCAGCGTGAGGAAGAATCGGTCACTTCGCTGGTGCAACTGGGAGGACTGGATTCAATTGGCATGGCGCGCGATGTGCGCGACGGTAGCCCAATTGAAGCTCGTAATGAAGCCCAGGCGCATTATCTCAACGCCATAGAAACGAAACAGCTCATTTTCGCAACCGGTGAAGCGGGCTGCGGGAAAACCTGGATCAGTGCTGCGAAAGCGGCCGAGGCCCTGATACATAAGGATATCGACAGGATTATTGTTACACGACCGGTTTTGCAGGCCGACGAAGATCTTGGCTTCCTGCCAGGGGATATCTCCGAGAAGTTTGCGCCTTATTTCCGGCCGGTCTATGACGTTCTGGTTAAACGTCTGGGTGCTTCCTTTATGCAGTATTGCCTGCGTCCCGAAATTGGTAAGGTGGAAATTGCACCGTTTGCCTATATGCGCGGACGTACCTTTGAGAACGCGGTAGTGATTCTTGATGAGGCGCAAAACGTCACTGCTGCACAGATGAAAATGTTCCTAACCCGTTTGGGTGAGAACGTCACAGTCATTGTGAACGGCGATATTACTCAGTGTGACTTGCCTGCTCATGTCCCGTCTGGCCTTGCTGATGCGCTGGCGCGCTTCACTGAGGATGAGATGATTGGCGTGGTGCGTTTCGGCAGAGACGACTGTGTCCGTTCACAACTTTGCCAGCGAACCCTGATGGCCTATGCCTGATTTCGCTGTGTAGCAACTACCAACCCGGCTCCGGCCGGGTTTTTTTATTGGTAAGAACTTTATAATACGACGCGGTTTTTGTGTAAAAACGGAGTTTCACAACGGTATGAATCAATGGAAAAAGTTCATTGTGGCAGGATTTATCGTCATCGTGAGCATTATTCTGGCAGATTTCAGTATGCAGAAAAGAGCAGAGCAACCCGGTGGGTATTCGCAGGCTAATCTTTGGTTATATTATTTTTACACCGATAAGGAAATACGTGATGCGCCGCGAGTTGCGCATCAGTATCATTTCACTTTCACGGCGCAAGATGGTGCTAAACCGCAGGATAGCAGCATCGTTTACAGCGCTGATGCTAACACGGCTGATTTGGCTGACTATCTTCAAAGCCTGGGTTACATCAGGTTCGAAAGTGAAGGAGCGATTGGCAAATGGGGTCGTGAAGGCGAATTAACCCCTTATTTTACCCTCACCAGGGAGCCAGTGCAGCGTAATGTCATTTTGACGCGCACTGAATTCAAATAATCTGTGCCATTAGAGAAAACTGGCATCCGTTGAGGTCAGTTTTATTGTATTACCACCTAGTCATCCCCTTTGCTACTACACACTATCAGGGCGCGAGCATCAAACCGTCAGCGTCAGACCACGGCGGCATTGCATGAGATGATCATGACGCTTTAATGAGGTCGAAGGCGTTAAAACCTTACAATTTCAACATGCCGATCTCTTCAATATCCGCAGCGGGATTCACTTCCCGCACTGCGGCGAGGAAAGAGGCAAAGTTGGCATTAAACAGCGATGCGTTGTGCACAAAACGCACCTCTTTTTCGTGGTGATCTTCGTGATAGCGAACTGCCCAGACATGGCGTTCGCCGATTTGTACTGAGGTGGCTTTGATACGGACAATGGCACCGAGGGGGATCTTTTTAGTTTCCTGCCTGCGCCTTTGGTAAAGATAGTCCGCATCAAAAAAATAACGTTCCCGCCGTATCCCCAGCTTTTCTAACAGCCAGGCATTTTGTGAAATTTGCAGTGGCTCACCGCTACGATAATCTGCTGTCGTGTTGTCACGAATGCGATGGATTAATTTTCTCACCAGCAGGAAAAACAGCAGCAGTAGCAGTAATGACAGTAGCAGAATGACGGCTTGCATGGTCTGATCCTTCAGAAAATCCGTTCAGGCAGGATACTTTACTTTGTTGTGGCCAGCGGGGCAAAGTCAGAGGGCATCAGAAACAAAAAAGCCCCGGACCTGAGTCTGGGGCTTCCTGCGTGTAGTGCCGTTATTTATGCTGTTTTGGAAGCCTTAACGTTCAAGGCATCAGCTAACGTCCTACTCAATATGGCGGTGAGAGGGGGATTCGAACCCCCGATACGTTGCCGTATACACACTTTCCAGGCGTGCTCCTTCAGCCACTCGGACATCTCACCGTATTTTTCTTTGCTGACCTCACTGGGTCAACGGGGCGCTACTATAGGGAGTCCGTCTGTTTCACGCAAGCACTATTTTTCTCTTTTGTTCTATTCGCTTAAGTCGTGAGCGAGTCGCTATAGATTACAGCAATTCGGTTATTTCTCCCTCTTAATCTCAGGATGTTGTCACAGAGCTGTCACAAAAGAGTCGCACACTTTGCCGTGGACACAATTTTTCATCTTTATACACATGGAGAGATAAGTTGAAACATACCTCTGGATTTACCCTGACGTTGCTGGCTGGCCTGATGACACTGACGGCACAGGCTGATGACAGTGCTATCTGGAACCGGGCTGCGCAGGGCGATATCACCCAGCACGGCGGCGCGCGCCGCTTAAGTGGCGATCAGACGGAAGCGATCAAAGCGGCCTTGAGCAACAGCAAAGCAAAAAATGTCATTTTGCTGATTGGCGATGGTATGGGCGACTCAGAAATCACGGCGGCCCGTAACCTTGCAGAAGGGGCTGGCGGTTATTTTAAAGGCATTGATGCACTGCCCATCTCCGGACAGTACACACATTATTCGCTGGATAAAAAAACCCATAAACCTAACTACGTCACCGACTCTGCGGCTTCTGCTTCTGCCTGGTCAACCGGCACCAAGACGTACAACGGCGCACTGAGTGTGGACGTGAACGGTAAGGACCAAACCACCTTACTGGAACTGGCAAAAGCGGCGGGTAAGGCTACCGGCAATGTCTCAACCGCTGAGTTGCAGGATGCAACGCCCGCCGCCATGGTCGCCCATGTCACTTCCCGTAAGTGCTACGGCCCAGAAAAAACCACCGAGCTTTGCGCCAGCAATGCGCTGGAGAACGGCGGTCGCGGATCGATTACCGAACAGTTGCTGCGCACCCGCGCGGATGTGACCCTGGGCGGTGGGGAGAAAACCTTTAACGAGCTGGCGAAATCCGGCGAGTATCAAGGCAAAACCCTGCGCGAACAGGCGCAATCGATGGGATATCAGTGGGTAACCGATCTGGATAGCCTGCAAAAGATCACGCAGGCAGATCAGAACAAGCCACTGCTTGGCCTGTTCTCTCCGGGTAACATGCCCGTGCGCTGGCAAGGGCCCAAGGCAAGCTATCATGGCAATCTCGACCAACCGGCGGTGACCTGCATTGCCAATAAAGATCGCCCTGCCAGCATGCCTACATTGGCACAAATGACGGAAAAAGCGATTACGTTATTGAGTGCTAATCCCAACGGTTTCTTCTTGCAGGTGGAAGGGGCTTCGATTGATAAACAAGATCACGCGGCTAACCCCTGTGGGCAGATTGGCGAAACGGTTGATCTGGATGAAGCGGTCCAACAGGCCCTGGCATTCGCCCGTAAAGCGGGGGATACGCTGGTGGTTGTGACCGCAGATCACGCGCACAGCAGCCAGATTGTCGAGAATGGCACCAAAGCACCGGGGCTGACGCAGGCACTCAATACCAAAGAGGGCACGGTGATGACCATTAGCTATGGTAACTCCGAGGAAGATTCACAAGAGCACACCGGTAGCCAGTTGCGTATTGCCGCCTATGGCCCACATGCGGCCAACGTGACCGGATTGACCGACCAGACCGACCTGTTCTTCACCTTGCGTGATGCGATGGAACTGCGCTAATGCCGTAAATTAATTTACGGCTGGAGAACATCATGCAACCAACGCTGAGAACGGTATAGCAAAAAGCTAAAAATTTTTTTGAATGTGTTCTCTAATTATCGTCTCAGTGAGAATTATTACGAGGGCGTAATAGAGCGACTCTGTCAAAAAAATGATACTGGTGCTGAATTCTGAGAAAAAGAATTTCCCTTGAATAAATAACATGCACCGTTGTGCGGATTATTTGTTCATAAGTTATTATGTTTTTTTGTCATTTTTCAGCACCGGCCAGTAGGAGAATAATTACCAGGATAATTCCAGGGGGAAATCAAGTCATAGCCTAGGTTTATTGACCGGTCATAAATGAAAAATATTCCAGTTGCGCGTAATGTAATTAACTGGAATAAAAAATATGTCTCTCTCTCATAATACACACTCCCGCGGGCGCTACTCTGCCCGGATGCGTCGTTTTGCGCTGTTACAGGCCGCTTTGCAGGTCAGCATCGCGCTGACACCGGCATGGGCCATCAC
Organism: Candidatus Pantoea multigeneris; assembly: GCF_011752615.1. Lineage (NCBI taxonomy): Bacteria > Pseudomonadati > Pseudomonadota > Gammaproteobacteria > Enterobacterales > Erwiniaceae > Pantoea > Candidatus Pantoea multigeneris. The sequence goes on from NZ_VWXF01000017.1 coordinate 71,803, forward strand.
GGCCGTTGCACAGCAGACCCCGCCCCCCTCAGAACTGCACGACTACCTGAACCCGGCTGCACAGCTGGCGCAATCCGGCAACTTTGGCGGCTTTGCGGCGCAGCAGGCATCGGGTATGGCGTCTCAGCAGCTTCAACAGTGGCTACAAAACTTCGGTACCGCCCGGGTTGAATTCGGCATTAACAGCAAGTTTGCGCCGCAAGCCGGCTCGGTTGACCTGTTGTTGCCCCTGTACGACAGTCCCGATCGTCTGTTCTTTACCCAGAACGGTATCCGCCTGAACGATGGGCAGGCCACCGGTAACTTTGGCCTGGGCCAGCGTCACTTTATTGATGACTGGATGGTCGG
>NZ_VWXF01000018.1:0-26203 GCF_011752615.1 Candidatus Pantoea multigeneris
ATCAATCCTGCGAGTGCCCACACAGATTGTCTGATAAATTGTTAAAGAGCGGTGCAATCAGCGCGTTAGCTTGCTGTTGCGAGGTGGCGTATATTACGCTTTCCTCCTTCAGAGTCAAACACTTTTTCAGTATTTTTCTCTGGCGGGGTGAATCACTTCACTCCCTGCTGAGTCGTTTGCGTTTCCGCCTTGCCGTCTCAGTGGTTGCGCATTATAGGGATCCGGATTTTTTGCACAACCCCTTTTTTCGATCTTTTTAATCGTATGGCGATAAAACATTCATAACGCTGATATCTTCAGCAAAATGGGGCAAATTAGCCTTGTCAGGACACCAAATTCTCTTCAGGCTGGACAAATAATCACCCTAAAAGGAGCAGGATCATGTCAGTATCCCTACGTACATATAAGCTAAAGTCGCCGCAATGTGGCCAACGCGTGATGGTTGATCCCGCTAGCGTGGTGGTAGGTGATGTTATTTTGGCCGATGACGTCAGTATCTGGCCGCTCGTGGCGATCCGTGGCGATGTAAATCAGGTACGGATCGGTGCTCGCACCAATATCCAGGATGGCAGCGTACTGCACGTTACGCATAAGTCGGCCAGTAACCCAGCAGGTTTCCCCTTAGTGATTGGCGAGGAAGTTACGGTTGGGCATAAAGCCATGCTTCATGGCTGCACCATTGGCAATCGTGTCTTAGTCGGGATGGGAACAATCATTCTGGATGGCGTAGTAGTAGAAGAAGATGTCATGATCGGTGCTGGTAGCCTGGTCCCCCCAGGTAAAACACTGGTCAGTGGCTACCTTTACTTAGGTAGCCCGGTAAAACAGATCCGCCCTCTTACTGCTGATGAATTAGAAGGACTTCGCTACTCTGCTAATAACTATGTCGGCTGGAAGAATGACTATTTAGCAGAACCCAGCCAAACCCAGCCTTGATCATCAACATCGTCACGATGAATGGCTTGTTCTGCCTCTTCTTCCAAATCCAAACGGTTTAATGAAAAAAGCGTAACCGCTTCACCAGCCCCATAGCGCCGCTGCAGCTCAGCGGCGCTGATTGCACAGTTCAGGATCAAACCATTCACCAATGCCGGAAAGCAGACAGCATGTTGATGGCTGTTCCACTCCTCACGATCGGGAAACTGAATTGACTGATTCAAGGCTGCATTGCCTGCTTGAGCTGTGCGATGACAGGGGTGACATCTGGCATCACGCCATGCCATAAATAGAAGGCCTGCGCAGCCTGACCTACCAGCATTCCCAGGCCATCGGCCAACTGCTCTGCCCCATGATCTTCACACCATTTTAAGAATGGCGTGTAACCACTTTGATAAAACATGTCATAGCAGCGGGTCTGAGGCTGAATTAACATCTCCGAAAGCGGTGGAACCTTGCCCTCTACGCCACTTGAGGTGGCATTGATGATCAGATCAAAACGCTCACCATCCAGTTGCTCAAAAGTCCTCGCCTCAATTTTACCTTGTGCGCTAAACAGCTCCGCCAGCTCCGCAGCCCGTGACCAGGTACGATTCACAACGGTAATGTGCGTATTCTTTGCCATTAACGGTAAGATCACACCACGCGCGGCACCGCCAGCACCGATCAGTAAGATCCTGTCCCCTTCTTCGATCATATTAAGGCGTTCGAGGTCGCTCAGCAGACCAATGCCATCCGTGTTATCACCGTAGAGGCGGCCATCCGATTTCTTCTTCAGGGTATTCACCGCACCAGAGAGCGCAGCACGATCGCTGAGCTCATGCGCCAGCTCCCACGCCTGCTGCTTGAAAGGCAAAGTGATGTTGGCCCCTTTGCCTTCTCCAGCAAAAAACTCGCTGATAGATTTAGCAAAGCCATCAAGCGGCGCACATACGCTGCCATAGCGATGATCAATACCCGTTTGCTGCGCGAAACACTGATGTATAAAAGGAGACTTACTGTGACTAATGGGGTGGCCAAATACGGCAAAGTTATCCATGAATTATCCCTGACGAATAAGCTGCCCGCTGATGACATCGCGGATTTCTGACGGATTATTCCGTCCACCTGTCTCACCATGCAGAACCGGGAAATGGGCACCAAACTGCTGCTGTACTTCTGCCACATTACGGCAGGGCTCAGCACCAGACAGGTTAGCACTTGTCGACACCAACGGTTTACCAAACTCACGGCAAAGCGATTGCACCAAAGGATGATCAGTAACGCGAATCGCCAGTGAATCAAAACGCCCGCTGAGCCAGCGTGGAGTATGTGGAGGCACCGGCACAACCCAAGTGACGGGGCCTGGCCAACTGGCAAGCATCTGCTCACGTTGAATAACAGATAATTCACGGTCAGAAATATAGGGCTCAAGCTGGCTGTAATCTGCCGCGATCAAGATCAGACCTTTTTCTACCGGCCGCTGTTTTAGCGCCAGCAAAGCCATAACGGCTGATTCGCTATCGGGATCGCAGCCAAGGCCAAATACCGCCTCTGTAGGATAGGCAATCACGGTTTGCTGCCGCAGTTGATCAAGGCAGAATTCCAGTGAACCCGTGAGATGTGGGGTTTGCGTCATCTTATTTACTCTTCCTGAGCCACGACTTTGCCGCAGCTTTTACTGGCGCAACACACTTTGCTGCCTTGCGCGGTTTTCTTTTCGGTTAATAGAGGAAACTGGCAGTGTGGGCATGTGCCTTCCACTGGCTTGGTGTTCAGCGCAAACTGACAGGATGGGTAGCGGTCACATGCATGGAACGTTTTACCGAATCGTGAACGGCGTTGAACCAGTTTTCCAGATTGACACTGAGGACAGGAAAGCGAGGTGGTATCAGGCTTGTCGATTGTTTCAGTGTAATCACATTCAGGATAGTGACTACAACCCACAAACATACCGAATCGACCCTGTCGCAACACTTTCTCAGCACCGCAGGTCGGACAGAAGTGACCATCCAGAACTTTGATAATCTGGCTTTCACCCTGCGATTTTAGCGGACGAATGTAGTCACATTCAGGATAGTGACTGCACCCGAGAAATGGGCCGTGTTTACCCGAGCGGATCACTAAATCTGCCCCGCAAGCGGGGCAGGGATCCTGTTTTCGCACGTTAAAGAGTGCCGTTTTACTCATAACATTCTGCGTACAAGAGGAAGTTAGTGCAGCATACCTTCATTGACGTCAAATAACAGTTCTTCCATCTGCTGATAGGCATTTTCGCATCCGGGGATGTTAAACAGCACCATCAGCACCACCCACTTGAGATCTTCGAGATCGAAATCCAACGTATCCAGAGCCATCACTCTTTCAATGACCATTTCACGCGTTTCCAGACTCAATACCTGAATTTGCTCCAGGAAGAGAAGGAAACCACGACATTCCGCATCCAGACGATGACTCTCTTCATCGGTGTAGATGCGCATCGAAAGCGGATCGTTAGCTAACAGAATCGGAGCGACTAATCCGTCCTGATAATCTGCCAGTTTTTCTAACCAGTTCAACGCGTTGTAGATATCCTCACGATCAAACCCAGCATCGGTTAAATCGTCCGTCAACTTATCCTGATCAACCCGCATTTCTGCTTCGTTGTGGATATAGGTCTCAAACAAGTACATTAGTACGTCGAACATGGCATGCCCTCCTCAATCGGACATAGCCGCCGGGTACAGCTGCGATCCATCCTGCTAACTCCAGCTCCAGCAATTGGGCTGCGATAGCTGGCACAGGTTGGCCGGCACGTTCAGCGACGACGTCAACAGGTGTAACCTCATCACCTACGTTAGCCAACACATCAGCAAATGGCAATGGTCCATCTTCATTGTCTGTTGAATATATTGTGTCCGACTGTGCTGGAGCGAGCCAATGTAGTGCACTGTGTAAATCTTCAATGATGTTATTAGGATGAGCAACCAGTAGCGCTCCTTGCTGAATAAGCCAGTGTGTTCCTTCACTGCCAGGGCTATTTAGCGAGCCAGGCAAAGCGTAGACATTACGATTTTGTTCTAACGCTATCTTTGCGGTGACTAATGAACCACTGCGTAAAGATGCCTCAGCAACCAGTACGCCTAAGCTAAGCCCACTAATAATGCGGTTGCGACGAGGAAAATTGTGGGCATGGGGTTGGGTGCGGAGAGGAAACTCTGAAACCAACGCACCACCCCCCGCCACAATCTCTTCCGCCAATCTGTTATGCCGTTGAGGATAGAGCTGTGTTAACCCGCTTCCCAAAACAGCGATCGTTTTACCTTCAGCTTCCAGCACCGCACGATGCGCAACGCCATCAATCCCGCGTGCCAGTCCGCTGGTTATGGTCAACCCGGCCAATGCCAGCTGTTGGCTGAACCATTGTGTCCAGTACTGACCATAGTGAGAACAATTACGGCTGCCAACCACAGCCAACTGCTCACTGGATAACAGCGCGATAGAACCACGTACATAGAGGATGCGAGGCGCGCGGCCAATTTCCAGCAGACGGGGAGGATAATGCCTATCCAGCGGGGTGAGGATATAATGCGTTTTATCTTTCTCTAACCAGTGCTGAACATATGCTATGTCTTCGGCGGGATAGCTAAAAAACTGCTCGGTTTGCAACGGTGTCAGACCTGCCGCAAGCAGACAGTCACGCTCTATGCTCTCCTGCTTCAGCAAACGATGCGCCAGCGCTGTCCAGGCAGGATAACGCAGGTTTTTTATTGCTGATAACCGCAGCTTTAACTCCGTTCTGTCCATGACCGGCTCCTTATGCGCCCTATCCTTGGATGCTGTCAATCAAGCGGCAAAAAGTCTACACTATGTAGTAATAATCCCCCTTTAAACGAATACAGATCTGGATATTTATGTCAGTTTTGCAGGTATTACATTTCCCTGACGAGCGCCTTCGTAAAATCGCTGCGCCAGTAAAAGAAGTTAACGCTGAAGTTCAGCGCATCGTTGATGACATGTTTGAAACCATGTATGCCGAGGAAGGTATCGGTCTTGCTGCAACGCAGGTAGATATCCATCGTCGTATTATCGTGATCGACGTTTCAGAGAATCGTGAAGATCGCCTGGTGTTGATCAATCCTGAGTTGTTAGAGACTTCAGGTGAAACAGGCATTGAAGAGGGTTGCCTCTCTATTCCAGAACAGCGTGCATTTGTTCCTCGTGCTGAGAAAGTGAAAATCCGCGCCCTGGATCGTGAAGGCAATACCTATGAGCGCGAAGCCGATGGGCTGTTGGCAATCTGTATTCAGCATGAAATCGACCACCTTGATGGCAAGCTGTTTATTGATTACCTCTCGCCGTTGAAACGCCAGCGTATTAAACAGAAGCTGGAAAAACTGATGCGCCAGAACGCGCGCAACTGATCCCTGCTGCTGAGGAACCTTCGTGGCTGCTCCATTAAAAATTATCTTCGCGGGCACACCGGATTTTGCTGCACGCCATCTGGATGCGTTATTAACGTCCGAGCATGAGATTGTCGGGGTGTTTACTCAGCCCGATCGTCCAGCAGGACGAGGTAACAAATTAACGGCCAGCCCGGTAAAAGTGCTCGCTGAATCACATCAGATCCCCGTTTTTCAGCCGAAATCGTTGCGACCTGCTGAAAACCAGTCGCTGGTTAGCGCGCTAGAAGCGGATGTCATGGTGGTCGTGGCTTACGGTTTGATCCTGCCTAAAGCGGTACTGGAGATGCCACGCCTTGGCTGCATTAATGTGCATGGTTCATTATTGCCGCGCTGGCGTGGGGCTGCGCCAATCCAACGTTCATTATGGGCGGGTGATAGTGAAACCGGTGTCACCATCATGCAGATGGATGTAGGACTTGATACCGGAGATATGCTGTTTAAACTCTCCTGCCCTATTCTTGCGGAAGATACCAGCGCCACGCTGTATGACAAACTGGCTCAACTGGGACCAGATGGGATGCTGAAAACGCTGGATCAGTTGGCGAACGGCGTTGCTCGCCCTGAAGTTCAGGATGAAGCACTGGCCAACTATGCGGAAAAGCTGAGTAAAGAAGAAGCACGCTTAGACTGGCAGCTTTCAGCAGTTCAGCTTGAACGTTGTATTCGTGCGTTTAACCCGTGGCCAGTGAGCTATTTCCTGGTCGAGGACCAGCCGGTGAAAGTCTGGCAGGCTAGCGTTTTACCGCACCAGGCCAGAACGCCAGGTGAAATCGTCCAGGCAGATAAAGACGGCATTCAGGTTGCCACCGTTGATGGTGTTCTGAACCTGAAAACACTCCAGCCCGCAGGAAAGAAAGCCATGTCGGCGCAGGATCTGCTTAATTCTCGCCGCGAATGGTTTACTCCAGGAACCGTTCTGGCATGACCACAGCCCGGTTGATACCGGGCTTTTTTTAGTGACTTCCAAATGAATAAATCAACCAACCTGCGCAGCCTCTCTGCACAGCTCATTGAGCGTGTAGTCGATAAAGGTGAATCGCTCAGTACCGTACTCCCTGCAGCGCAGAAAAAATTGTCGGATAAAGACAGCGCTCTGGTGCAAGAGATCTGCTTTGGTGTGATGCGTACACTGCCACAGCTTGAGGCTTTAATTGGCAAGCTGATGGAGCGCCCGCTGAAAGGTAAGCAGCGTGTTTTGCACTATTTGATCATGGTCGGGCTGTATCAACTACTTTATACCCGTGTGCCTGCACACGCGGCCTTAGCAGAAACCGTCGCCGGCGCTGAAACCCTCAAGCGTCAAAGTATGAAAGGCCTGCTGAATGGTGTGTTGCGACAGTTCCAGCGTCAGCAAGAAGCGCTGGTTGCTGAGGTTGATAAGGGTCCGCAGCGCCACTTATTCCCTGGATGGTTACTCAAGCGCCTCCAGCTCGCATGGCCAGAGCAGTGGTCGGCGATCACTACAGCCAGTAACCAGCGTCCGCCAATGTGGCTTCGCGTAAATCGTCAGCATCATAACCGTGATGAGTGGCTCGCACTGCTGGCAGAAAGCGGTAAAAATGCCGTGCCCGATGCAGATGCACCGGATGCTCTACGGTTAGAACAACCCGCAGCAGTCACTCAACTCCCCGGTTTTGAGCAAGGCTGGGTGACAGTGCAGGATGTATCGGCTCAGCGTTGTGCGTTATGGCTGGAACCGCAGAATGGCGAATCTATCCTCGACTTATGCGCTGCACCTGGCGGAAAAACCACGCATATTTTAGAGATTGCACCGCAGGCGAAGGTCATGGCCGTGGATGTCGATAATCAGCGACTGATGCGCGTAAAAGAAAACTTGCAGCGTCTGTCTATGCAGGCAGAAGTGCGTCAGGGAGATGGCCGCGATCCACAAAGCTGGTGTGGTGATCAACAGTTTGACCGTATTTTACTTGATGCACCGTGCTCAGCGACAGGCGTAATTCGCCGTCATCCTGACATCAAATGGCTACGTCGGGACAGCGACATTGCTGAACTGGCAAATTTGCAGCGCGAAATTCTGCAAGCAGCCTGGTCACGTTTGAAACCCGGTGGGATAATGCTCTATGCGACCTGTTCAATTTTGCCAGATGAAAACCATCAGCAAATTGCAAACTTCTTGCAGTTACAGGCCGATGCAGAAGCAGTGACATTGCCTGGCGGTTCAATCCATGGTTTGCAGGTGTTCCCGGAAGCCGATGGCGGAGACGGATTCTTCTACGCTAAGCTTGTCAAAAAAGCGTCCTGATACGAGATAACTGACTCATGAAAATCATTATCCTGGGTGCTGGCCAGGTAGGCGGTACGCTGGCAGAGAATCTGGTGGGTGAAAATAACGACATTACCGTTGTCGATACCGATCCGACACGCCTGCGTCAGTTGCAGGATAAGTATGATCTTCGGGTGATAACCGGGCATGGTTCTCATCCGCGCATATTGCGTGAAGCAGGCGCGGATGATGCCGATATGCTGGTTGCAGTCACCAGCTCTGATGAAACCAATATGGTTGCCTGTCAGATTGCCTACTCTTTATTCAACACACCGAACCGTATTGCCCGTATTCGTGCGGCTGATTATCTGCGAGATGCAGAGAAACTCTTCACGACCGATGCCATTCCGATTGATCATCTGATTTCTCCTGAGCAGTTGGTCATCGACAACATCTACCGGCTGATCCAGTATCCAGGCGCGTTGCAGGTCGTCAATTTCGCGGAAGGTAAAGTCAGCCTTGCCGTAGTAAAAGCCTATTACGGTGGCCCTCTGGTCGGTAACCCGCTCTCTATTTTACGTGAGCATATGCCACATGTTGATACGCGTGTAGCGGCGATTTTTCGCCAGGATCGCCCCATTCGTCCGCAGGGTTCAACCATTATTGAAGCTGGCGATGAAGTGTTCTTTATTGCGGCCACACAGAATATCCGCGCGGTAATGAGCGAAATGCAGCGACTAGAGAAACCCTATAAGCGCATTATGCTGGTGGGTGGCGGGAATATTGGTTTTGGTCTGGCACAGCAACTGGAGAAGCACTACAGCGTTAAGCTTATTGAACGTAATCAACAGCGTGCGACCGAGCTAGCGGAGCAGCTTCAGGATACCATCGTCTTTTATGGTGATGCCTCCGATCAGGAACTGCTGGCAGAAGAACATATTGAGCAGATCGATCTGTTTATTGCTGTCACCAATGATGACGAAGCCAACATTATGTCAGCGATGCTGGCCAAGAAAATGGGGGCGAAGAAAGCGATGGTGCTGATTCAGCGCCGTGCCTATGTTGATTTAGTGCAGGGTAGCGTCATCGATATCGCAATCTCACCGCAACAAGCAACGATTTCCGCGCTGTTAGGCCATGTACGCAAAGCGGACATCGTCGGCGTTTCATCATTACGTCGCGGTATTGCCGAAGCCATTGAAGCCATCGCACACGGAGATGAAACCACTTCTCGCGTAGTAGGCCGTCTGATTGACGATATTAAACTACCGCCAGGCACGTTAATTGGTGCAGTGGTGCGCGGTGATGACGTAATGATCGCCAATGAGAATCTGCGTATTGAGCAAGGTGATCATGTCATCATGTTCCTGACAGACAAGAAGTTCGTTTCTGATGTGGAACGTCTGTTCCAGCCAAGCCCATTCTTCTTGTAAATTTTGAAGAGAATTGAAAGATCACCATAAGTGATAGTTCAACTTAATCTACTGGTTACATGGCATTTAGCGTCAGGTTTGTTAGACTTTAAAAGCATTCGCCATGGCAAGGAGATAAGGATGAGTTTATTCAAAGAGTTTCGTGATTTCGCTATGCGTGGAAACGTTGTAGACCTCGCGGTTGGTGTAATCATTGGTGCCGCATTTGGTAAGATCGTTTCATCGTTGGTTGCCAATATCATTATGCCACCATTAGGTTTACTGATTGGTGGAGTTGATTTTAAGCAGTTCAGTTGGGTACTAAAACCAGCGGAAGGTGCCACACCTGCCGTAGTGATGGAGTACGGCGTTTTCATTCAGACTATCTTTGATTTTGTCATCGTAGCTTTCGCAATTTTCATCGCGATTAAACTCATGAACAAACTCTACAAGAAAAAAGAAGTTGAAAAGCCGGCTGCTGCACCGACTAACGAAGAGTTGCTGTTGACTGAAATCCGTGACCTCTTGAAACAGCAGAACAATAAGATTTAATCACGTCTCTGAAAGCAGAAAGCCAGTGGTAAACGTCTTGCTTACCACTGGCCTCCCAGTTTCCTCTTTTTCCGTGTTTCTCTTTACGCTGATAACTTCCTTTACCTTTCTTCTTTTGTTCAATCCGTTGCCTGAACAGTGGGTCGTGGAGTAACGCTTCTAACGCGTTGTCTTTTATCTGGCCTTTGCGGTGCTGGTAATTACTCATGTTTTTCTCCTGATTAAAAACAGGTCAACTATAGAACTTTCCAAACGTTTTTCAAGCGGTGAATCTGAAGAAAACCTCTTTTTGTATTCAGGGATCAAGGCTGATCCTTCGTTAAGCGATCGCGCAGTGAATCACCATAGTGACCGTAGAGAAAATCGGTATTCACACCTGCTTGCTGCAATCTAAGTTCCAGCATCGCTAAATGTTTACGATGGGACTCTCTGGCTTGATCCTCAGGATCTAGCTGGTTGATAAGATCCCTGACCTCCAGTGCTTCTTTACGTAACGCCAGTTCTGGAGGAAGAAAGCCAGCATTTTTCAGTAACCGATACCCAGTACGCAATTCTGCCGGAACCTGGCTGTCATCGTCGAGAATCAGCGGAGCACCTTCACCGGGCAAATTACTGAGTTCACCTTTCTCCAGTGCAGCACGTATATGCTGTTCAGCCAACTGATCAATAAGCCACATAACCCCTCCGATAATGTCTAAGCATAGCGCGCCTCAAATCGCAGGCAATAAAAAACCCGCCGAAGCGGGTTCTTTACGTTGCTACAGATTACTCTGCAACAGCTTCTGCTTGAGCTTCTGGACGATCAACCAGCTCGATGTATGCCATCGGAGCGTTGTCACCAGCGCGGAAGCCACACTTCAGAATGCGAGTGTAACCACCAGCACGGCTCGCGAAACGCGGGCCCAGCTCGTTAAACAGTTTTGCCACGATCTCGTTATCACGAGTACGGGCGAATGCCAGACGACGATTTGCAACGCTGTCGGTCTTAGCAAGTGTAATCAGCGGCTCAACTACGCGACGCAGCTCTTTAGCTTTCGGCAGGGTCGTCTTGATGATCTCATGACGAACCAGGGAGCCAGCCATGTTGCGGAACATAGCCTGACGATGGCTGCTGTTACGGTTCAGTTGACGACCACTCTTACGATGGCGCATGACCTTATCCTTCTCAGTGAAACCTTAACCTGTGATCCGGTTATTCATCAGCAATGCTTGCCGGCGGCCAGTTCTCAAGGCGCATGCCCAGAGACAGACCACGTGAGGCCAGCACGTCTTTAATCTCGGTAAGAGATTTTTTACCCAGGTTAGGCGTTTTAAGCAACTCAACCTCGGTACGCTGTACCAGATCACCGATGTAGTGGATAGCTTCTGCCTTCAGGCAGTTAGCAGAGCGGACAGTCAATTCCAGATCGTCAACAGGGCGCAGCAAGATCGGATCGAATTCTGGTTTCTCTTCTTTCACTTCCGGCTGACGTACATCACGTAAATCAACGAAAGCTTCCAGTTGTTCTGCCAGGATGGTTGCCGCACGACGAATCGCCTCTTCAGGATCGATTGTACCGTTGGTTTCCATTTCGATGACCAGCTTGTCCAAATCGGTGCGCTGTTCGACACGAGCTGCTTCAACATTGTAGGCGATACGGTCTACAGGGCTGTAGCAAGCGTCAACTAACAGACGGCCAATTGGGCGCTCATCTTCTTCCGAATGAATTCGGGCAGAAGCCGGCACATAACCACGACCACGCTGAACTTTGATGCGCATATTTACAGATGCGTTCTCATCGGTCAGATGGCAGATAACGTGCTGCGGCTTGACGATTTCGACATCACCATCATGGGTAATGTCGGCTGCAGTCACAGGGCCAATGCCAGATTTATTCAGGGTCAGAATGACTTCATCCTTACCATGAACTCTTACCGCCAGCCCTTTCAGGTTGAGCAGGATCTCCAGGATATCTTCCTGTACACCTTCTTTGGTGCTGTACTCATGGAGTACACCATCAATCTCAACCTCGGTCACCGCGCAACCCGGCATGGAAGAAAGCAGAATACGGCGCAGTGCGTTACCAAGAGTATGGCCAAAGCCACGCTCTAAAGGCTCAAGGGTCACCTTGGCGTGCGTCGAACTGACTTGCTCGATATCTACCAGGCGCGGTTTTAGAAACTCTGTCACAGAACCCTGCATTGTGTCCTCTCTTTAAACTCAAGCCTTACTTGGAGTAAAGCTCGACGATCAGGTGTTCGTTAATGTCGGCTGACAGATCAGTACGTTCAGGTTTACGCTTGAACACACCTTCCATCTTAGTCGCATCAACTTCCAGCCAGGTTGGCTTTTCACGCTGTTCAGCCAGCTCCAGAGCGGCCTTCACGCGAGCTTGCTTTTTGGCTTTCTCACGGATGCTAACAACATCGTTCGGAGATACCTGATAAGAAGCGATGTTAACAACGCGACCGTTCACCAGAATTGACTTATGGCTTACCAGCTGACGTGATTCAGCACGGGTAGCACCAAAGCCCATACGATAAACTACGTTATCCAGACGGCCTTCCAGCAGAGCTAACAGGTTTTCACCGGTGTTGCCTTTCAGACGTGCTGCTTCTTTGTAGTAGTTGCGGAACTGACGTTCCAGCACGCCGTAGATACGACGAACTTTTTGTTTTTCACGCAACTGACCGCCGTAGTCAGACAGACGCGGTTTACGCGCACCATGCTGGCCAGGGGCTTGTTCAATTTTACACTTGGAATCGATCGCGCGAACGCCAGACTTAAGGAATAAGTCGGTGCCCTCACGACGGCTCAGCTTGAGCTTAGGACCCAAATATCTTGCCATTTTCTTTCTCCACTATCCTAAAAAACGGGGCGTTATACGCGACGTTTTTTCGGCGGACGACAACCGTTATGAGGGATAGGAGTCACATCAGTAATGTTAGTGATGCGGAAACCTGCTGCGTTCAGAGCACGAATAGTTGATTCGCGACCTGGACCCGGCCCTTTAACCATAACTTCCAGGTTCTTAATACCGTAATCTTTTACCGCTTCTGCACAGCGCTCTGCAGCAACCTGAGCAGCGAATGGAGTAGATTTACGTGAACCGCGGAAACCGGAACCACCGGCGGTTGCCCAACCCAGTGCGTTACCCTGACGATCAGTAATGGTAACGATGGTGTTGTTAAAAGACGCATGGACATGAGCCACGCCGTCTGAGACTTGTTTTCTTACACGCTTACGTGCACGAACTGGTGCCTTTGCCATTATTTACTCACCCCGATTATTTCTTGATCGGTTTACGCGGACCCTTACGGGTACGTGCGTTGGTCTTGGTACGCTGACCGCGAACCGGCAGACCACGACGATGGCGCAAACCACGGTAGCAACCAAGGTCCATAAGACGCTTGATGCTCAGGGTGATTTCACGGCGCAGATCACCTTCAACAACGAATTTCGCAACTGCTTCACGCAGCTGTTCAATTTGTTCTTCAGACAGCTCACTGATCTTAACATCTTCAGCAATACCCGTTGAAGCGCAGATGGCTTTAGAACGAGTCTTGCCGATACCGAAGATCGAAGTTAATGCGATAACGGTATGTTTCTGATCAGGAATGTTAATGCCTGCTATACGGGCCACTATGCACTCCTATTATTTAACAAGTACGTACCATGCTGAAAAGCCCGTTTTCAGGATACTCAAATGGACACGTACTGACATACAAAAGATTGGCTGGCTAATCTAGCCAGCTCAACCCGACTTTGCAAGAAAAATATGCGACTAAATCAGCCTTGGCGCTGTTTATGCTTAGGCTCGGCGCTGCAAATCACACGTACGACACCGTCGCGACGGATGATTTTGCAGTTACGACATAATTTCTTGACGGAAGCACGAACTTTCATTTTTACTCTCCGTAACTTCTCAAGCGCCTGAATTAACGGCCGTAGCCTTTCAGGTTAGCTTTCTTCAATGCAGACTCGTACTGACTTGACATCATCAAAGTTTGCACTTGAGCCATAAAGTCCATGATGACGACCACTACGATGAGCAGTGAAGTACCGCCAAAGTAGAAGGGAACCTTCATGGCATCACGCATGAACTCCGGGATCAGGCAGATAAAGGTAATATACAGCGCACCGATTAAGGTTAAACGCGTCATTACTTTATCGATATACTTCGCCGTTTGCTCTCCCGGACGAATTCCCGGTACGAATGCACCAGACTTCTTCAGGTTATCTGCTGTTTCACGCGGGTTGAAAACCAACGCCGTATAGAAGAAACAGAAGAAGATGATCGCAGTCGCATAGAGTAGCACATAAAGCGGCTGTCCTGGCTGCAAATACAGCGAAATAGTTGTCAGCCAGTTCCAACCGGTACCGCCCCCGAACCAGGATGCTATCGTCGCCGGGAACAGAATTATACTGGAGGCGAAGATTGCTGGGATAACCCCGGCCATGTTCACTTTCAGCGGCAAATGTGTGCTCTGTGCAGCGTAAACACGACGACCTTGCTGACGCTTAGCGTAGTTCACCACAATGCGGCGTTGACCACGTTCTACGTAAACAACGAAGAAGGTTACTGCAAATACGAGAACTGCAACCAACAGTAACACGAGGAAGTTCAGGTCGCCTTGCCGCGCTTGCTCGATGGTATGGCCAATGGCCGGCGGCAGACCCGCAACAATACCCGCGAAGATAATGATCGAGATACCGTTACCGATACCACGTTCAGTAATCTGTTCGCCCAGCCACATCAGGAACATTGTCCCGGTAACCAGACTCACAACAGCGGTAAAGTAGAAAGCAAAGCCCGGATTAATTACCAGGCCCTGCATTCCAGGCATATTCGGTAAGCCGGTAGCGATACCGACAGACTGAAAAACACCCAATACCAGCGTGCCGTAACGGGTGTACTGGCTAATCTTGCGACGGCCAGCCTCCCCTTCTTTCTTGATCTCTGCCAGGGCGGGATGAACCACCGTAAGCAGCTGGATAATAATCGATGCCGAAATGTACGGCATGATACCCAGAGCAAAAATAGAAGCACGACTGAGTGCACCACCAGAGAACATGTTAAACATTTCAATGATGGTGCCCTGCTGTTGTTCAAGCAGTTTGGCAAGTACAGTGGCATCGATACCAGGGATTGGAATAAAAGAGCCAATTCGGAAGACAATCAGTGCACCGATCACAAACAGCAGTCTGCGCTTCAGTTCACCAAATCCACCTTTGGCACTTTGAAAATCTAATCCTGGTTGCTTTGCCATCTGCTACTTATTCCTCAATTTTACCGCCAGCAGCTTCGATTGCAGCACGAGCACCTTTGGTGACACGCAGGCCGCGAATCGTTACCGGTGCAGTAACTTCACCAGACAGAATCACTTTAACGAATTCGATCTGAACACCAACAATGTTGGCAGCTTTCAGTGAATTCAGGTCAACGATACCGCCTTCAATTTTCGCCAGATCAGACAGACGCACTTCAGTGGTCACGAATGATTTGCGAGAAGTGAAACCGAACTTCGGCAGACGACGGTACAGAGGCATCTGACCACCCTCGAAACCGCGACGTACGCCACCGCCAGAACGAGAGTTCTGACCTTTGTGACCACGACCACCGGTTTTACCGAGGCCAGAACCGATACCACGACCCAGACGTTTACCCGCCTGCTTCGAGCCTTCAGCCGGAGACAGAGTATTTAAACGCATCTCTTACTCCTCCACTTTAACCATGTAGTAAACTGCGTTAACCATACCGCGCACTGCTGGCGTGTCTTCACGCTCAACGGTATGACCAATACGACGCAGACCCAGGCCAACCAGTGTGGCTTTATGCTTAGGCAGACGGCCGATTGAACTGCGGGTTTGAGTAATTTTAATAGTCTTAGCCATGGTGATTACCCCGTAATATCTTCAACGGATTTACCACGCTTGGCAGCGACCATTTCTGGAGAATTCATGTTGCCCAGGCCATCGATAGTTGCACGAACCACGTTAATCGGGTTAGTAGAACCATACGCTTTAGCCAGTACGTTATGAACTCCAGCGACTTCCAGAACGGCGCGCATTGCACCACCGGCGATGATACCGGTACCTTCAGAAGCCGGCTGCATGAATACACGAGAACCCGTGTGAGCACCTTTAACAGGGTGCTGCAGGGTGCCGTGATTCAGCGCGACATTAATCATGTTGCGACGGGCTTTTTCCATCGCTTTCTGGATCGCTGCTGGAACTTCACGCGCTTTACCGTAACCAAAACCTACGCGGCCATTACCATCACCCACTACAGTCAGTGCTGTGAAGGAGAAGATACGACCACCTTTAACAGTTTTAGATACACGGTTTACCGCGATCAGTTTTTCCTGCAGTTCGCCAGCTTGTTTCTCGATGTGTGACATCTTAGACCTCTACCTTAGAACTGAAGGCCAGCTTCACGGGCAGCATCTGCCAGTGCCTGGACACGACCATGATATTGGAACCCGGAACGGTCGAAAGAAACATTAGTAATGCCTTTCTCGACAGCGCGCTCAGCCAGAGCTTTACCTACAGCTGCAGCAGCGTCTTTGTTACCGGTGTACTTCAGTTGTTCAGCGATAGCTTTTTCTAGAGTAGAAGCAGCAGCCAGAACTTCAGAACCGTTCGGGGCGATCACCTGTGCGTAAATGTGACGCGGGGTACGATGTACCACCAGGCGAGTAGCACCCAGCTCTTTGAGCTTGCGACGTGCACGGGTCGCACGACGGATACGAGCAGATTTCTTATCCATAGTGTTACCTTACTTCTTCTTAGCCTCTTTGATACGCACGACTTCGTCGGCGTAACGAACACCCTTGCCTTTGTAAGGCTCAGGACGACGGTAGGCGCGCAGATCTGCTGCAACCTGACCAACCACCTGCTTATCAGCGCCTTTCAGCACGATTTCAGTCTGGGTTGGGCATTCAGCAGTGATGCCGGCCGGCAGCGCGTGGTCAACAGGGTGAGAGAAGCCCAGGGCCAAGCTCACAGAGTTGCCTTTTACTGCTGCACGATAACCAACACCAACCAGCTGCAGCTTCTTAGTGAAGCCTTCGGTAACACCGATAACCATTGAGTTAACCAGCGCACGAGCGGTACCGGCCTGAGCCCAACCATCCGCGCGGCCTTCACGTGGACCAAAAGTCACAACGTTATCAGCTACGGTTACAACAACGGCATCATTGATAGTACGAGTCAGCTCGCCGTTTTTACCTTTAGTCGAAATTACCTGACCGTTGAGTTTTACCTCTACGCCGGCAGGAACAACGACAGGTGCTTTAGCAACACGAGACATGTTTTTCCTCCGATTACGCTACGTAGCAGATAATTTCGCCACCAAGGCCAGCCTGGCGTGCGGCACGATCAGTCATAACACCTTTAGATGTAGAAACTACAGCGATGCCCAGACCAGCCATTACTTTTGGCAGCTCATCTTTTTTCTTATAGATGCGCAGACCTGGACGACTAACACGCTGAATGCTTTCTACAACAGCCTTGCCCTGGAAATACTTAAGTGTCAGTTCCAGTTCAGACTTGATGTCACCATCAACTTTAAATTCTTCAATATAACCTTCTTCTTTCAGAACGTTGGCAATTGCCACTTTCAGCTTAGAGGAAGGCATGGTGACCGCAACTTTGTTCGCGGCCTGACCGTTACGGATACGGGTCAGCATATCCGCGATCGGATCTTGCATGCTCATCTGTCTTTACTCCCGTGATTCTATTGGTAATTACCAGCTAGCCTTTTTCAAGCCAGGTACTTCACCGCGCATGGCGGCTTCACGCAACTTGATACGGCTCAACCCGAATTTGCCCACATAACCATGTGGACGGCCAGTTTGGCGGCAGCGGTTACGCTGACGAGACGGGCTGGAATCACGCGGCAGAGTTTGCAGCTTGAGAACAGCATTCCAACGATCTTCGTCGGATGAGTTCACACTTGAAATGATAGCTTTCAGTTCCTCACGTTTAGCGCGGTACTTATCAGCCAGTTTCACGCGAGTGACTTCGCGTGCTTTCATTGATTGCTTAGCCATCAGTAACCCTGCCTTACTTGCGGAACGGGAAGTTAAAAGCAGCCAACAGTGCGCGGCCTTCATCATCAGATTTCGCAGTAGTGGTAATGGTAATATCCAAACCACGAACACGATCGACTTTATCGTAGTCGATTTCTGGGAAGATGATCTGCTCACGAACACCCATGCTGTAGTTTCCACGGCCGTCGAAAGACTTAGCGGACAAGCCACGGAAGTCACGGATACGTGGAACAGCAATAGTGATCAGACGCTCAAAGAACTCCCACATGCGTTCGCCACGCAGAGTTACTTTACAGCCGATCGGATAGCCCTGACGGATTTTGAAGCCTGCAACTGATTTGCGTGCTTTGGTGACCAGCGGTTTTTGACCGGAGATTGCTGCCAGGTCTGCTGCTGCGTTTTCCAGCAGTTTCTTGTCAGCGATCGCTTCACCAACACCCATGTTCAGGGTGATCTTCTCGACCCGAGGGACTTGCATGACAGAATTGTAGCCAAACTCTGTCATGAGTTTCTGGACTACTTCGTCTTTGTAGTAATCATGCAGTTTCGCCATCGTACTACTCCAAATTACTTGATAGTTTCGCTGTTAGACTTGAAGAAACGGACTTTTTTGCCGTCTTCGAATCTAAAGCCTACACGGTCAGCCTTACCGGTTGCCGCATTGAAGATTGCAACGTTAGAAACCTGAATTGCAGCTTCTTTCTCAACGATGCCACCTGGTTGGTTCAGAGCCGGAACCGGCTTCTGATGTTTTTTCACCAGGTTAATGCCTTCAACGATAACTTTGCCAGAAGACAGAACATTCTTTACTTTACCGCGCTTACCTTTGTCTTTACCGGTAAGAACAATAATTTCGTCATTACGACGGATTTTCGCTGCCATTGCTCGCTCCTTAGAGTACTTCTGGTGCCAGAGAGATAATTTTCATGAACTTTTCAGTACGAAGTTCACGAGTTACCGGCCCAAAAATACGCGTACCGATAGGCTGCTCGCTGTTATTGTTTAAAATAACGCATGCATTACCATCGAAGCGAATGACAGAACCGTCCGGGCGACGAACACCCTTCCTGGTGCGCACCACTACCGCCTTCAGGACATCACCTTTCTTAACTTTACCACGTGGAATTGCTTCCTTGATGGTAACTTTAATGATGTCGCCGACGCCTGCGTAGCGACGGTGCGAGCCACCCAGAACCTTGATACACATTACGCGACGTGCACCGGAGTTGTCGGCGACGTTCAGCATAGTCTGTTCTTGGATCATTTTAGTGCTCCGCTAATGTCAACTACTACTTCGGGACCCAAAACCTCAGGTCGTTAAAAAGCCCAAATTTGAGGGCGCGGCATTATAACACCGGTTCTCGCATATGGGTAGAAAAAATGAACGGCTCAGAAGAGCCGTTCATTCTGTTTTTTCAGAGCGCTGATTCTATTACAGAACCGCTTTCTCTACAACGCGAACCAGAGCCCAAGACTTAGTCTTAGATACTGGACGGGTTTCGCGGATTTCTACCACGTCACCAATTCCACACTCGTTGTTCTCGTCATGGATGTGCAGCTTAGTCGTACGCTTGATGAATTTACCGTAGATCGGATGCTTCACAACACGTTCGATAGCAACAACTGCAGATTTCTGCATTTTGTCACTAACAACACGACCCTGCAGAGTACGGATTTTATCGGTCATTACGCCGCCTTCTCAGTCAGTAAAGTCTTAACACGTGCAACATCACGACGCACCTGTTTCAGCAGATGGGTCTGCTGCAGCTGGCCAGATGCTGCCTGCATGCGCAGGTTAAACTGCTCACGCAGCAGGTTCAGCAGCTCAGCGTTCAGCTCTTCAACGCTTTTTTCACGCAGCTCAGTTGCTTTCATTACATCACCGTCTTAGTTACAAAGGTGGTTTTGATAGGCAGTTTTGCTGCTGCCAGCTTGAATGCCTCACGGGCCAGCTCTTCTGATACGCCGTCCATTTCATACAGGACTTTACCAGGCTGGATCAGGGCAACCCAATACTCCACGTTACCCTTACCTTTACCCATACGGACTTCCAGCGGCTTCTCGGTGATCGGTTTGTCCGGGAATACACGGATCCAGATCTTACCTTGACGCTTAACTGCACGGGTCATAGCACGACGTGCTGCTTCAATCTGACGTGCAGTCAGACGACCACGGCCAACAGCTTTCAGACCGAAAGTACCGAAGCTAACATCCGTACCCTGCGCCAGACCACGGTTGCGGCCTTTGTGCACTTTACGGAATTTCGTACGCTTTGGTTGTAACATCGCGACTCTCCTTACTTACGGCCTTTACGCTGCTGCTTTTTAGGTTGAGCAGCCGGTTCCGGTTGTTCAACAGCAGCCATACCACCCAGGATCTCGCCTTTGAAGATCCATACCTTAACGCCGATTACACCATAAGTGGTGTGCGCTTCAGAGGTGTTGTAGTCAATGTCAGCACGCAGAGTGTGCAATGGCACGCGACCTTCACGGTACCATTCGGTACGTGCGATCTCGGCACCGCCCAGACGGCCACTAACTTCAACTTTAATACCCTTCGCGCCCAGACGCATTGCGTTCTGTACAGCACGCTTCATAGCACGACGGAACATCACACGACGCTCCAGCTGTGAAGTGATGCTGTCAGCAACCAATTTAGCGTCCAGTTCCGGCTTACGGACTTCGGCGATGTTGATCTGCGCAGGTACGCCAGCGATGTTCGCTACGACTGCACGCAGTTTTTCTACGTCTTCACCTTTCTTACCGATAACGATACCAGGGCGAGCGGTGTGAATGGTCACACGGATGCTCTTAGCTGGACGCTCGATAACGATGCGTGAAACTGACGCTTTAGCCAGTTCTTTGTTCAAGAACTGACGTACTTTAAAATCGCTGTCCAGGTTGTCAGCGAATTCATTGGTGTTCGCAAACCAGGTTGAATTCCATGGTTTTACAATACCCAGGCGAATACCATTAGGATGTACTTTCTGACCCATTGCTAGTCTCCAGAGTCTCAGCGATCGGACACAACCACAGTAATGTGGCTGGTGCGCTTCAGGATGCGATCTGCACGACCTTTAGCACGCGGCATAATGCGCTTCATGCTCGGGCCTGCGTCGACGAAGATTTTCGCGACTTTCAGATCGTCGATGTCTGCGCCATCGTTGTGCTCGGCGTTAGCAATGGCAGATTCCAGAACTTTCTTGACCAACACAGCAGCTTTCTTGTTGGTGTAGGTCAGAATTTCCAGTGCCTGCGACACTTTCTTACCGCGAACCAGATCCGCTACCAGACGTACCTTCTGAGCAGAAGAACGAGCGTGGCGATGTTTAGCGATAGTTTCCATCTCTTCCTCCTGTCTTAGCGTTTCTTAGCTTTCTTATCTGCAGCATGGCCGCGATAAGTACGAGTCGGTGCAAATTCACCCAGTTTGTGGCCGACCATTTCGTCGGAAACAAACACAGGAACGTGCTGACGACCATTATGGACAGCGATGGTCAAACCGATCATGTTAGGGAAGATCGTTGAACGACGGGACCAAGTGCGCAAAGGCTTCTTGTCTCCGCTTTCCACCGCTTTCTCTACCTTCTTCAGCAAGTGCAGGTCAATAAAAGGACCTTTCTTGAGAGAACGTGGCATGGCTTATCCTCTAATATTATTTGCTACGGCGACGTACGATAAACTTATCAGTACGCTTGTTGCTACGGGTCTTCTTACCTTTGGTCTGAACGCCCCACGGAGTTACCGGGTGCTTACCAAAGTTACGACCTTCACCACCACCGTGCGGGTGATCGACTGGGTTCATCGCAGTACCGCGAACGGTAGGACGAACACCACGCCAACGAGTTGCACCAGCTTTACCCAGAACGCGCAGCATGTGCTCAGCGTTGCCGACTTCACCCAGGGTTGCGCGGCAGTCAGCTTCGACTTTACGCATTTCACCTGAACGCAGACGCAGGGTAACGTAAGAACCATCACGCGCAACGATCTGCACGTAAGCACCAGCTGAGCGAGCAATCTGACCGCCTTTGCCTGGTTTCATTTCTACGTTATGCACGGTAGAACCCACTGGGATGTTACGCATCGGCAGGGTGTTACCTGCTTTGATCGCAGCATCAACGCCAGACTGAATCTGGTCGCCAGCTTTCAGGCCTTTAGGGGCCAGGATATAACGGCGCTCACCGTCTTTGTACAGAACCAGTGCGATGTTCGCAGAACGGTTCGGATCGTACTCAAGACGTTCAACAACTGCCGGGATACCATCTTTGTTGCGTTTGAAGTCAACAATACGGTAAGCCTGCTTGTGACCACCACCGATGTGACGAGTGGTGATGCGACCGTTGTTGTTGCGGCCACCGGATTTGCTGTTTTTTTCCAGCAACGGAGCAAAAGGTTTGCCCTTGTGCAGCTCAGGGTTCACCACTTTAACTACGTGACGACGACCCGGAGATGTCGGTTTACATTTAACAACTGCCATTGTCTCTCTCCTCCGACTTACTCAGCGCCGCCGACGAAGTCCAGGTTCTGGCCTTCTTTCAGGGTGACGTAAGCTTTTTTCCAGTCGCTACGACGACCGATACGCTGTCCGTGACGCTTAACTTTACCCTTAACTACCAGGGTGTTTACGTCTTTAACTTCAACTTCGAACAGTTTCTCAACAGCAGCAACGATCTCTGCTTTGGTCGCGTCTTTTGCAACTTTGAGAACGATGGTGTTAGTTTTTTCCATCGCTGTAGATGCTTTTTCAGATACGTGCGGCGCGCGCAGTACTTTCAGCAGACGTTCTTCACGGATCATGCCAGCATCTCCTCAACTTGCTTAACTGCTTCAGCAGTCATAACGACTTTGTCGAAGGCGATCAGGCTAACTGGATCGATGCCTGCTGCATCACGCACGTCAACCTTGTACAGGTTACGAGCAGCCAGGAACAGATTCTCATCCAGTTCACCGGTGATGATCAGCACGTCTTCCAGAGCCATGTCTTTCAGTTTCTGTGCCAGCAGCTTAGTTTTAGGCGCTTCTACAGAGAACGACTCGACAACGATCAGACGATCTTGACGTACCAGTTCGGACAGGATGCTTTTCAGCGCGCCGCGGTACATCTTTTTGTTAACTTTTTGACTGTGGTCCTGTGGACGAGCAGCGAAGGTCACGCCACCTGAACGCCAGATCGGGCTCTTTGCAGAACCTGAACGCGCACGGCCGGTACCTTTCTGGCGCCATGGCTTTTTGCCTGAACCAGTTACTTCAGCACGAGTTTTCTGCGCACGAGTACCCTGACGAGCACCAGCGGCATAAGCAACAACAACCTGGTGAACCAGCGCTTCGTTGAAATCACGACCGAAGGTAGTTTCGGAAACAGTCAGCGCGCTCTGCGCGTCTTTCAGTACTAATTCCATTGCTATCCCCTTACGCCTTCACAGCTGGTTTAACAATCAGGTCACTGCCGGTTGCACCCGGGACAGCACCTTTGACCAGCAGCAGGTTGCGCTCAGCGTCAACACGTACTACGTCCAGGCTCTGAACGGTTACGCGCTCATTACCCAGCTGACCTGCCATTTTCTTGCCTTTGAACACTTTGCCCGGAGTCTGGTTCTGACCGATAGAACCCGGAACGCGGTGTGACAAGGAGTTACCGTGAGTAGCGTCCTGGGTACGGAAGTTCCAGCGCTTAACGGTACCTGCGAAACCTTTACCTTTAGAGGTACCGGTAACGTCTACTTTTTTAACGTCAGCGAAAATTTCAACACTGATGCTCTGGCCAACGGTGAA
Organism: Candidatus Pantoea multigeneris; assembly: GCF_011752615.1. NCBI lineage: Bacteria > Pseudomonadati > Pseudomonadota > Gammaproteobacteria > Enterobacterales > Erwiniaceae > Pantoea > Candidatus Pantoea multigeneris. Next base: position 23,354 of record NZ_VWXF01000018.1, read on the forward strand.
TTCTGCATCAGTGCGGAACTCCCACAGACCACGGCCAGCTTCAACGCCAGCTTTAGCAAAATGACCTGCTTCCGGCTTGCTCACACGGTTTGCTTTTTTAGCACCGGTGGTAACCTGGATAGCCTGGTAACCGTCGTTTTCCAGGCCTTTGACCTGAGTAACACGGTTTGCTTCAACTTCGATTACGGTTACTGGGATTGAAACGCCATCTTCAGTGAAGATGCGAGTCATGCCCACTTTTTTACCGACTAAACCAATCATTGTTTCAACCTCTCAATCGCTCGATGACCTGATTAACCCAGGCTGATCTGCACGTCAACACCGGCAGCCAGATCCAGACGCATCAGAGCATCAACGGTTTTTTCAGTTGGCTCAACGATGTCAATCAGACGCTTGTGAGTGCGGATTTCATACTGGTCACGCGCGTCTTTGTTGACGTGCGGGGAGATCAGTACAGTAAAACGCTCTTTGCGGGTAGGCAGTGGGATTGGACCTACTACCTGCGCACCAGTGCGCTTTGCAGTCTCAACGATTTCCGCAGTTGATTGATCGATCAGACGATGATCAAACGCTTTGAGACGGATACGGATTCTTTGGTTCTTCATGAGACCAGAGCTCCAAACTTTTTATAAACGAAAAGAATTACTACCCGCATCCATTACGATTGATGGAGGAGTGTAATCGTTCAGCATATAACCCCCCAATCGGGAGTATTGTAGGCCGATGCAATATCTGCATCGCCTGCGATTCTGCTCGAATCGCGCCTGACAATATCAGCAGGCCCGCGCATTATACGTAAATCTGCTCAGGAAGCAACCCATGACTGCGATTTTAACGTAGGGAAAAGGTCGCGCTGGTTCACAAACCGGTGAAATTATCAGCAAACCTCAAACATAGCCTGCGCAGCAGGCCGCAGAGTGCAAAACTGCATCATGACAGTAAGCCATCCTCACGGTTAGCCTGCGCAGCATGCTTCCAGATGAGGACTTATTATGCTTCTGATTATCGACATCGTATTGCTGATTACCGGTGCTGCTTTTGGCAGCTTTATCATGCTAGCCAGTTCACGTTACACTCCTTCCGTACTCCCTGAGCACTGGCTTTACACCGCCAGTTTACCGGCTTCACGCTGCGATGATTGCCAGCAAGTATTACGCTGGTTTGAACTCGTGCCGGTGATAAGCTGGTTATGCCTGGCTGGACGCTGCCGTTATTGCTGCCAGAGAATCCCCGCTGCTCTACCCCTGACCGAGATTTTCTGCGCTTTGTTGTTTGTCACCTTGCCAGCTCTGGGCTTTCAACCATCCGCGATTGCGCTACTCATTGTCGCCAGCGCACTGCTTCTACTTCTGAGCCGGATAGATTTACGCTGGCAATTGCTCCCGGATGTTCTAACCTACCCCCTGCTCTGGCTTGGGTTAGTCTTTTCTCTACTCACTTCCGATCTCCCCTCCCCTACTTCCGCTATCCTTGGGGCACTCGTGGGTTATCTTTCGCTATGGCTTATTGCCCGGTTTTATCGGCTTATCCGCGGGGTTCATGGTCTGGGCTATGGAGATATGAAGTTGTTTGCCGCTCTGGGAGCATGGAATGGAGTGGAATGCTTAGGGCTGATTGCGGTAATCGCCGCAATAGGCGCTTTACTGAGCCATGCCATGTCTCTGCTGGCAGGACGGAAATGCAACCATTATAGCCCGCAACCTTTTGGCCCCTGGCTTGCGGTTGCAGGCTCGATAACGTTCTTCTGGCAACAGCTGGTTACTCCTCTTCCCTGATTTGCGCCTGGAGATAGTTCTGAATGCCCATTTTTTCGATCAGCTCCAGTTCCGTCTCTAACCAGTCGATATGGCCTTCTTCCTCAGCGAGGATTTCAATCATCATGTCACGGCTGACGTAGTCGTGGACTTTATCCGCGTGGGCGATCGCATCACGCAGATCCTTTGCCCCTTCCAGCTCTAGCTTCAAATCTGAGCTCAGCATTTCCGGTACATCTTCACCAATGCGTAAGCGCCCAAGGTCTTGTAAGTTTGGAATGCCTTCGAGAAACAAAATACGCTCAATGTACTTATCGGCGTGCTTCATTTCATCGATGGACTCATGGTATTCGACATCGTTAAGGCGTTTCAGGCCCCAGTTTTTGAACATGCGTGCATGCAGGAAATACTGGTTGATGGCGACCAGCTCGTTCCCGAGCAACTTGTTCAGATGACCGACTATTTTAACATCACCTTTCATTTTGCTTCCTCCGCTTCCAGATGATCAAATCGTAGATGCGGATAAAAAGAAGTCAAAAAAACATGACAAATTTTGTGGTTATTGCGGCAGTCAGGCTATCTCTTTATAGAGCGGTGCATCTTGTAATTCGTCTTCCATGATTTCTCGTGCAAAGCGCACACACTTGCCACACTGCTTGCCAATGGGCACCAGTTGGCGCAGATGCTGGATAGTTTTTGGCTGGTAACGACGAACAACTTCGCGGAGGGATTTTTCACTTACTGCGTGGCACAGACAGACGTACATTTACTGCTTACCTCAGTACAATTAATGATCAAATTGTAGATGAGAATGGTTTCCATTTCAATCCTGGTAATTGTAGGGTTATCGTCTTGTGGCTTTTAAAAAACCAAAAAAAAGAGAGCACCGAAGTGCTCTCTTTTCAGCTCAGATGGCAGCTTACACCGCCATCCGGTTAGCGCAATTAAGCGATAACTGAAGCAACAACGCCTGCACCAACGGTACGGCCGCCTTCGCGGATTGCGAAGCGCAGACCCTGGTCCATCGCGATTGGGTGGATCAAGGTAACAACCATTTTGATGTTGTCGCCTGGCATTACCATCTCAACGCCTTCTG
>NZ_VWXF01000019.1:0-25852 GCF_011752615.1 Candidatus Pantoea multigeneris
CAGAAGGCGTTGAGATGGTAATGCCAGGCGACAACATCAAAATGGTTGTTACCTTGATCCACCCAATCGCGATGGACCAGGGTCTGCGCTTCGCAATCCGCGAAGGCGGCCGTACCGTTGGTGCAGGTGTTGTTGCTTCAGTTATCGCTTAATTACGATAACAATTGACGCAATGCACATGGAAAGGGCATCATTTGATGCCCTTTTTGCACGCTGTCACATAGAACCTGGCTCATCAGTGATTTTAGGTCATAATCATTGCTGAGACAGGCTCTGGTTTACGGCGTCGGATACCGAGTTATGCCCAAAAGCACATTCGGTTTGGATGCCTCGCCATGCGGGGCAAAATAGTTTCTGAATTATTGTGGCAGGTTGGTTTATGAGTGCGAATACCGAAGCTCAAGGAAGCGGACGCGGCCTGGAAGCAGTCAAATGGCTGGTTGTTGCAGTACTGCTGGTTGTCGCTATTGTAGGCAATTATTACTTCCGTGACATGATGTTAGCGCTGCGCGCTCTGATTGTTGTGGTGATTATTGCGGCGGCAGGTGGCATCGCATTGCTGACGACGAAAGGCAAAGCAACCGTGGCATTTGCGCGTGAAGCAAGAACCGAAATGCGCAAGGTCATCTGGCCGAATCGCCAGGAAACTCTGCATACCACGTTAATCGTTGCCGCGGTTACCGCCGTGATGTCACTGATTTTGTGGGGGCTGGATGGTATTCTGGTCCGTCTGGTATCGTTTATTACTGGCCTGAGGTTCTGAGATGTCTGAAGCTCCAAAAAAACGCTGGTACGTCGTGCAGGCGTTTTCCGGTTTTGAAGCTCGCGTAGCAAAGTCGCTGCACGAGCATATCAAGCTGCACAACATGGAAGAACTGTTTGGTGAAGTCATGGTTCCAACCGAAGAAGTGGTTGAAATCCGTGGTGGCCAGCGTCGTAAAAGCGAACGTAAGTTCTTCCCTGGCTATGTATTAGTCCAGATGGTGATGAACGACGCTAGCTGGCACCTGGTGCGTAGCGTTCCACGCGTGATGGGCTTCATCGGTGGTACTTCCGATCGTCCTGCTCCAATCAGCGATAAAGAAGTCGATGCGATCATGAACCGCCTGCAGCAGGTTGGTGATAAGCCGCGTCCGAAAACACTGTTTGAGCCGGGTGAAATGGTTCGCGTCAGCGATGGTCCGTTTGCCGACTTTAACGGCGTTGTGGAAGAAGTTGACTACGAAAAAAGCCGCCTGAAGGTATCTGTTTCTATCTTTGGTCGTGCAACACCCGTCGAACTCGACTTTGCTCAGGTGGAGAAAGGTTAATCCTTTTGTTCACTTTTTAGCTCTTGCGGAAGGCGCGAAATTTACCTATAATTTCGCGCCTTTTGTTTTTATGCGCTGGCAACAGCGTGTGAATGATTATCACGGGGAGCCTGGTTATCAGGCGCTATAACCCATTTGAGGAAATATCATGGCTAAGAAAGTACAAGCCTACGTTAAGCTGCAGGTTGCAGCTGGTATGGCAAACCCAAGTCCACCGGTTGGTCCAGCTCTGGGTCAGCAGGGTGTTAACATCATGGAATTCTGTAAAGCGTTCAACGCCAAAACAGAATCTCTGGAAAAAGGCCTGCCTACTCCAGTTGTTATCACTGTATACAGCGACCGTTCTTTCACCTTCGTTACCAAAACGCCTCCGGCTGCCGTACTGCTGAAAAAAGCAGCGGGCATCAAGTCTGGTTCTGGTAAGCCGAACAAAGACAAAGTCGGTAAAGTAACTCGTGCTCAGGTACGTGAAATCGCAGAAACCAAAGCTGCGGACATGACTGGTTCTGACGTAGAAGCGATGACTCGCTCTATCGAAGGTACTGCACGTTCCATGGGCCTGGTAGTAGAGGATTAAGAAATGGCTAAGCTGACCAAGCGCATGAGCGTAATCCGTGACAAAGTTGATGCGACCAAGCAGTACGACATCATCGAAGCTATTGCTCTGCTGAAAGAACTGGCAACTGCTAAGTTCGTTGAAAGCGTTGACGTTGCTGTTAACCTCGGCATCGACGCACGTAAATCTGATCAGAACGTTCGTGGTGCGACCGTTCTGCCACACGGTACTGGTCGTTCAGTACGTGTAGCTGTATTTACCCAAGGCGCAAACGCAGAAGCTGCTAAAGCAGCTGGCGCTGAGCTGGTAGGTATGGAAGATCTGGCTGACCAGATCAAAAAAGGCGAAATGAACTTTGACGTTGTTATCGCATCTCCAGATGCAATGCGCGTTGTTGGCCAGTTGGGCCAGGTTCTGGGTCCACGTGGCCTGATGCCAAACCCGAAAGTTGGTACTGTAACTCCTAACGTTGCTGAAGCAGTGAAAAACGCTAAAGCAGGTCAGGTTCGTTATCGTAACGACAAAAACGGTATCATCCACACTACCATCGGTAAAGTGGACTTCGATGCTGACAAACTGAAAGAAAACCTGGAATCTCTGCTGGTTGCGCTGAAAAAAGCTAAACCTTCACAGGCGAAAGGCGTGTACATCAAGAAAGTTAGCATCTCTACCACCATGGGCGCCGGCGTTGCCGTTGACCAGGCTGGTCTGAGCGCAGCAGCAAACTAATTGCTGCTTGAAATGGGTGAAAAATTCATCTAGAATTTTCGCCCATTGTTCTGCTTAGGCAGAAACGCTTAAAGAATTTAGGTTGGAGCCAGGCCATATCCTGGCCTCCGTCCAAGACCGCAGGAGCTGAGTGCTTTCGGGCACAACGCTTAATCCCCTGCGTAGACGGTGACAGAACCAAAAAGAATATTTTCTTAGCTGGATTCTGCTCACCGTGTTTCAGCGCTTATCCCGTTTCGGCGGGATTAAGTGAAGTGAGTTCGGAGAAATCCTTCTCCGGTCAAAAATCCAGGAGCAAAAGCTAATGGCATTAAATCTTCAAGACAAACAAGCGATTGTTGCTGAAGTCAGCGAAGTAGCCAAAGGCGCGCTTTCAGCGGTTGTTGCGGATTCCCGTGGCGTTACCGTTGATAAAATGACCGAACTGCGTAAAGCAGGTCGTGAAGCTGGCGTTTACATGCGTGTTGTTCGTAACACCCTGCTGCGCCGCGTCGTTGAAGGAACTCAGTTTGAGATCCTGAAAGACACGTTTGTTGGTCCGACCCTGATTGCATACTCTATGGAACACCCGGGCGCTGCTGCTCGTCTGTTCAAAGAGTTCGCGAAAGCGAATGCAAAATTCGAGGTCAAAGCTGCAGCCTTTGAAGGTGAGCTGATCACGGCGGCCAATATTGACCGTCTGGCAACTCTGCCGACTTACGAAGAAGCACTGGCACGTCTGATGTCGACCATGAAAGAAGCCGCTGCCGGCAAACTGGTCCGCACTCTGGCTGCTGTTCGCGATGCAAAAGAAGCGGCTTAAGGCCAAATTCTTTTCCTTCGTACTTGCTAACGTATAAATTTTCACTGATTCTTAGGAACTATTGTAATGTCTATCACTAAAGATCAAATTCTGGAAGCAGTAGCAGCTATGTCCGTAATGGAAGTAGTTGAGCTGGTTTCTGCTATGGAAGAAAAATTCGGTGTTTCTGCTGCTGCTGCTGTAGCTGTTGCTGCAGGCCCGGCTGAAGCTGCTGAAGAAAAAACTGAGTTCGACGTTGTGCTGAAAGCAGCTGGCGCGAACAAAGTAGCAGTAATCAAAGCAGTTCGTACTGCAACTGGTCTGGGCTTGAAAGAAGCTAAAGACCTGGTTGAAGCTACCGGTGTTATCAAAGAAGGCATCAGCAAAGATGACGCAGCTGCTCTGGAAGCACTGCTGAAAGAAGCTGGCGCTGAAGTTGAAGTTAAGTAAGACAACCTTAGGGTTGCAGCCTGAGTAACATCGGGCTGAGGCTGGTGACTTTTTGGTCACCAGCCTTTTTGCGCTACAGGGGAACGATGGCGTTTCGCACTGTTTGTCCATTGTTTCTCCTCAATATTTTTTTCTATCGACGCCTTAATATATCGCTGTCCTGCTAAGGTTCCCTGCCTGGCAACGGTGATGAAATGATTTAAGAGTGATAGAAAGACGTATTGCATGGGGTGCACCGCATCGCATGAAAAACAAAATAGTGTTGCATGAACTGTCCTTTTCAGGACGGACAGCGTGGTTCGACATGTCAGCTAGCTGAGGAACCCTATGGTTTACTCCTATACCGAGAAAAAACGTATTCGTAAGGATTTTGGTAAACGTCCACAAGTTCTGGACATACCTTATCTCCTTTCTATCCAGCTTGACTCGTTCCAGAAGTTTATCGAGCAAGATCCAGAAGGCCAGTACGGTCTGGAAGCAGCCTTCCGTTCCGTATTCCCGATCTCAAGCTACAGCGGCAGCTCAGAGCTGCAGTATGTCAGCTACCGTTTGGGTGAGCCTGTCTTTGACGTGACAGAATGTCAGATCCGTGGCGTGACCTACTCGGCACCGCTGCGCGTGAAACTGCGTCTGGTGATCTATGAGCGCGAAGCGCCAGAAGGCACCGTTAAAGACATTAAAGAACAAGAAGTCTACATGGGTGAAATTCCACTCATGACCGACAACGGTACCTTTGTAATCAATGGTACTGAGCGTGTTATCGTTTCTCAGCTGCACCGTAGTCCTGGCGTGTTCTTTGATAGCGATAAGGGTAAAACGCACTCTTCCGGTAAAGTGCTGTATAACGCACGCATCATCCCTTACCGTGGTTCATGGCTCGACTTCGAGTTCGATCCAAAAGACAACCTGTTCGTCCGTATTGACCGTCGCCGTAAGCTGCCGGCCAGTATCATCCTGCGCGCGCTGAACTACACCACTGAACAAATCCTCGATCTGTTCTTTGATAAAGTCGTGTATGAAATCCGCGATAACAAGCTGCAGATGGAACTGGTGCCTGAGCGCCTGCGTGGTGAAACCGCGAGCTTCGATATCGAAGCCAACGGCAACGTCTACGTTGAGAAAGGTCGTCGTATTACTGCGCGCCACATTCGCCAGCTGGAAAAAGATGGTATCCAGCATATCGAAGTGCCGGTTGAATATATCGCCGGTAAAGTGGTGTCCAAAGATTACATCGATGAAAACACCGGTGAGCTGATTGTTCCTGCGAACATGGAGCTGTCACTGGATGTACTGGCTAAACTGAGCCAGTCTGGCCACAAGCGCATCGAAACGCTGTTCACCAACGATTTGGATCACGGCCCATACATTTCAGAGACCCTGCGTGTTGACCCAACCAACGATCGCCTGAGCGCGCTGGTTGAGATCTACCGTATGATGCGTCCTGGTGAGCCACCAACGCGTGAAGCAGCAGAAAACCTGTTCGAGAACCTGTTCTTCTCAGAAGATCGTTACGATCTCTCTGCGGTTGGCCGCATGAAGTTCAACCGTTCACTGCTGCGTGATGAAATCGAAGGTTCAGGCATCCTGAGCAAAGATGACATCATCCAGGTGATGAAGAAGCTGATCGGCATTCGTAACGGTATTGGCGAAGTCGATGATATCGACCACCTCGGCAACCGTCGTATCCGTTCAGTCGGTGAGATGGCTGAGAACCAGTTCCGTGTTGGCCTGGTACGTGTTGAGCGTGCAGTTAAAGAGCGTCTGTCTCTGGGCGACCTCGATACGCTGATGCCACAGGACATGATCAACGCTAAGCCAATTTCGGCGGCGGTGAAAGAGTTCTTCGGTTCTAGCCAGCTGTCACAGTTTATGGACCAGAACAACCCGTTGTCTGAGATCACGCACAAGCGTCGTATCTCTGCTCTGGGCCCAGGCGGTCTGACCCGTGAACGCGCAGGCTTCGAAGTGCGAGACGTACACCCAACCCACTACGGTCGTGTATGCCCAATCGAAACGCCTGAAGGTCCGAACATCGGTCTGATCAACTCCCTTTCTGTTTACGCGCAGACTAACGAATACGGCTTCCTTGAGACTCCGTATCGTCGCGTTGTTGACGGTAAAGTGAGTGACGAAATTCATTACCTCTCTGCAATTGAAGAGGGTAACTACGTTATCGCTCAGGCGAACACCAACCTTGCTGAAGATGGTAGCTTTGTTGACGATCTCGTCACCTGCCGTAGCAAAGGTGAGTCAAGCCTGTTCAGCCGCGACCAGGTTGACTACATGGACGTTTCGACCCAACAGGTCGTTTCTGTCGGTGCGTCCCTGATCCCGTTCCTGGAACACGATGATGCTAACCGCGCCTTGATGGGTGCGAACATGCAACGTCAGGCAGTACCAACCCTGCGCGCTGATAAGCCGCTGGTAGGTACTGGTATGGAACGTGCAGTAGCGGTTGACTCCGGTGTTACTGCTGTAGCGAAACGTGGCGGTACCGTTCAGTACGTTGATGCTTCTCGTATCGTTATCAAAGTTAACGAAGATGAGATGTATCCGGGCGAAGCGGGTATCGACATCTATAACCTGACCAAATACACCCGTTCTAACCAGAACACCTGTATCAACCAGATGCCTTGCGTATCTCTGGGTGAGCCAGTTGAACGTGGTGATGTGCTGGCTGATGGCCCGTCTACCGACCTCGGTGAACTGGCGTTGGGTCAGAACATGCGCGTGGCATTCATGCCATGGAACGGTTACAACTTCGAAGACTCCATCCTCGTATCAGAGCGTGTAGTTCAGGAAGATCGTTTCACCACTATCCACATCCAGGAACTGGCATGTGTGTCTCGTGACACCAAGCTGGGGCCAGAAGAGATCACTGCAGATATCCCGAACGTAGGTGAAGCTGCACTCTCCAAACTGGATGAATCCGGTATCGTGTATATCGGTGCGGAAGTGACCGGTGGCGACATTCTGGTTGGTAAGGTAACACCAAAAGGTGAAACCCAGCTGACCCCAGAAGAGAAGCTGCTGCGTGCGATCTTCGGTGAGAAAGCGTCTGACGTTAAAGACTCTTCTCTGCGCGTTCCAAACGGTGTTTCCGGTACGGTTATCGACGTACAGGTCTTCACCCGTGATGGCGTAGAAAAAGACAAGCGCGCGCTGGAAATCGAAGAGATGCAGCTGAAGCAGGCTAAGAAAGACCTGTCTGAAGAACTGCAGATCCTCGAAGCGGGCCTGTTCAACCGTATCAAGGCAGCACTGATCTCTGGTGGCGTAGAAGCGGACAAGCTGGATAAGCTGCCACGCGAGCGCTGGCTGGAGCTGGGTCTGACCGACGAAGAGAAGCAAAACCAGCTGGAGCAGCTGGCCGAGCAGTACGACGAACTGAAGCACGAGTTTGAGAAAAAACTCGAAGCTAAGCGTCGTAAGATCACCCAAGGCGACGACCTGGCACCTGGCGTGCTGAAGATCGTTAAAGTGTATCTGGCCGTTAAACGTCAGATCCAGCCTGGTGACAAGATGGCAGGTCGTCACGGTAACAAAGGTGTTATCTCTAAGATCAACCCGATCGAAGATATGCCTTACGATGAGAACGGTACGCCGGTCGACATCGTACTGAACCCGCTGGGCGTACCGTCACGTATGAACATCGGTCAGATTCTGGAAACCCACCTGGGGATGGCAGCTAAAGGCATCGGTGAGAAGATCAACGCGATGCTGAAGAAGCAGGAAGAAGTTGCCAAACTGCGTGAGTTCATCCAGCGTGCTTACGATCTGGGCACTGATGTGCGTCAGAAAGTTGATCTGAACACCTTCACTGACGATGAAGTTCTGCGTCTGGCTGAGAACCTGAAAAAAGGTATGCCAATCGCAACGCCAGTGTTCGATGGTGCGAAAGAGAGCGAAATCAAAGAGCTGCTGCAGCTCGGCGGCCTGCCTTCTTCTGGTCAGATCACCCTGTTCGACGGCCGTACCGGTGAGCAGTTCGAGCGTCAGGTAACCGTAGGTTACATGTACATGCTGAAACTGAACCACCTGGTTGACGACAAAATGCACGCACGTTCTACCGGCTCTTACAGCCTCGTTACTCAGCAGCCGCTGGGTGGTAAGGCGCAGTTCGGTGGTCAGCGCTTCGGTGAGATGGAAGTGTGGGCACTGGAAGCATACGGTGCTGCATATACCCTGCAGGAAATGCTGACTGTTAAGTCTGATGACGTGAATGGCCGTACGAAGATGTATAAAAACATCGTCGATGGCAACCATCAGATGGAACCAGGCATGCCGGAATCCTTCAACGTATTGTTGAAAGAGATCCGCTCGCTGGGTATCAACATCGAGCTGGAAGACGAGTAAGTACTCGCAAGTACTGGTTACGGGACGCGCACTTAAGGTGTGCGTCCCTGAGAGTTCCACTCCGACGGGAGCTAATCCGTGAAAGACTTACTTAAGTTTCTGAAAGCGCAAACTAAGACCGAAGAGTTTGATGCGATCAAAATTGCTCTGGCCTCGCCAGACATGATCCGTTCATGGTCTTTTGGTGAAGTTAAAAAGCCAGAAACCATTAACTACCGTACCTTCAAACCGGAGCGTGACGGTCTGTTCTGCGCCCGTATCTTTGGGCCGGTAAAAGATTACGAATGCCTGTGCGGTAAGTACAAGCGTTTGAAACATCGCGGTGTGATCTGTGAGAAGTGTGGCGTTGAAGTTACACAGACCAAGGTTCGCCGTGAGCGCATGGGCCACATTGAACTGGCTTCTCCAACTGCGCACATTTGGTTCCTGAAATCACTGCCTTCGCGTATCGGCTTGCTGCTGGATATGCCACTGCGTGATATCGAGCGCGTACTGTACTTCGAATCTTATGTTGTGATCGAAGGCGGTATGACCAACCTGGAAAAACGTCAGATTCTGACCGAAGAGCAGTACCTTGACGCGCTGGAAGAGTTCGGTGACGAATTCGACGCGAAGATGGGTGCGGAAGCTATCCAGGCGCTGCTGAAAAACATGGATCTGGAGCAAGAGTGCGAGCAGCTGCGTGAAGAGCTGAACGAAACCAACTCCGAGACCAAACGTAAAAAGCTGACCAAGCGTATCAAGCTGCTGGAAGCGTTCGTACAGTCTGGTAACAAGCCAGAGTGGATGATCCTGACCGTTCTGCCGGTTCTGCCGCCAGATCTGCGTCCGCTGGTACCGCTGGATGGTGGTCGTTTCGCAACGTCGGATCTGAACGATCTGTATCGTCGCGTTATCAACCGTAACAACCGTCTGAAGCGTCTGCTCGATCTGGCTGCGCCAGATATCATCGTACGTAACGAAAAACGTATGCTGCAGGAAGCGGTAGATGCCTTGCTGGATAACGGCCGTCGCGGTCGTGCCATCACTGGCTCTAACAAACGTCCTCTGAAATCTTTGGCCGACATGATCAAAGGTAAGCAGGGTCGTTTCCGTCAGAACCTGTTGGGTAAACGTGTTGACTACTCTGGCCGTTCTGTAATCACCGTAGGTCCATACCTGCGTCTGCATCAGTGTGGTCTGCCGAAGAAAATGGCACTGGAGCTGTTCAAACCGTTCATCTACGGCAAGCTGGAACTGCGTGGCCTCGCGACCACCATCAAAGCTGCTAAGAAAATGGTTGAGCGTGAAGAAGCTGTCGTTTGGGATATCCTGGATGAAGTTATCCGCGAACACCCAGTACTGCTGAACCGTGCACCAACCCTGCACCGTTTGGGTATTCAGGCATTCGAACCTGTTCTGATCGAAGGTAAAGCGATCCAGCTGCACCCGCTGGTTTGTGCGGCATATAACGCCGACTTCGATGGTGACCAGATGGCAGTTCACGTACCGCTGACGCTGGAAGCTCAGCTGGAAGCGCGTGCGCTGATGATGTCTACCAACAACATCCTGTCACCTGCGAACGGCGAGCCAATCATCGTTCCTTCTCAGGACGTTGTACTGGGTCTGTACTACATGACCCGTGACAAAGTAAACGCGCGCGGCGAAGGCATGGTACTGACCGGCCCGAAAGAAGCTGAGCGTGTGTATCGCGCTGGCCTGGCCGAGCTGCATGCACGCGTTAAAGTGCGTATTACTGAATACAGCAAAAATGAACAAGATGAGTTCGTTGCGAAAACCAGCTTAATCGACACCACCATTGGTCGTTCGATTCTGTGGATGATCGTACCGAAAGGTCTGCCTTACTCTATCGTCAACCAGGCGTTAGGTAAGAAAGCTATCTCCAAGATGCTGAACACCTGTTACCGCATCCTGGGCCTGAAGCCGACCGTTATCTTTGCTGACCAGACCATGTACACCGGCTTTGCTTACGCAGCCCGTTCAGGTGCCTCTGTAGGTATCGACGACATGGTTATCCCGGCTAAGAAAGCGGAAATCATCAACGAAGCGGAAGCTGAAGTTGCTGAGATTCAGGAACAGTTCCAGTCTGGTCTGGTAACTGCTGGCGAACGTTACAACAAAGTCATCGATATCTGGGCCGCAGCGAACGAACGCGTTTCCAAAGCGATGATGGACAACCTGCAAACTGAAACTGTGATCAACCGTCACGGTGAAGAAGAGCAGCAGGTGTCGTTCAACAGCATCTACATGATGGCCGACTCCGGTGCACGTGGTTCTGCAGCTCAGATTCGTCAGCTGGCAGGTATGCGTGGTCTGATGGCTAAGCCAGATGGCTCAATCATCGAAACGCCAATCACCGCGAACTTCCGCGAAGGTCTGAACGTACTCCAGTACTTCATCTCGACGCACGGTGCGCGTAAAGGTCTTGCGGATACCGCACTGAAAACCGCTAACTCCGGTTATCTGACGCGTCGTCTGGTAGACGTTGCGCAGGACCTGGTGGTTACCGAAGACGACTGTGGCACATTCGAAGGCATCATGATGACTCCGGTCATCGAAGGTGGCGACGTTAAAGAGCCACTGCGTGAGCGTGTACTGGGTCGTGTAACGGCTGAAGACGTGCTGAAGCCAGGTACTGCTGACATCCTGATCCCGCGTAACACGCTGATCGATGAGCACTGGTGTGATGTTGTCGAAGTGAACTCTGTTGATGCGATTAAAGTACGTTCTGTTGTAGGTTGTGAAACCGACTTCGGCGTATGTGCACACTGCTACGGTCGCGACCTGGCTCGTGGTCACATCATCAACAAAGGTGAGGCCATCGGCGTTATCGCAGCACAGTCCATCGGTGAGCCGGGTACACAGCTGACGATGCGTACGTTCCACATCGGTGGTGCGGCATCTCGTGCGGCTGCTGAATCCAGCATTCAGGTGAAGAACAAAGGTACCATCAAGCTGACCAACGCGAAGTCTGTAACCAACTCCTCCGGGAAACTGGTTATCGTCTCTCGTAACGTTGAGCTGAAAATGATCGACGAATTCGGTCGTACCAAAGAGAGCTATAAAGTTCCTTACGGTGCGGTGATGGCTAAAGGTGATGGCGAGCAGGTTGCAGCGGGCGAAACCGTAGCAAACTGGGATCCACACACCATGCCAGTTATCACCGAAGTGGGCGGTTTCATTCGCTTCACTGACATGATCGACGGTCAGACCATTACCCGTCAGACTGATGACCTTACCGGTCTGTCATCTCTGGTGGTACTGGACTCTGCAGAACGTACTGCAGGTGCTAAAGATCTGCGTCCTGCGCTGAAAATTGTTGATGCTAACGGGAACGATGTTCTGATCCCAGGTACCGACATGCCAGCACAGTACTTCCTGCCGGGCAAAGCGATTGTTCAACTGGAAGATGGCGTTAAGATCAGTGCTGGTGACACCTTGTCACGTGTTCCGCAGGAATCTGGCGGTACCAAGGACATCACCGGTGGTCTGCCACGCGTTGCTGACCTGTTCGAAGCGCGTCGTCCGAAAGAGCCAGCAATCCTGGCGGAGATCAGCGGTATTATCTCCTTCGGTAAAGAGACCAAAGGCAAGCGTCGTCTGGTAATCACCCCAGTTGATGGTAGCGATCCGTACGAAGAGATGATTCCGAAATGGCGTCAGCTGAACGTATTCGAAGGTGAACGTGTAGAACGTGGTGACGTTGTTTCTGACGGCCCAGAGTCTCCACACGACATCCTGCGTCTGCGTGGCGTCCATGCGGTTACACGTTACATCACTAACGAAGTGCAGGAAGTTTACCGTCTGCAAGGCGTTAAGATTAACGATAAACACATCGAAGTCATCGTGCGTCAGATGCTGCGTAAAGCAACCATCGTTAGCGCAGGTGGTACAGACTTCCTGGAAGGTGAGCAGGCTGAATACTCCCGCATCAAGATCTCTAACCGTGAACTTGAAGCGAACGGCAAAGTTGGCGCAACGTTTATGCGCGATCTGCTGGGTATCACCAAAGCGTCACTGGCAACCGAATCGTTCATCTCTGCTGCATCGTTCCAGGAGACCACTCGTGTCCTGACCGAAGCTGCAGTAGCAGGTAAGCGCGATGAACTGCGCGGCCTGAAAGAGAACGTAATCGTAGGTCGTCTGATCCCAGCGGGTACTGGTTATGCTTACCACCAGGATCGTATGCGTCGCCGCTCTGCGGGCGAAGCACCGGTTGCACCGCAGGTGACTGCGGATGAAGCCTCTGCGAGCCTGGCTGAGTTGCTGAACGCCGGTCTTGGCGGCAACGACGATTAATCGTCAGCCTTACTAATAAAAAACCCTGCCTCGGCAGGGTTTTTTTATGGCTGCGATTCAGCGCCAGCGTTCAACATCACTGCGTGACATACCAATATCTTTCAGCTGCTGATCGTTGAGCTGCGACAAAATAGCGGCAGTTTCTCGCCGCGCACGCCATTGCTTAAATGCAGTTAGCAGCGCGCGAATTACGGTTAGTGGCGTAACCGAGGATGGCTTACCAGAGCGGTTTTGATCAAATTCCATGGCGATGACCTCAATGTTTTACCCGGACTCCAGTGTGCGTCTTTGACCGAAAAGGATACAGATACAAAAATCAGCTTTTACAACCAGTACAGACCGGTGATAAAACAGTCTGAATGGTGATTTTTGTCGCCATCTGTACTGGTTGAATCAAGGAGTACGGCTTACGAGGGCATGCAATGACACGTTATCAACATCTGGCTACGCTGCTGGCGCAGCGTATAGAGCAGGGGCTGTATCGGAGCGGCGAGCGTTTGCCTTCTATTCGTAGCCTCAGTGAAGAGCACGGCGTCAGCATCAGTACAGTCCAGCAGGCGTATTACCTGTTAGAAGAGAAACAGCTCATCCATTCACAACCGCGCTCGGGCTATTTTGTTGCCAGCCGCAAAGCCGTGCCACCGGTTCCTGCGCTTTCAAAACCGGTACAGCGCCCCGTCGAAATTTCACAATGGGATGAAGTGCTGGATTTACTCAGCGGGCGGATGGAAACCGACATGCTGTTATTGGGAAATGGTTCGCCAGATCTGACCCAGCCAACGTTAAAACCACTCTGGAAGATCCTGAGCCGACAGGCGCAGAAGCAGGATCCACGCATACTGGCTTATGACAGCATTGTCGGGTGCCTGCCGTTGCGTGAGCAGGTGGCGCGTATTGCCATTGATAGCGGCTGCCAGCTTGGACCGGATGATATTGTGATAACCAACGGTTGCCACGAGGCGATCTCCGTGGCTATCCGTGCGGTGTGCGAACCAGGCGATATCATTGCCGTTGAGTCGCCTTCATTTCACGGCATTATGCAGGCGCTGCGTGGTTTCGGTATCCGCGCCATCGAGATCCCCACCGATGCGGTGACGGGCATGAGTATCGAAGCACTGGAGCTGGCCTTTGATCAGTGGCCGATAAAGGCCGTGATTGTGGTACCCAACTGCAACAATCCCATGGGCTTTATCATGCCGGAAGCACGCAAGCGGGCGCTGCTGGCGCTGGTGCAGCGCTTTGATGCGGCGATTATTGAAGATGACGTCTATGCCGAACTCGCATGGGAATACCCGCGCCCCGTGAGCATTAAATCACTGGATGTCGATGGACGGGTATTGCTGTGCAGTTCGGTATCAAAAACCCTGGCCCCCGGTTTACGCGTAGGTTGGGTCGCACCGGGTCGCTATCGCGATCGGGTCATTCATATGAAATACATCGTGACCGGATCGACCGTGACGCAAACACAATATGCCGTGGCTGAGTTTATCCGTCA
Organism: Candidatus Pantoea multigeneris; assembly: GCF_011752615.1. Lineage (NCBI taxonomy): Bacteria > Pseudomonadati > Pseudomonadota > Gammaproteobacteria > Enterobacterales > Erwiniaceae > Pantoea > Candidatus Pantoea multigeneris. The sequence goes on from NZ_VWXF01000019.1 coordinate 13,977, forward strand.
GGGCTATTACCAGCCCCATCTCCGCCGGATGCGGCAAATTTATCAGCGTAACTATGAAACCTTCAGCTGCTGGGTGCGGCACTATTTTCCCTGTGGTATTTGCGTATCGCGTCCGCAGGGCGGATTTTTAATGTGGATTGAGTTGCCAGAGGCATTTGATGCGGTATTACTCAACCGTGAGCTGCGAGCTTCAGGGATACAAGTGGTGGTAGGTTCTCTGTTCTCTGCTTCAGGAAAATACCGCAACTGTCTGCGGCTTAACTTTACATTCCCTCTCGATGCGCGAACTGAGCAGGCTGTGGCTTTGGTGGGAGCGGCTGTGGAGCGAGCAATAGCCTCCTGTGCTGCATAGCGAGAAAGGCAGGGCCGAAAAGGAGAAGCTATCAGCCCTGGTCAGACGCGGAGTTGCCTGACGCCAGCAACATTAAGTTGATCACCGACTACGCACTAGCTGTTGATTCACGAGGTGCGTAGTGGTTTCCAGCTAACTTGTGCGCCAGTGCAACAATTACATCACCCCTGTGCGACAGGTTCCTGATTCTCTGGTTCAGCCAGTGCCAGCAGGGTGGCCGTGGCGGCACGCCAGTCTTCAGCCTGAGTAATCGCACTCACTACCGCAATGCTTCCTACGCCTGTGGCCAGCACTTCTGGCGCACGCGCGATAGAAATACCGCCGATGGCAACGGTCGGAATATGTTGCAGCCGTGACAGGTGGCGCTTAAGTTCCACCAGGCCTTGCGGTTCCGATGGCATATCTTTGGTCTGGGTCGGGAAGATATGGCCCAGTGCAATGTAGGATGGCTGGATCGCTAGCGCGCGGTCCAGCTCGGCATCGTCATGGGTCGAAATCCCTAAACGCAGCCCCGCAGCGCGGATCGCATCCAGATCTGCCACGTCGAGATCTTCCTGCCCCAGATGGACACCATAAGCCTGGTGGCGCACCGCGAGCTGCCAGTAGTCATTGATAAACAGCCGTGCCTGATACTGTTTGCCCAATGCGATGGCTTCCCGGATCGCCGGTTCGACATCCTCATCCTGACGATCTTTCACGCGTAGCTGGATCGTGCGTACGCCAGCTTCTAGCAGGCGGGCGATCCATTCAACGCTGTCCACAACCGGATACAGTCCCAGGACTGGTGCGGTGGAGGGAAAAGGGGCACTCATACTTATTCCTCGTTTAGGGCATCGGCTGGGTGATACAGCTCGCTGCCGCGACTGCGAAACGCATCGGACATCCTTGCCATGCCAATTTCGATAGGTTTTGCCGCAGCTTCCTGCTGCGCTGCATATTCACGGACTTCCTGCGTAATCTTCATTGAGCAGAATTTGGGTCCACACATAGAGCAGAAATGTGCCACTTTGCCAGATTCTTGCGGCAGTGTTTCGTCATGATAGGCGCGGGCAGTGTGCGGGTCGAGTGCCAGATTAAACTGATCTTCCCAACGGAATTCAAAACGCGCTTTGGACATCGCGTTATCACGAATTTGCGCGCCCGGATGGCCTTTCGCCAAATCGGCGGCGTGGGCGGCAATTTTATAGGTGATCAGCCCTTGCTTCACATCCTCTTTATTCGGTAAACCCAGATGTTCTTTCGGGGTGACGTAACACAGCATGGCACAACCAAACCAGCCGATCATGGCGGCACCAATTCCTGAGGTGAAGTGATCGTAGCCAGGGGCTATGTCAGTGGTTAACGGGCCAAGGGTATAGAACGGCGCCTCATGGCAATGCTCAAGTTGTTCCGTCATATTGCGGCGGATCATCTGCATCGGCACATGTCCCGGCCCCTCGATCATCACCTGAACATCATACTCCCAGGCAATCTTTGTCAGCTCTCCAAGCGTATGCAGCTCGGCAAACTGTGCTTCGTCATTGGCATCCTGAATGGATCCAGGACGCAGGCCATCACCCAGTGATAGCGAAACATCATACGCCGCGCAGATTTCACAAATTTCGCGGAAATGCTGATAGAGGAAACTCTCTTTATGATGTGAAAGGCACCACTTCGCCATAATTGAGCCGCCACGAGAAACAATACCAGTCAGACGTTTGGCGGTCATTGGCACATAGCGCAGCAGGACTCCGGCATGAATAGTAAAGTAATCGACGCCCTGTTCAGCCTGTTCCAGCAGAGTATCGCGGAACACTTCCCAGTTAAGATCTTCCGCTACGCCGTTGACCTTTTCCAGCGCCTGATAAATCGGCACTGTACCAATAGGAACGGGGCTGTTACGCAAGATCCACTCTCGGGTTTCATGGATGTAGCGACCGGTTGAAAGGTCCATCACGGTATCCGCGCCCCAACGGGTTGACCACACCAGCTTTTCTACCTCTTCTTCAATGGAAGACGTGACGGCAGAGTTTCCGATGTTAGCGTTGACCTTAACCAGGAAATTGCGACCAATAATCATGGGCTCAGATTCGGGATGGTTAATGTTGGCGGGGATAATTGCACGTCCGGCGGCCACTTCCTCACGCACGAACTCAGCAGTGATATTCTCGGGGAGATGCGCACCGAAGCTGTGACCCGGATGCTGTTGCAGCAGCACTTCACCACGAATCCGTTCGCGACCCATATTTTCACGCAGCGCAATATATTCCATCTCCGGGGTGACGATGCCGAGGCGAGCGTAATGAAGCTGTGTCACGCAGCGTCCGGCTTTTGCCCGGCGAGGCTGTGGCAGATGTTCAAACCGCAAATGGTCTAAGCCATCATCGGCTAAGCGTTGTTGCGTGTAGACCGAGCTGATCTGCTCGAGAGTTTCACTGTCATCACGCTGTGTTATCCAGCGTGCGCGCAGCTTATGCAGTCCACGATGGACATCAATCTGCGCATCAGGATCGCCATAAGGCCCCGCGGTGTCATACACCGGCACTGCCTCGTTATCTTCAAACTGAGGCTCACTTTTACTGCCGCCGACCAGTGTCGGGCTGAGCTGAATCTCACGCATAGGCACGCGAATATCAGGCTGGCTACCGGTGATCCAGATACGTTTAGAGTTAGGGAAGGCCGATCCGCCTTTGAGTGAGTCGATAAATTCTTGCGCCTGGGCGCGCTGTTCACGGCGGTTTGTTTTCGATACAGACATAGCAATTTCCATCTAAAAGGGAAGTTTGCTTGTCCGGAGTCCGGAAGGAGTAACAGCAACAGCAGGCGATAAAGTGCCGCTGCACTGATGAATTTTACTCTTGTTCCCTTCGCAGGTATTAGCCTGATCAGGTTCCGCGGATCCCGAATTAACGGTCTCAGCCCCGGGGGGCACTCCGACAAGATAAAACGCTCAGGCCTTAGCGCTGAACGACTTCGCGTTGATACTGCAAAGCCCCTTCAGCATAAAAGGCCTTTTTAATAATAACAAGCATTTTACATTTGCTGTTTTTTAAGCTGGGCGTGCCATATCGTTTGCATTGGCAACCGGGGCACTTGCCAACTGATTATCCCAGGCCAACTGCACGAGCTTATCTTCCAGCGTAAAGCGGGCTTCCAGTACTTCTCCCACTTCTGAAAGTGCCTGCTGAAAAGTCATGCAGTTATCATCAGTAATCGACTGCTGCAGATGACCGTCATACAGCTGCATCAAATGTTCGGTGTTGCGTTCCAGCTGAGGATAAATTTGCGCAGCAGCAATCAATGGGCTGTCGCCTTGCATCTCACTGATGATGCGCTCATAAACACTGAAGTGGCCCGCTGAGAGGTAATCCACCAGCCCGTGACAGAAGCTATCCAGCGCTTGTTCATCCAGCGCCGTTAAGGACTCTTTATTGGGTTTAATACCGACAAGATGATAGTACGACACCAGTAACTGGCGGCGGGCTTCCAGCCACGCATCGACCAGTTCGTTACTGCCACCTACGCGATCGGTCAGGTCATTTAACTGGTTAAGCATTAGAGGCTCCGGATTGTTTATTTTCCCGATCATTGCAGAGTGCTGGCGCAGTGCTATCTGCTTGCCTGCAACCCAAAATAATTAGGGTATAGTGATTTACACACTAACATCAGGACTTCAGCGTCAACATACGACGCATAAGGATGACGATTTATATGCAACGTGAGATCTCAAGCGTAGACGCTGGATGGTGGGTTGTCAGCCAGGAAAACAAACTTTGGCTGCCGCATGGTGAGCTGCCGCAGGGGCCTGCAAGTGCATTCAATTTAGTGGGAAGTCTTGGCATGCCTATCGGCGAGTGGCAAGGCGAAACGGTATGGCTGGTGTGTGAATCCCGCCCTGACAATATGGCTTCAGCACGTCAGCTGATCAATGAAGATGTGAAACTGTTTCAGTTGGCGGGCCGTGGGGTGCAGCTGGCGGAGTTTTATCGTTCGCATCGCTGGTGTGGCTACTGTGGTCATGAAATGCACCATAGTAAGCGTGAGTTTGCCTGCCTGTGTAGTCACTGTCGTGAACGCTATTACCCACAGATCGCACCTTGTGTGATTGTGGCTATCCGGCGTGGGGATGAAATCCTGTTAGCCAATCACACTAACCATCGTAACAATGTTTATACCGTGCTGGCCGGCTTTGTCGAGGTGGGTGAGACGCTGGAACAAGCGGTGGCGCGCGAAGTGATGGAAGAGAGCAATGTGCAGGTAAAAAACGTGCGCTATGTTACCTCTCAGCCCTGGCCGTTCCCTCAATCACTGATGACGGCGTTTATGGCTGAATATGCCGGCGGCGATCTCAAAATTGATGGTAAAGAGCTACAGGATGCGGGCTGGTATCGCTTTGATCAACTCCCTCAGCTACCACCGCCAGGCACGGTTGCTCGCCGATTGATTGAAGATACTGTCGCCATCTGCCGCGCCGAGAGTTCATGAAAATGCTACACTGCGCGTCTGAGACAGAGAGAGCCCAAAAATGAGTGAACTGAAGAACGATCGTTATCTGCGTGCCCTGTTACGTCAGCCGGTGGATACCACCCCAGTATGGATGATGCGACAAGCAGGCCGCTATTTACCGGAATACAAAGCCACCCGCGCTGAAGCCGGTGATTTTATGTCGCTGTGCAAAAATGCTGAACTGGCCTGTGAGGTGACGCTGCAACCGCTGCGCCGCTTCCCACTGGATGCGGCAATCCTCTTCAGTGATATTCTCACCGTCCCCGATGCCATGGGGCTGGGACTCTATTTTGAAACGGGTGAAGGCCCACGCTTCGAGCGCCCAATTACTTGCCGCGCCGATGTTGACCGCCTCCCGGTCCCCGATCCTGAGCAGGAACTGGGCTATGTGATGAATGCCGTGCGCACGATCCGCCGTAATCTGAAAGGCGAAGTGCCACTGATTGGTTTCTCCGGTAGCCCGTGGACTTTGGCCACCTACATGGTTGAAGGCGGCAGCAGCAAAGCGTTCACGAAAATCAAAAAGATGATGTTTGCTGAACCCGCAACGCTGCATGCGCTGCTGGATAAACTGGCTGACAGCGTCATTCTGTACCTCAATGCCCAAATCCGTGCTGGCGCACAGTCAGTCATGATTTTTGATACCTGGGGCGGCGTGCTGTCAGGCCGTGATTACCGCGAATTTTCGCTGTACTACATGCATAAAATCGTCGACAGCTTGTTGCATGAAAATGACGGTCGCCGTGTACCGGTTACGCTGTTCACTAAAGGTGGCGGGCAGTGGCTGGAAGCGATGGCGGATACCGGCTGTGATGCATTAGGCCTGGACTGGACGACGGATATCGCCGATGCTCGCCGTCGCGTGGGCCACCGTGTGGCGCTGCAAGGCAACATGGACCCTTCAATGTTGTATGCTCCACCGGCGCGCATCGAAGAAGAGGTTGCCACTATTCTTGCTGGCTTCGGCAGCGGGGAAGGGCATGTATTCAACCTCGGACACGGTATTCACCTTGATGTGCCGCCGGAAAATGCCGGTGTGTTCATTGAGGCCGTGCATCGTTTGTCTAAGCCTTATCATCAGGCATAAACGTGGTGGATATCGCTGCCTTGCGAGCTGAGCAGATGCGTTGCGCTGCTCAGGTAGTACGGGAAGATGACTTTGACGTCCTGCCCCCACGCTGGATCGGTGGGGCTGATGTCGGTTTCGAGCAGGGCGGCGAAATTACACGTGCAGCGTTGGTTATTTTAGAATATCCCTCGCTGCGGCTGGTTGAGTATCAGGTGGCACGTATTGCCACCACCCTGCCATACATCCCTGGCTTTCTTTCCTTCCGTGAATATCCCGCATTATTAGCCGCATGGTCTCAGCTACAGCAGAAGCCCGACCTCCTGTTTGTGGATGGTCATGGCATTGCACATCCACGCCGGCTCGGTGTTGCAGCGCATTTTGGCTTGATGGTGGATGTGCCCACGATTGGTGTCGCTAAAAAGCGGCTATGTGGCCGCTGCGATGAGCTTGAGTCAACAGTCGGGGCCTGTGTTCCACTGCATGATAAAGGCGAACAGATTGGCTGGGTGTGGCGCAGCAAAGCCCGCTGCAACCCTTTGTTTATCTCGACGGGGCATCGGGTCAGCCAAAATAGTGCGCTTTACTGGACACAAAATGTCACCCAAGGTTATCGTCTTCCGGAACCTACCCGCTGGGCAGATGCTGTTGCCTCGCAACGTCCTGCATTTCAACGCTGGCAACACGCGCTTTAACGCAGGCTTTGCGGTACACTGCCGCCAGAGAAATATAGTGAAGAGCATTCGCCATGTTACAAAACCCTGTTCATTTACGCCTTGCAAAGCTGGAAAGCTGGCAACATGTGACTTTTATGGCTTGCCTGTGCGAGCGCATGTTCCCTAATTACTGGGCTTTTTGTCAGCAAACGGAATTCGCTGACCCGGCACTTTATCGCCGCATCCTTGATTTAATCTGGGAATCGCTGACGGTTAAAGATGCCAAGATTAATTTTGATAGCCAGCTTGAGAAGCTGGAGTCAGCCATCCCTGATGGTGATGATTTTGATGTGTACGGTGTCTACCCAGCCATTGATGCTTGTGTCGCATTGAGTGAGTTAGTTCATGCGCAGCTCAGCGGTGAAACCCTGGAACATGCCATTGAGGTCAGCCGGACGTCAGTGACCACTGTCGCAATCCTGGAAATGACGCAGGCTGGGCGCGAAATGAGCGATGAAGAGCTGCGGGAAAACCAGGCTGTGATCGACGAATGGGACCAGCAATGGGAGATTTTCCGCCTGCTCGCAGAGTGCGAAGAACGCGACCTGGAATTGATTAAAGGGTTACGTTCAGACCTGCGAGAAGATGGAATCAGTAACATCGGTATAAATTTCCACCAGTAAGGCGAGAAAACGTGACTTCAGGCCCGAATTACCGCGCCTGGAGGCTTCACATTGGCCCCCTGTCTGGTCTACATTTGGGGGGCTGAAAATTGTGGCTATCGGTGCGTGCAGGCTGAAGGGTGCCAGAATATGGCGTTTCACTCGCACTCGTTGCTTAGCAAGCGATAAATACACTTTAAGGATAACATATGAACAAGACTCAACTGATTGATGTGATCGCGGATAAAGCGGACCTGTCAAAAACCCAGGCTAAAGCAGCACTGGAATCAACTCTGGCTGCGATCACTGAGTCTCTTAAAGAGGGTGATGCTGTACAACTGGTTGGTTTTGGTACTTTTAAAGTGAACCACCGCGCTGAGCGTACCGGTCGCAACCCGCAGACTGGTAAAGAGATCAAAATCGCAGCGGCTAACGTACCAGCATTCGTTTCAGGTAAAGCCCTGAAAGACGCTGTTAAATAAGCCACCCGCTGGGTTAGGTTATTTATGGGGGCGGTTTTCGCCCCTTTTGTATTTTAAGGGGCTGCTATGCTAACTCGAGCAACTCAGCGCTATTTTCCCCTGCTTTTCTCCTTGTTACTCACGGCCTGTAGTTCTCACCCGAAAATACCTCCTTTCACCGCCAGCGGATATTTAGCCGATCGTGGAACCGTGCGTATCTGGCGTCTGAACGATGACGACCAAAGTATTCATTTGCGCGCCGTCTATACCCCGTTTACCGGTGATAGTCGTGAAGTGACCGATTATAGCTGGCACGAAAATCAACTCGTCAGCTTACGCAAAACACTAAATGGCAAACAGCCTGACGACGTTACTCTCCGTTTTGATCATGCTGGCGCCCTGAGCTTTATGCAGCGCCAACTTGCTGGGCAGCGCGAAGCGGTGAGTCCGGAAAGTGTCGAGCTCTATAAGTTTGATGCCGATCGCCTGTTAAAGGCGAGCAATGCATTACTTAACGGTCAGGTATGGTTAAAACAGGGGCACTGGCTCGGTGATGGGCAAGTCCGGAGCTGTGAAGGTCAAATCATTAAGCCAGCATTCACGGACAGCGATCGCCGTTACGTGTTGCAGGAGCAGGCTCGGTTGCAAACGCCGTTAATGGTTGCATGGCTGGAAGCGCCTCAAGGCGTACAATTGATTTGGTATAGCGCTCAGGATGAGTGTAGCTGGCAACCGACGGCAGAAGATCTTGCTAAGAATGAATGATGTCAGGGCAGAAGAGAGAAACTGGCCCAGCGATTGCCGGGCCAGGTGATATTACTTGCGGTTAATAGCGCGATAGCCAATATCACGACGGCAGAAGCTGCCCTGCCATGAAATGTTCTGCGCCAGAGCGTAGGCATTTTTCTGCGCTGCTGCGACATCTTCGCCGAGAGCAGTTACGCACAACACGCGACCACCGCTGGTTACCACGTTGTTATCCTGCATTTTGGTGCCGGCATGGAATACCTTACCCTCCGCGGATTCACCTTCAGGCAGACCATTGATAACGTCACCCGTCGAGTAATCACCAGGATAACCACCCGCAGCCAGTACGACTCCCAGTGAAGGACGTGGATCCCACTGCGAATCTTTTTGATCCAGCGTACCATCACAACCCGCCAGGCATAATTCGACCAGATCGGACTGCAGACGCAGCATGATTGGCTGAGTTTCTGGATCGCCGAAGCGGCAGTTAAACTCAATCACCTTAGGCTGGCCTGACTTATCGATCATCAGACCGGCATACAGGAAGCCGGTGTAGGTATTACCTTCTGCTTTCATGCCGTTAACCGTTGGCCAGATGATCTGATCCATGACGCGCTGATGGATCTCATCGGTTACCACCGGAGCTGGTGAGTAAGCACCCATACCGCCAGTATTTGGGCCGGTATCGCCATCACCTACGCGTTTATGGTCCTGGCTGGTAGCCATTGGCAGCACATTGTCGCCATCGACCATAACAATAAAGCTGGCTTCTTCGCCATCGAGGAACTCTTCGATAACAATACGGTGGCCTGCGTCACCAAACGCATTCCCTGCCAGCATGTCCTGCACGGCATCTTCAGCTTCTTGTAACGTCATGGCGACGATCACGCCTTTACCAGCCGCAAGACCATCCGCTTTAATGACAATAGGCGCGCCTTTCTCGCGCAGGTAGGCCAGCGCAGGTTCGACTTCGGTAAAATTCTGGTATTCCGCCGTTGGGATCTGCTGGCGCGCCAGGAAATCTTTGGTGAAGGCTTTGGAGCCTTCCAACTGGGCTGCTGCCTGAGTTGGGCCAAAAATTTTCAGACCCGCAGCGCGGAAGGTATCAACCACGCCAATCACCAGCGGCGCTTCCGGGCCAACGATGGTCAGATCGATATTTTCGCGCTGGGCGAATGCCAACAGTGCTGGAACATCGGTCGCGCTGATTGCAACGTTTTCCAGTGCCGGTTCCAGTGCTGTACCCGCATTACCCGGCGCAACAAAGACTTTATCGGCCAGTGGCGACTGTGCTGCTTTCCATGCCAGCGCGTGCTCACGTCCACCATTACCAATGACTAAAATTTTCATCTTAAGAGGCTCCAGAGGATTAATGGCGGAAATGGCGCATGTCGGTGAAGATCATGGCAATGCCGTGTTCATTTGCAGCCGCGATCACTTCTTCATCACGAATAGAACCACCTGGCTGAATAACGCAGGTCACGCCAACCGCTGCCGCAGCATCAATACCATCACGGAACGGGAAGAAAGCATCGGAAGCCATTGCTGAGCCTTTCACTTCCAAACCTTCATCACCGGCTTTAATACCTGCAATTTTAGCGGAGTAAACACGGCTCATCTGGCCTGCACCTATACCGATGGTCATATTGTCACGGGCATAGACGATGGCGTTGGACTTCACGAATTTAGCCACTTTCCAGCAGAACAGCGCATCACGCAGTTCCTGCTCGGTTGGCTGGCGCTGGCTTACTACGCGCAGCTGGCTGGCATCAACCATGCCCAAATCGCGGTCCTGTACTAACAAGCCGCCATTTACACGTTTGAAATCCAGACCGCTGATGCGGTTCTGCCATTTGCCGCAAATCAGCACGCGCACGTTCTGTTTGCTTGCAGTGACTTTCAGTGCAGCTTCACTCGCGGAAGGGGCAATGATCACCTCAACAAACTGACGGCTAACGATGGCTTGCGCAGTGGCTTCGTCCAGCTCTTCATTAAAAGCAATAATGCCGCCGAAAGCAGACGTTGGATCGGTTTTGTAAGCACGCTCGTAAGCTTCCAGAATAGAATCGCCTACGGCTACGCCACAAGGGTTGGCATGCTTAACGATAACGCAAGCTGGCTGGGTGAACTCTTTCACGCACTCAAGCGCAGCATCGGTATCTGCGATGTTGTTGTAAGAGAGTGCTTTACCCTGCACTTGCTGTGCAGTAGCCACTGAAGCTTCAGCAACATTCTCTTCTATATAGAAGGCAGCATCCTGATGGCTGTTTTCACCGTAACGCATATCCTGCTTCTTAATGAAGTTCAGGTTCAGCGTACGTGGGAAGCGACCAGCAGGTTCTTTGCTTTCGCTGTGGTATGCAGGCACCAGGCTACCGAAGTAGTTAGCAATCATGCTGTCATAGGCGGCGGTGTGTTCGAAGGCTTTGATCGCCAGGTCGAAACGGGTTTCCAGCGTCAACGAATTTTCGTTAGCATCCAGCTCCGCAATAATTGCCTCGTAGTCGCTGCTCTTCACGACAATGGCAACGTCTTTATGGTTCTTCGCTGCTGAGCGCACCATCGTTGGGCCACCGATATCGATATTTTCAACCGCATCTTCCAGTGAGCACCCTTCACGAGCCACAGTCTGTGCAAATGGATAAAGGTTTACGACCACCATGTCGATTGGGCTGATAGCGTGCTGCGCCATGATGGCATCATCCTGACCGCGGCGGCCAAGAATACCGCCATGCACTTTAGGGTGCAGAGTCTTGACGCGTCCATCCATCATTTCCGGGAAGCCGGTGTAGTCAGAAACTTCAGTGACGGGCAGGCCTGCATCAGCCAGCAAGCGTGCAGTACCGCCAGTGGAGAGCAGCTCAACACCACGGTTAGAGAGTGCCTGAGCAAATTCGAGGATGCCTGCTTTATCTGAGACACTCAGAAGAGCACGGCGTACAGGACGACGTTGTTGCATGGTGGTTATATCCCTTGGCTTTGTTTCGCATAAATAAGAGCGTTACATCAAGCTTAGCTCTCTTCTATATAGAGAAAAGATACCTGCTTCAGGTAACGCCCCAAAAAAGGGGCATCCTTACGTCGCGGGGCATTGTAGCGAAAACGTTTGCGTGTTGCTCGTCTAAATTCATATTGCAAGACGAATGTGGATAAGTTTGTGCGTAACTACGTATAAGCACGGCTTTTGCTGTGGAATGCAGCGAACGGTATTTTTTTATGAAATTAGCCCTTGTCAGCCCGGAAGAACTGCCTATAATGCGCAACCACTGAGACGGCAAAGCGGAAACGCAAACGACTCAGCAGGGCGTGAAGTGATTCACCCCGCCAGAGAAAAATACTGAAAAAAGTGTTTGACTCTGAAGGAGGAAAGCGTAATATACGCCACCTCGCAACAGCAAGCTAACGCGCTGATTGCACTGCTCTTTAACAATTTATCAGACAATCTGT